>CAZENQ010000073.1:0-15463 GCA_964513655.1 uncultured Pirellulales bacterium | reverse complement strand
TCGAACTTCCAGTGCGCGACCAGGCCTTCGTCCGAGCCATACATAGTGCTGTCACCGGCATCTATCATAGTCAGAGAAAAACCGCCGCCGTCGCTGATTGGACGCCATCCGTCCGCGTACTCAAAATCCAGAATCGTCCGTCCGATGGCGTCTTCGAGTCTTATCCTTTCCCCATCATTGGCCAGGCTGCCGGTGTACCGACCTTCTGCTGTATTGACTGATGTACCGTATTTGGCCTCGAATGCGCCGCGGTCTTTCACAACTACGACTAATTCGTTGGGGGCGAGTTCCATATCCGGGAAGGTGAAATCGATTCCTTCAGTGAATTTTACCAGATTTAGGTTTAATATTCCAGGCCCTATGTTTGTCAGCTCGATGAATTCAGTGTTTGGGTCGTTTGGATTGCCGGTGTACTTCGGATTGTACATAATCTCTGTGATGCGCAGGCTCTCGACGACCGGGCCAATCCCGAAGGCCGGCTTAGCCAGCCCGCTCCACAGACTATAGGGATTACTGCCTACAAGCACGCGGGCCTTGACTTGGGTGCTCTTGTTAAACGTAATCTGCTGGTTAATATACTCGATCGCGCCTGGCGAGATGCCACCGGTGGAATTAGCCTTGCTGGCGACCAGTTCGGCAGAGATAAGGAAGTCGCTGCTGGTGTTGGATATATTCAGGCCGTGGATTGCCAGTACGTTGTCGCCCTGCCGCAGGGAGTTTATGTCGTCGGTTACAGGAAACTCAACAAAATTGGCACTGGCCTCATGGTTGCCGTTGGCTGCTGAGTTCCAGACCGGCGTTGCTGTTTCGCTGAAGGTTTCCCGCTCAAGCTCATCACCGTTGAGGTAAGCGACGAAACCGTCGTCGTATCGCATCTTCAGCGTCATGAAGTTGAACTCGCCCGGGTCACCGTCAAAGTAGAAAGGTATGCGGATGTAGCAGGAGGTATTCCCGTTGTACATCTTCGCTTCGACGTCGTAGCTGATGTACGGATCGTAACCTGTGCTTCTTTCGTATCCGACGCCGCCCGGCGCGCCGATGCA
This sequence comes from uncultured Pirellulales bacterium, assembly GCA_964513655.1. GTDB lineage: Bacteria > Planctomycetota > Phycisphaerae > Sedimentisphaerales > Anaerobacaceae. Next base: position 14,420 of record CAZENQ010000073.1, on the reverse strand, counting down.
GGCGGTCCAGGCTAAGTCATCGTAACCAATATCCCTCCAACTCTCGCCGATATCACCGGTTGGCACGAGCACTCGCTTGTCGGCATCCTCAGCCACGAGGGTGGTACTAATGACCTGCAAGTCCTCCGGCAGGCGCGGGTCGTTGCCGTCGATGGTGTAATATATCGTGCCCGACCCATTTGGGTTGCTCATACTCACGGTACTTCCGGCTTCGATATAGCCGCCATCGGGAGTCACCTGCGGCGGCTTCACAAACTGGTTGTCAACCCAAGTTGTCCGTGTGGCCAGCCACCCTTTGAGATGGTCCATCTCCCCTTGAAAACCACCAAAACGGGGTTGGTCACCCCATTTCGCGTAGTGGCGTGCCTGTGCCTCTCTAATCTCGTCTGCCAGGGTGTCTATAGTCGAGTTAATATTGTCGGTGCTGAACGGACCTTTCCTGAGCTCATACCATCGGTCGATATACTTCTGCCAGAAATTAATGTCACTGAAGAAACGACGCCACCAGGTATATTGCTCCGACCATTCAAAATAGTCCGTAGCATCACCCGTCCCATTCCAGGCCTCCGGATTATCATCGCGGCCGTCGGTGGAGTCCAACGAACGGTCGAAATCCCAAACCGGCCCGGCTACCAGCTTTCCCTGCCGGTCCTTGTACATATAGGCACTTATGCGAAGTCCGTCAACGTTCATAGTCAACATATTGAGCAGATTATGGTCGATATGGGAAGCCACGTCGATGTATTTGGCATAGCCGAGCTGCGGGTCTTTGAAGTCCGGTCCATAGAGCGCGTCCTCAAACTCATTTAACCAGTTTAAGAGCCAGGCTTTTTGGGTACTTGTGAGCTCATAACGTGGGGGGTCAATATAAGCGAAAGCACAATAATACACAGGGGTTCCCCGCGCAGTCCTCCACTCCCCATCTTTGTCAACCGCGATGACATACCCGCCGGATACTTTGGGCTCGGTGCTGTCCCAGGGCTCCAGCGTGGAAATATCAATACGGTCTTTGTTGATTCTGATCTTCTCCATGAAGTAAGCGAGCCCCCAATAATCGCTCTGGGATACCTTGCCCCCGCCGGTGTTTATATACACTTCGCAGGCTCGCGTTCGCACGGCATATTGACCAATCTGATTACTTAATCCATGAGCAAGCGGGTTATTGATTAACGCCCGATCGTATACCCCAGGTCCATAGAGAACCCAGTCGGAATCGGCCGGCAAACCAAGGATAGAAACCGTTTTATCCTGGTCATATTTATCCCACGTTTCAAAGGAGAACTGCCTTTTGTTGGTTTGGCCCCGAATCTTCAAGCCGCACCGCCCGGCAAAATTGGCCGGGTCGGTAATGTTCGTACGAGGCCCGGAAGCCGGGCGTTCAATAAAGACCGCAGAAGCCCTGGTGTAAGGATCATACTCGTTGATGGGCTGGCCGTAGGTATCCACCACCACAATCGGTATATCGGAATTGAAGGCCCGAACATCTTCAGCTAAGGCAACGTATGTCTGGCTCACTACAGGACCAGGCGCATTGCCCTGCTCAAACACACGAGCCTGGATCTCTGTCGTATTACTGATGGGGATGGGAGCGATATATTGTGTTGATGTTTCCGTCGGTATTGATCCATCAGTCGTGTATCGGACTATTGCACCGGCCGTTTTAGGCGTCAGAACCAGCAAGATAGGATCAACAAACGTCCCACCTTCAGGCAAAAACCATAGCACTTCAGAAACGCCTGCAAAGCCCTGGTTATTAGCATACCTCGGCGTGGGGGGGCTGAAATACCGCTGCTCATTCAGCTGCTCATTCATATACAAGCCGTAGGAAATGTCCTCTTCCTGCGGCGGAAAACCAAACTTGTTACTCCTATACTCATACGACTTATATTCATGAACCACCTCAAGGCCCGGACCTACCAGGGCCAGATAGTCACCATCACCATCCAGTTTGAAGTTGGTGTGATAATGACCATCCTCATCAATATACGGGTAATTTTCCGGGTGATCCTCATGCCGGATACCTGAGGCAAAAACCAACAGGAACTTATTAGGGTCTATGGAGACGTTGGGGAATTCCCACTTGGCCGGTTCATCGTCATCGTTGGTCAGATACCACCCGCTGAGATTGACCTGTTCGGCGCTGGTATTATAAATCTCAATCCAGTCCGAATAGACCTCTCTTCCCTCGACCGTGGTGGAAAATGAGGTTTCGTTGATCGCCATAAACTCGCTGATCACGAAGCAGGCTCTCATTTCTTGCCAGTTCGCAGCCAACAGGGCAAAGTCAACCATATCTACACCATTGGCGTCATCCAGGTCGGCAATGCAATCAAGGACGTGGCAGTCCGGATTCAACCACTGCAGGGCAAACATCTGCAGGTCTTTGAAACCAACATGGTAGTTCCCATCCAAATCACCTACGAGTTGAGACTGGGCGCCAGTCGAACAAGCCACAAAGGCTATTAATACTACTGATAGCAAAGAGATTTTCACAGATTTAAGCATCTTTTTGTGCTTCCTCACCGACGTTTTAGCCCACCGACCACGGTTTCATCTTTGTGGGCCTTAAAGTCGCGATTATCAATTGCCTTAATCTTACCTATTTTCCTATATTTAGAAGGATAAATCAACCTTTTTCCCTCAAACAAAACCAATTACGCCATTTTTTTGGGGTACACAATCAATAAAATAATGCTTCCGCCAGAAAAACTACCGTTTGACTCCAAAAGCAGCCTGTAATAAAATGGCACGAGCGATATAGCTCTTATTTTGTGATGAATCGTAAAATGCGTATCCAGAAGTCAAATAGAGCGTAAGTACATAAAGGATTTTTCGGTTAGTACTTGTAGTAAAGGAGAGCACAATGGATTGGCAATTGTATCTTAAGTTGAGCGTAATGATGTTTATGGAGTATGCTATTTGGGGGGCGTGGTCGCCGGTGCTGGCGGCCCGCCTGCTGGGACCTTTGAAGATGAGCGGCAAACAGACAGGCTGGATCTATGCGACGCTGCCGCTGGCGTGCATCATCTCGCCACTGATTGCCGGGCAGCTTGCCGACCAGTATATAAACACGGAACGGCTGCTTCTAATCGCACATCTGATTGGGGGGATGCTGCTGTTTGCCGCTGCTCGGAAGAACACCTTCAACAGTCTCTTTATTGTGATGCTTCTCTACTCGTTGTGTTACGCTGCCACGCTGCCGCTGGTAAACGCCCTGATGTTTCACCAGTTGGCTGAAAGCAATCTTGATATCGGAAAACACTCTCCAAACATCTTTATCTGGGCACCTATTGCCTGGGCCTTGGTCGGCTACTCTCTGACAGGCTGGCGATGGAAATTCAAAACAGGCCAGCAGGGGCGTGACTGTCTTTATCTCGCCGCCCTCCTGTCGGTGATTATGGCTGCAAGCTGCTTGTTTCTTCCAAACACACCGCCGGCCAAATCAGGCGAAGTGCCGATCGTCAAAGCGATGTCAATGCTGGGCGAGGGCAATTTCCTTATCTTTATTATCATCTCAATGGTCGTTGCCGGCTTGATGCAGTTCTACTTCCTCGGCACAGCGAGGTTTATGCAGGACATGGGAATTCCACCCAAAAACGTACCCGCATCGATGGCCATTGCACAGGCCGTCCAGGCAATCGCCACGTTCTTTGCTCTGGGCTACTTCCTGACAAACGTTGATTTCAAATGGACATTAACTATAGGAGCATCGTGCTGGCTGTTGATGTATCTGATTTATATAAGATTAAAACCACGCTGGTTTATTGTCTGCTCACAGTCGCTGCACGGACTTGCGTATGTTTTTTTCATCATTGCCGGCCAAGTCTTAGCTGAAAATATGGCACCTAAGGATATTCGCAGCTCAATGCAGGCCCTGATCTTTGCCGCCACCGTGGGCGTAGGCCTGTTCTTCGGTACACAGTTTGCCGGAATTGTCATGGATAAATACAGAAAGGAAGAAAAGTTCCAGTGGCGCCAAATCTTCCTCGTCCCCGGTGGCATTGCTCTTGTGAGTATTCTGGTATTTGTTTTGTTCTTTAAAAGTTCATAAAGAGACGCCTAACGCTAATCAGCCGTCAAATGCTCCTTTATCGGCCGGAGCATAAGGTTCGCTGAGTCGGAAAACGCTATAAATGTAAGAAGCTCGTTAGGGAAGAGAAAGGAAGTGGATGATGAGAAAATTTTCGATGACAGTAATCGAATTGGTGGTTTGCAGCTTTCTCGTAGCGTCTCTCGGCACGGCCCAGGCCGCCGGGACACGAGCCGGACATGTCATTCCCACAGACAAAGGACTCTCACAAAACGCAGTGCGGAGTATGTTTGAGCGGGGCCGGCGCGAGGTCTATCACGGCGAAGAGCTTGAGACAATCGGAATGCCGATTGGAGGTATCGCAACAGGACAGCTCTATCTGCGCGGCGACGGAACGCTCGGCCTCTGGTGGATCTTCAACAAGCATGTCTTCACAGGTTACGGGGCAACATGTTACCGCACTTATAAGCCTGAATCGCCGGTGGACTCCGGTTTTGCCGTGATTGTCGAACAGGATGGCAAGAAGTTTGCAAAGCCGTTAAATCGGGATTTTGGGACGGTGGAGTTTATCGGTGTATATCCTATTGGTATCGTTCGGTATCGAGAAGGTGGATTACCTGTAAGCGTTGCGCTGACGGCTTGTTCTCCTTTTATTCCGCTTAATGCAAAAGATTCTGCTCTTCCGGCCACGCTGTTCAATATCATCGTTGAGAATACCTCCGACAAAAACCTGCGGGTCGGCATTTTAGGATGGCTTGAGAACGCGGTCCTCATTCATTCGTCAAAGTCCGTTCATGCCCTGCGCCGAAGCCGTGTCATCAACGATATAGGGCAGTGCTTGATAGTTCACACGGCGGAGGAAGCACCAATAGCTGAAGGCACAACAAAGCCACGGCCGAAGCTTGTGCTTTCAGACTTTGAAGGCCCGGATTATGGCAAGTGGAAGATATCGGGTGAAGCTTTTGGCAGGAGGCCGGCAAAGGGCACGTTGCCAAGCCAGCAAAAAGTAAGCGGCTTTCTCGGAGGTGGGCTTGTCAATACGTTTCTGGGTGGGGACAGGCCCCACGGCACGCTGACGTCGCCGTCTTTCAAAATCTCACGGAAGTTCATCAACTTTTTAGTCGGTGGAGGTAGTCATGTCGGCCGAACCTGTATTAATTTACTCGTTGACGGCAAAGTTGTGCTCACAGCAACCGGCAAGAACAACGAAAAGCTCGAGTGGTTTTTCTGGAACGTGCAGGAATTCGATGGCAAAACAGCCCGGATTCAGATAATTGACCAATTCTCCGGCGGATGGGGACACATCAACATCGACCAGATAGAGCTGTCTGACAAGCTGCAACAAGGCCCCAGAGGCCCGATCGACAAGCTTCCGGACTACGGCTCAATGGTACTGGCACTTGCAGAAAATGGAACCTCACCTCACGATGTTCGCAAACTTCTTGCAAGCACCGGTAATTGGTCTATGAAACTTCATGCCGAAGACAATGTTGCCTATCCTGTTACCGAAAGCCGAAGTGCGGCCCTGGCTACTCACAACGTGGAATTGGCTCCGGGTGCTAAGCGCCTTTTTACCTTCGTTTTAGCCTGGTTTTTCCCTAACCATCCGAATGGCCACGAGTACGCCAACCGTTTCAACAGCGCCAATGAGGTAGCCGACTATGTCCTCGATAACTACGAGCGACTTGCCGGCGATACAGCCAAGTGGTACAAGACCTACTACGAGCACAGCACGCTGCCCCGATGGTTGCTTTTCCGTTTGCACTCTACTGTGTGCAACCTTGCCACAGGGACGTGCCAGTGGTGGAAGAACGGGCGGTTCTGGGCGTGGGAGGGCGTCGGCTGTTGCGCTGGCACCTGCACCCACGTGTGGAACTACGCCCACGCTCCCGCCCGCCTCTTTCCCGAGTTGGAACGCAGCGCCAGAGAAATGCAGGACTTTGGCGAGGGATTCGACTCCGAGAGCGGCCTGGTTGGATTCCGAAGTAACCGCGCTTACGCCGCTGATGGACAATGCGGTACGATACTCAAAGCCTATCGCGAGCATCAGATGTCAGCCGATAATAGCTTTCTAAAGCGTAACTGGCCGCGAATTAAAAAGGCCCTGGTGTACTCGATCGAACGTGACGGCAACAACGACGGTCTTATCGAAATCAGCCAGCACAATACCTTCGATATCAATTTTGAAGGAGCCAACACCTTTGTCGGCTCGCTTTATCTCGCTGCCCTCCGCGCCGGTGAAGAAATGGCAAAGGATATGGGCGACGATGATTTTGCAAAACGCTGCCGAAAAATATTCGAAAGTGGCAAACGCCTCTCCATCGAGCGCCTCTGGAACGGAGAATACTTCATTCAGCAAGTTGACTTAAAAAAGTATCCGAAACACCAGTATGAAAAAGGGTGTCTGTCCGACCAGCTCTTTGGCCAGGGCTGGGCCCATCAGCTTGGGCTCGGCTACATCTATCCGCCGCAAAATGTCGAAAAGGCGCTTCAGTGTGTCTTCAAATACAACTGGGCTCCCGACATTGGGCCTTACAATACCACCCACAAACCGGAGCGATGGTTTGCAAGGCCCGGAGAGCCGGGCCTGTTCACCTGCACCTGGCCCAAGAGTCCATACATTGCAGAAGGCGTTCGCTACAAGAATGAGATATGGACGGGTATCGAGTACCAGGTCGCAGGCCACATGGTCTGGGAAGGTATGCTCAAAGAGGGCCTTGCAATCTGCCGCGGCATCCAAGAACGCTATCACCCGGCCAGGCACAACCCATTCAACGAGGTCGAGTGCGGCGACCACTACGCGCGTGCAATGGCGAGCTGGGGCGTTTACACAGCTCTCGCCGGCTATGAGTACCACGGCCCCAAGGGCCATCTTGGCTTCGCGCCGAGGATAACACCGGACAACTTCCGCGCCGCCTTTACGTGCGCAGAGGGCTGGGGTACATTTGCACAAAAGAGAGACAGCAAAGCACAGCGCGAAGAAATCGAGCTGCGCCGGGGTAAGTTAAGACTTAAATCTCTTGCCTTTGCCATCCCTGAGAATCTCCGAAAGGTAAAAGTGCTCGTTGAAGCGGCAGGCAGGCCAGTCAAAATCGACTACTCGCTCAAGGATAGACGCCTCGATATCATCCTGAAGAAAGAGCTGGTTCTGTCTGAAAACCAAACGCTGGAAGTAAGCATTAACTAGTAGAACAAACAAGGTCCCTGCTTTTCAAGATTTTTACTTACCTCGAGGTAGCGAAACATAGATGTTAGGGGAGTCTGTTTCTCAGTCAAATTCTACTTTAGTTTTTCTGGCAAAAATGGTATAATAGATAATTTGGAGAAAACAGCAGGATACCGATAATGAACGTGAACAGACTGGTTTCGGTATTGTTAATAACAGGCCTGGCACATGCAGTTCACGGCAAGGAAAAGGCACCGAAATGGCCGGCCCATATACAGGTCGTTTTGAATACGACAAAACCTCTTGATTTCGACAGAGGCGACCGACTGCCCCTTTATCTGTGGGCGGCTATGAATCCAGGCTCGCTTGATGATAAATCAGCAGAAGAGCTCGTTAGAAAGCTAAATGAACGAGGTGTAGGGCTTATTAGCTCCTGGGACCCAAGGAACCGCCGGGAAAGTCTCGCTCAGTCTTTCACAATTGCCAAAGCCCAGAAAAAATTGGGACTGCTCGTGAATATCAATGCCACCGGCTGTCTTTACTCATTCTTCAACGGTGATAAGCGAACGGCCCACATAGATGATGAGGGTAAGTCTTTTTGGGACGACTCATTCGGCAAACCCAATATGGGTTGTCCGTTCGCGCTCGATTTCCGCCGTCCCTTTGTCCGCGAGCAGGTGGAGTTTTTTGTGAAGGAATATAAGAAAGCTGACCTGGGTATCGACTTTATCTTTGCAGACTGGGAAATTGATGGTCCCATAGAATTCAACAAAGCCCACGCTGCCTCGAAACGATGTCGGCGCTGCCGTCAAAACATAAAGAACATCAACGATTTTGACCAGTTTCAAAAAGTGGTTCGCAAACTCAGAGCTGAATTACAACGCCACGTTTATGCAGAACCGGTCAAATCATATTTCCCTGAAGCGCTTGTCGGCAACTACGGCGTCTATCCGCACAACGGCTTCCGCTATTGGTATGATTACTTCGAGTACTACGTCGACGGACAACCCGTACAGGGCGACCAGCACGCGAAATACCGGAAGTGGTACCACGAATTCCCTGAAACCGGTTATACATTTGCAATGCCTGTAGTATATACGTGGTGCAGGATTTTTGACTGGTATGACTATGCCGATACCGATTATAGATGGTTTTATAATATGCTGCTGGTGGCAAGCAATGCGGGCCGGCACACTCCTGCCGAGATACCGATTATCAGTTTTGTGCACTGGCACACTGTCGGCTCCAGGCCTTCCGGCGGCCAGGCAAAGCAATTTAGCGAGGAAAAATACCAGGAATTGCTGTGGCATATGTTGTTGAGAGGAACGGATACATTCTTTATGTGGTGCCCGCGACAGCAGGCGGTAAAGGAAATTCAACTCGTTCATCAGGTATATGCAGAGTCCCAGCAGTATGGCCGGTTTCTTTCCAGGGGAACACCGATTAGCTTCAATGTCCCCAAACAGCCGGGAACTGTAATCTCCGGGTTGAGATTAGGAAAGCGTGTTCTGATACGTCGAACGGATTTCAAAAAAACAGAAGACCTTGTAGAAATTACCATAGGCGACAAGAAGATTAAAGTTGCAGCCGCCCTGGGACGCTGTCAGATTATCTCGCTGCAATAAAGAGGAGACAAACTATGAAAAAGAAAACCGTATTTGTTACCGTTATGTTTATTTTTGTTCTTGGTTCATCATCATATTCTGCAGCGCAGATAAGACTGACCGCACTAAACAGTATGGAGCGGATGGGCCAGAATCAGGGGCCGTATGGAGCAGACAAAGCAGAAATCAAATCGGCAAAAAATGAAGTGGAATCTTTTCAGGTAGTTGTCACTGCGCTAAAAGAAAATATCAAGGTAGTGAAAGCGGAGATTTCTAACCTCATTGCAAAGGATGGATCAAAAATTGGGAAAAACAATATCAAGCTTTTCAGGGCCGAATATGTTCGAGTAAGAAGGTCCACTCCAAGGGCGGAACTTGGCCCCGGCTTATATACAGACCCTCTTGTCCCGTTCATAAATCCTCTGACAGGAAAACCGATAGAGCCGCGGCGGCAATTCAGCCAAAGATGGGGCGAACCCACAACCACCGTAGGACATGAAATGTATGCCCTCCCCTTCGAGCTCTTCAGGGGAGAGAACCAGCCAATATGGGTGGACGTTTACGTCCCTAAGAATGTTCCAGCAGGGATTTACAAAGGAAAATGCACAGTCACCGCCGCGGGTGGTATCTCCGGTCAAATCCCTGTAACTCTTACAGTATGGGACTTCACTCTTCCTGATGGCCCTACTCATAAAAACCATTTCGGCAGTTTCTACAATATTTCACGATACTTCAATGTAAAACGCGACTCTGAAGAATTTAAACAGATTGAAATGCGCTACTGCCAGGCGATGTCTAACCATCGCATTAATCCGCCAATCCCGCACCGTCTGCTGCCCGGTGTTAATAATGATGGATCCTTAAATATTATTCCGGAAAGGGCAAAGGGGCTGAAGGAATTTATCGACAAATTCCACGTAACCGATTTCGAGATTCCAAGGGCACCTTTTGTCCGCCTGCCGCATTCGACTTTGCGAGAAGATTACAAGTATATATCCCCGGAAAACAGGAAAAAAGCACAGCGTTATTACCGCGACTTTTATAACTATCTAAAGCAAAACGGCTGGGAGAAACGTGCATATATTTATATGTTGGATGAGCCCAACCTTCGAGAAAACTATGAACAGGTCCTCGTTCTTGGCCGGCTTGTCCACGAAGCTGCACCACAGCTTAAATGTCTTGTCGTTGAACAGACGTACCCACAGAATCCATCCTGGCCCGACATCGACCCGGCGGTTGATATATGGTGTCCCTTGTGGAGCTTTATTGACGAAAAGACAATTGGCGAAAAAATCTCGCATGGGGACGAAGCCTGGTCTTATACAGCCCTGGTTCAAAGGTCGCCTCGATGCCACCCCGAATACGAAAAAGTGAAAGGCCTTGACCCGCCGTATTGGCATCTTGACCGCCCGTTGACTGTTTACCGTGTTCCAACATGGATTAACCGACGATATAATATTACCGGCCTGTTATATTGGACGACAATTACAAAAGTTATAGAGCCATGGTTGAATCCGGCATTTTCACATTATGGAATACATTTCAACGGCGGGGGGTTCTTATTTTATCCCGGACTGCCTTGCGGCATTGACGGACCTGTCTGTAGTATGCGTATAAAAAACCTCCGGGACGGTATGGAAGACTATGAATACTTTACAATCCTTGAAAAGCTGGGAGGTAAAGCAACTGTAGCAAAGATTGTCAATACCGTGGCACCGAACTGGTGGAATTTCTCAAAAGAACCTGACAATCTTCTCGCGGCCCGTGACAAACTGGCTGACCAGATTCTGGCGTGGAAGAGAAGGAATTAAAACCAAAGTAGGGGCGGCAGCACAACCGCCCCCGCCTATTAAGGAGAACTACAATGTATAGACGAACAACAAATACCTTACGCAGGAAAGTTGTTATGCTAAGTTGTATATTGCTCTTATGTTTGGCCGGTAACGTTTGTTCAAGTGCCGGCAATGTCCGCTTTCGAGGTCCTTTGCGCATCCACCCGGACAACCCTCGCTACTTTACTGATGAGACCGGTCGTGCTATTTATTTGACCGGCTCACACACCTGGTCAAACCTGGTTGACATCGGCCCCAAAGACCCACCGCCGCGATTCGACTTTACCGCTTGCCTGAATTGGATGCAGCGGTTGAACCACAACTTCATACGAATGTGGACATGGGAGCCGGTAACCTGGAACACGAAGGCCAACAGGGAAAACCAGCTTCACACAGCCACACCTCAGCCCTGGGCGCGGACCGGCCCCGGCAAGGCCCTCGATGGCAAACCAAAGTTCGACCTCAAAAAGTTCAATCCAGCCTATTTCAACCGAATGCGCCGCCGGCTGTCGGCGGCCCGCGACCGCGGGATTTACGTATCCGTGATGCTATTTGAAGGATGGGCGATGCAGTTCTCACAAGGTGCCTGGGAAGGACACCCCTTCAATCCAAAGAACAACGTAAACGGTATTGACGGTGACCGGAATAAAGACGGCAGGGGGCTTGAAATCCACACTCTGACTAATCCGGTTGTTACCAGGCTGCAGGAGGCCTACGTTCGGAAAGTAATCGACACGGTCAACGACTTCGAAAACGTGCTGTACGAGATTTCGAACGAGAACCATCCGCCGTCGACAAAATGGCAGTATCACATGATTCGCTACATAAAAAGCTGCGAGAAGAAAAAACCGAAACAGCATCCGGTCGGAATGACGTTCCAGTACCGTGCCGGAAAGAACGAAACATTGTTCAAAAGTCCCGCCGACTGGATTTCACCAAATCCCGAGGGCGGATACCGCGATAACCCACCGGCCGCCGATGGCCGAAAAGTAATTCTAAACGACACCGACCACCTCTGGGGAATCGGCGGAAACCAGGCCTGGGTATGGAAGAGTTTTCTCAGGGGACACAATCCGATCTTCATGGACCCGTACGATGGCGTAGTACTCGGAAAAAGATTTGACTCCAGATGGGACCCCATCCGCAGGAGCATGGGCTATACACGAACCTACGCCGAAAAAATGAATCTAACTAAGATGCCGCCGCGTAATAATCTTGTCTCGACTAAGTATTGCCTGGCTAATCTTGGAGTTGAGTACCTGGTCTATAATCCTGTGCAGGATAAACCTTCTATCACGATAAATCTCAAGGCCGGTACATACAAATACGAATGGTTCAATCCTGATAATGGCAAGGTTGTATCCGAAGGTACAATAAAAGCAAGCGGTGGAGAGAGGAAATTCGACGCTCCTTTTAAGGGCGATGCAGTTTTATACCTTAAAGCGAAATAAAGTACTGGGCGAAGTAAAAAGTAAACCGAACATAAAAGGGAGGACACAGTATGCCTATACAAAAAGAAATAAATCGACGCGGTTTTTTGAAAATGGCAGCGCTGGCCGCTGCAAGTGCTAAAGTCTCTTTACGCAGTGTACCCGCAAGCGCTCAAGAAAAAGGCGAGCGGCCAGCCCAAGCCGGCGACGTTACAGTGCTCAACCCGCAGAACCGCGTGCCGGTCAGCTTTATCATCGATGATTCGACCTGCCTGGTCAACCTGGCACACTTCGGTATCCCGCACTTTGCCGAGGCCTGGCCCGACAGATACAAGCAGGATTGGCGCAGCCTGCCTCGTGAGATACCGGATTCCTTCGTCCGCAAGTTCGGCCAGTGGTGCCGTGAACACAAGGTCAAGGGCAAATATACCATCGTCCCGTATCCCGCCTGCGTGGGCTGGATGGACCGTGATCTACCCGGCTGGTCGAAGAAGGAACTTGACGATAGTCTCAAGCTCGTCCGCGAGTTCATGATGCCCAACTGGGACATACATCCCGAAATGGTCACTCACACCTGGGTCATCAACACGAAGACCGGCCGGCCTTACCCGCAAAGGACCGGCTACTATATAGAAAACGCCGGCTGGAGCCAGGACAAGTCCGCCGACGAGCTGGCAGACTATATGGCCTACGCCCTGCGGATTCTCAAGAACGTCGGATTATATTGCGAGGGCATTACAACGCCCGGCGGTTTCGGCAACCAGAATCGGGACAATCTTGCCAAAGCCACGCTCCAGTCCTGCCGCGACGTGTTCAAGGCCGAGATTCCCCACTATTTCCGCCATCTTTACACAGACGACCGCAGCGTCGCGCCGCGCGTCGAGTACGCCTCCGGCCTGAAAGGCACAAATCCGAAGTGCGTTGTCTCCATCATTGGCTGCACGGGGGACTGGTTCGGCGGCTGGGACGGACTAAGACCTGGTTCGGTCGACAAATTCATTACCAAAGACCTCAAAGGCGGCCGCCTGCCGAAAGTCATCGACAAGGGCGAACCCGCTGTGCTCGTCTGTCATTGGCCTGGCATCTATTTCAACGGCGAAGAAATAGGATTTAACATTTTCAAAGAAGTGGTCCGCAGGATTCACGCTCGATACGACAATTTGCTCTGGATGAAACTTAGCGAGATTTCCCGCTATTGGGCCGCGAAGGAGCTGACACAAATCGAAAAGCAGGACTTCGGTGAGCTCAGTCGAACCGGCCACCGGGTAACATTCAACGCCCCGTTCGCCACAACGCGATTTACCGTGCGGATTAAGACCAACTCGTCAAACGCGCCAAAACTGGTTGTCGGTGGCCGTCCAGTTCAATTACGGCCAGTAAAACAACCCCTGAAACTTGAAACTGGGTCGTGGTACGCGGATGGCCGGAATGTAACGGCCTGCTTTGACCTGCCGAAAGGCAAATCAACCCTGGAGGTCTGAAAAGATACCTTTGGCAGAGGCATTTTTCCTCGATGTTCTTTTCGGGATAGAAAAATCCAAAGAATTACGCCCTTTTTGACCCAAAAACAAGTGTTTTTCCTTGAATCCTAATCCAGGGCGTCCTCAGGGACTTATTTTGCCCGGGTTGAAATCCTCCACCGAGCATCAGAATGTCCCGGCTTTCCACAAGGGCATTACCCAAATCATCCATCAGCCGGCCGATGCCGCTTGTCTCAGTGCCGCTCGTCTCAGCAATTTTCTTACCAAACTTGGATACATTCACCATTTCGATTGTTTAAGCCGATACTACCCAGCCTGATTCTATTTATCTGCATGAATGTTGTATATCATCAGTAAAATTGGAACAATCTAATTCGGGTAGGGAAGTAGTTTTCGCCAAGCCTAAAGAAGGACTCGAGTACACTCTTTGACAAAAAAAAGCAAGGGGCGTATCATAGGCAGTTGCTATTATGGAAAGCATCGTTACGAGAGTGACAAGTCAGAACGTGGGCCTCAGAGCCCGGAGAACACCATCGCTTGTGAAGACATAGACCTGTTTGTTGCCAACAACCACAGGATGTGCATAAATACGCCCGGGCGCACTCTCGACCCTACTGTAGAAACCGTACTTTACACCACTTCTTACAGGAAATTTAGTTCGGAACATCTCTTCACCTGTATCCAGGTCAAGCAGCGCCAGCGTTCGATCACTTGCACACGCGATTATTTCTTGCGTTGAGCAGGTTACTCCACCTGAGTAATGATCGCCAAAGCTGCTGCGCCAAAGGGCCTTAACCACTCTCCGCTGCGCTCGTGGTTAGTCGTTAGTCGCAGGGCTGTTACAGTGTGCCGCGTTCTTGATACTGTCCGCGATGCC
>CAZENQ010000072.1:0-15552 GCA_964513655.1 uncultured Pirellulales bacterium | reverse complement strand
CACTTTGAAACACTTTTCAACACCCCCAACCCCCATTTTTAGCCCAAAATCAAGGGTGACCTCCCACCTGTCAAATTCCCCACCCCCATTTTTAACCCAAAATCCAACCTCACCCCGCCTCACATACCCAAAAACAACGCTTCACTTTCCCATCTCTCCCCAACCTATTATCCCAACCCGCGCAATTGTTACGAAATTTCCATCGTCTGCTGCTATTCGGATGTCCCTAACTCCTTAACGCCAAACGAATAAAAAAAATTCTCAAAATCCCCATTTTCTCTCTTCACTACCTGCGTTTTTGATTGACACACCTACCCCCAGAAACCCGCGCTTTTGATTGAAATTTTCGCGCCCATTTTGCCGGTTCACCAAAATATCTTACCCACCTTATCGGACGAAAAGCCCCTTTTGGCAATTTAGGCAAGCCGCAAAACACGACCCAACCATCCGGTCCCCTCTTAGTTCACCCTCAAAGCTTTTTTTTCAACCCCCCGAAAAAAGTTGACGCCGGCCGCCTCGACAGTTAAAATCCCTTGGCTTTTTTGAACTTAATCGCATTATAAAGAGGATTTACCGCATATGTCTAACGCAAAAGAATTACTGAAAGAAAAACTCACGGCGGAACATTTCAACCGCCTCATCGCCCTTGATAACCCCAAAATGCACGATTTTGTAGCCGATGCCATCCAGCTTTGCAACCCGGCCTCCGTCTTTGTCTGCACCGATGCACCCGAAGATATAGCTTATTTTGGCCAGCTGGCGATAGAAGCTGGCGAAGAAAGACCCCTCAGCATAAAGGGCCACACCTGCCATTTCGACGGATACTACGACCAGGCACGCGACAAAGCCCAGACCAAATATCTGCTCCCGCCCGGCTCGGAGTTGGGCGAAAGCCTCAATTCAATCGAAAAATCCGCAGGTGTAGACGAGGTCCGCTCTTTTTTGAAAGACTCGATGGTCAGCCGGGAGATGCTCATCTGCTTCTGGTGCCTCGGCCCGCCCGACTCCGATTTCACCATTCCCTGCATTCAGATTACCGATTCGCCCTACGTCGCCCACAGCGAAAGCATCCTTTATCGCCCCGGCTACGAGCAGTTCAGAAAAATCGGCTCATCACCGGATTTCTTCAGATTTATCCATTCCGAGGGCGAGCTGGAAAACGCCGTAAGCAAAAAAATCGACAAACGCCGTGTCTACATCGACCTCGAGGAAAACCTGGTTTACAGCGTCAACACCCAATATGGCGGCAACACCATAGGTCTGAAGAAATTATCCCTCCGGCTGGCCATCCAAAAGGCCTCACCCGAAGGCTGGATGGCCGAACACATGTTCGTCATGGGCGTCCACGGCCCGGCAGGGCGGGTAACGTACTTTGCCGGCGCATTTCCCTCCGCCTGCGGCAAAACCTCAACCTCTATGCTGCCCGGACAGACCATCGTTGGCGACGACATCGCATACCTCCGCAACAAAGCTTCCCGGGTCCGCTGCGTAAACGTCGAAAAAGGCATCTTTGGCATCATCCGCGATGTCAACGCCGAAGACGATCCCATCATCTACCAAGCCCTCACTGACCCCTGCGAGGTCATCTTCTCCAACGTCCTTATCGACAGCAACAACAAACCCCACTGGCTTGGCATGGGCAGCGAACTGCCCACCGAAGGAACAAATCACAGCGGCCACTGGCAGAAAGGCAAAACCGACGCCAAAGGCAACGAAATCACCCCCTCGCACAAAAACGCCCGCTATTGCCTGAATATCCCGGACCTTGACAATTGTGACCCTTTGCTCGACGACCCCGATGGTGTACCACTCGGCGGCATCGTCTACGGCGGCCGTGACTCCGACACCTGGGTCCCTGTCGAGCAGGCCTTCAACTGGGCCGAAGGCATCATCATAAAAGGTGCTGCCCTCGAATCCGAAACCACCGCAGCAACCTTAGGCAAAGAGGGCGTCAGGACCTTTAATCTGATGTCGAATCTGGATTTCCTCTCAATACCGCTCGGCCGGTACATCCAGAACAATCTCGATTTCGCCAAAGGCGTTGACAACGCGCCCTTAATTTTCTCGGTCAACTATTTCCTCAAGGGCCGGGACGGCAATTATTTAAACGGCATGGCCGACAAAAAAGTCTGGATGCTATGGGCCGAGCTTAGAGCAAACGGAGACGTTGATGCTATAAAGACGCCGACTGGTCTGATATCAAAGTACGAAGATTTGGCAAAGCTCTTCAAAGACCACCTCAACGCCGAATACAGCCAGGCCGACTATGTCCAGCAGTTTACCATTCGTATACCCGAGAACCTCGCCAAGCTCGACCGTGTTGAGAAGATATACAGAGATAAGGTCCCCGACACGCCTCAGATACTCTATGACACCTTTGCCGAAGTTCGCAAACGCCTCGGGACTGCTCAGGACAAACACGGCGATTACATCTCACCCTTCGATTTGACAACCAAGTAGACAACACGCCGTCGCCCTAATATAATGCACTCGACCCTTGTGCGAAGAAGAAGTAGCGCCGGGACTTGGCTGTCAATATCTCAAGCTAGTAAAGCTCAAGGAGGTTTCCCAGTGAGCCCAAAGAACCTCAATCGCCGTGATTTTCTAAAATCCATCGGTATGTTGACAGCCACCTCGGTCGCGCTGCCGGGATGTACGAGCACTTCCCGGCAGGCGTCAATAGCCCGCAAGAAGCCCCGCCTCAATATCCTCTGGATTAGCTGTGAGGACATCAGCCCCCACCTGGGCTGCTACGGTGACGACTACGCCGACACGCCAAACCTTGACCGCCTCGCCAAGCAGGGCTGTCGCTACACAAATGCCTTCGTGCCCTACCCTGTTTGCGCGCCGACCCGCTCGGCCGTCATTACCGCCATGTACCCCAGCACCATTGGCTCAATGCACATGCGAACAAGTTTGAAGGGCTATCAAACTGTTCCTGCCCCATACGTAAAGTGCTTCACCGAGTACCTTCGCGCGGCCGGCTACTACTGCACCAATAAAAGCAAAACTGATTATCAGTTCAGCCCGCCTTTCACCGCCTGGGACGAGTCCAACAACCGCGCCCACTGGCGAAACCGCCCAAAGGATATGCCGTTCTTCAGCGTAATAAACCTCTTCGTAACCCACGAGTCCCAGTGTTGGGACATCGACGAGCCCCTGACCCACAATCCCGACAAGGCAAAGCTTCCGCCTTATTACCCTGATACCCCCATCGTCCGCAGAAACTGGGCAAGATACTATGACAGAATCAGCCTGATGGACAAGCAAGCGGGTAATATCCTTAAACAGCTCAAAGATGACGGCCTTGCGGATAACACAGTCGTCTTCTTCTGGAGCGACCACGGCATGGGGCTGCCCCGCGGAAAACGCTGGCCCTACGATTCGGGCCTCCATGTGCCTTTGATTGTCCGCTGGCCAGGCGAGGTCAAGCCCAGCAGCGCCTGCCACGACCTTATCAACCTTATTGACCTCGGCCCCACCGTCCTTAGCATCGCCGGTATCGAAATACCCTCATATATGCAGGGAAGGGCGTTCCTCGGCGAGCAGAAAGGCGAACCAAGAAAGTACGTCTTCGGTGGCCGTGAGCGCATGGGCCACACAAACGACGAATTTATCCGCTCCGTTCGCGACAAACGCTATCGATACGTCCGCAACTTCATGCCGGAAAGACCCTACGCGCAGCGAATACCATACATGGAAAAAATGCCCATCATGCAGGAATGGCGCCGCCTGAATGCTGAGGGCAAACTCAAAGGTCCGCAGAAATTATTCTTCCAAGGGACCAAACCACCCGAGGAACTTTACGATATTGAAGCCGACCCCTACGAAGTAAACAACCTCGCCGATTCACCTCAATATAAGCACGTGCTTGAGCGAATGCGCACCGTATTAGAAAGGTGGATGGAAGATACAAACGACTTGGGTAGGATTCCGGAGGATGAGCTTATCGAACGTATGTGGCCGGGAAGAAAACAACCCCTGACCGCTACGCCGACCGTTGAGGCAGTGCCCGCAGCAGATGGAAAAATGACCGTTGAGATTGATTGCGCCACGGAGGGCGCTTCGATTGGATATCGCCTCGGCGAAAAAGGGCGTTGGCTCATCTACACACTACCAATCCATCTAAAGCCCGGCACTGTCGTCCGCACCAAGGCCGTCCGAATCGGCTACCTGCCAAGTCGGCAGGTCAGAAAGGTCATTGGAAACTAGTTAAAAATAACTAAGACAATTAAGGAAAAATAAGAAAGGCACAAGTATGATTAACACTCCAGCATTAACCCGACGACAGTTCTTGAAAAAAGCAACCGGCGTGGCCGCCACAGTATCATTTCCATATGTCGTGCCCTCCTCTGCTCTAGGCAAGGCCGGCACCATCGCACCAAGTAATCGTATTCTGATGGGCTGTATCGGCACCGGTAAGCAGGGCCAGTATGTGATGAGAAACTTCCTCCAACTGCCGCAAGCCCAGGTCGTGGCACTGTGCGACTGCAGAAAGTCACAGCGCGACGATGCCCTGGCAATAATAAAAGAGCAGACCGGCAAGGCGGACTGCGCCTTGTATAATGATTTTCGCGAGCTTTGTGCACACACCGACATCGACGCTGTCTTGATTGCCTCAACCGACCATTGGCACGTCCTGCATGCGTTAGAGGCGGCCCGAACAGGCAAAGACATGTACCTGGAAAAACCCATAGGAATAAGTGTCGAGCAGGCACAGGTCCTGCGCAAGGCAATAAAACGTTATGGGCGGGTGCTTCAATTCGGAACGCAGCAGCGCTCCGACCGCAACTTCCATTTCGCCTGTGAACTGGCCTTAAACGGCCGTATCGGCAAGCTCCATACAATCAAAGTCGGAGTCCCCCCAAGTATCAAGACCGAAAATTTCCCCGTAGTGCCTGTTCCGCCGGGATTGGACTACGAAATGTGGCTCGGACCCGCTCCCTGGGTGCCCTACATGAAAGAACGCGTAGTAACACTCGGCCCGGACTGGCATAAACTCTGGTGGCATATCAGCGACTACTCCCTCGGATGGATATCCGCCTGGGGAATCCACCACATCGATATCGCCCAGTGGGGCAACGGCACCGAGCTCACCGGCCCGGTCGAAGTAGAAGGGACGGGCGTCTTTCCGGACGAAGGCTTGTGTGACTGCGCAACAAGCTGGAACGTAAAGATGAGGTATGCAAATGGCGTAAACCTTGACTTTACCGACAACAATCAAAACCCCCAGGGTGTCCGCTTCGAAGGCGCCGACGGCTGGGTCTTTGTAAAACGAGGAGCTATAGATGCACAGCCGAAGTCTTTATTGACTGAAGAGATCGGACCCGATGGGATACACCTGCCGCTAAGCAATCACCACCAGCAGAACTTCCTGGATTGCGTCAAGAGCCGCGGCAAGCCTGTCTCTCCAATCGAATCAGCGGTTTGCTCGGAAATAATATGCCAGCTCGCCGATATCGCCACCAGAACCAAACGCAAGCTCACATGGGACCCCGAAAAAGAAAAGTTTACTAACGACGAACAGGCAAACACAATGCTAAAATGCGCTATGCGGACACCATGGCACCTGTAAGAAAGAGGTAAAACAAAAATGAATCAAAAATCAGATCTTAGCCATATCGTATTGTTTGTGACCTGCTGCTTCTCATTATGCGGCTGCACAAATCAAATCAGTGCCCAGCCTGCGGACACTTCCTCGCTAATCCCCGCGCAGCAACTTAAGAAGATAGAAGCCGCTGTGCCGACTAAGGCCACGGTCGCGCCGAAGCGGCCGCGAAAGCTCCTCGTTTTCAGCCTCTGCAAAAGCTACGTCCACACCTCAATTCCCTACGGCAAAAAAGCCATCGAGGCAATGGCCAAAAAAACCGGCGCTTTCGAACCGGTCTTCAGCGACGATATCTCAATGTTCGAGCCGGACAAACTCAAACAGTTCGACGCCGTCTTCTTAAATAACAACTCCGGCGAGCTGTTCCTGCCAAAAGATATGAACAGTTTGCCCCCCAGACAACAGCATCTCGCCAACATGCGCAACCAGCAGCTGCAAAAGAGCCTGCAGGATTTCGTCGCAAGCGGAAAAGGGTTGGCCGGCATCCACTGTGCCGTCTGGTGCTTCTATACCTGGCCCGAATACGCCAATATCATCGGCGCCGTTTGGGTCAGCCATCCCTGGCATGAAAAAGTCGGAATAAAGCTCGACGACCCGGACCATCCGCTCTGTGCCGCCTTCGCCGGCAGTGGCTTCGATATCACCGACGAGATTTATGTCTTTACCGAACCTTACTCGCGCGACAGCGTTCGAGTTCTGTTCAGCCTCGATATGACCAGGACTCCGAGCAAAGAGAAGTTCAAAGGCAAGCGAAGTGATAATGACTACGCACAGTGTTGGGTCAAGAAATACGGCAAAGGACGCGTATTCTACTCCGCCTTCGGACACGACCACGATATCTTCTGGAACAAAGCGGTGCTTCAGCACTGGCTCGACGGTATTCAGTTCGCCCTGGGTGACCTGCCAGCTGATACCACACCGAAGTAGTTACTTGGAAAAAAATTGGAGACTCAGCTATGAGTATGAAAATCGCAATGATTGGCGCTGGAAGCGTCGTCTTCTGTAAGACACTGCTCAGTGACATCATGGCCACAACCGCTCTCGCCGGCAGTGAATTCGCCCTGATGGATTTAAACGAAGAGAAGCTGCGCCGGATGGAGACCTTCGCCAGACAAATGCTCAAAGACAGCAACGTCCCCGGCAAGGTCACTGCGACATTGGACCGCCAACAAGCTGTCAAAGATGCAGACTTTGTCGTTATCATGATTGACATAGGCGGTGTGGAGGTCTTCGGCCTCGATTACAACATTCCTTTGAAATACGGTGTCAATCAGTGCACCGCACAGTCGGTCTGCCCCGGCGGGGTCTTCCGCGGCCTTAGAACCATACCGGTCCTGGTCGACATCGCCCGCGATATGGAAACCCTCGCCAAGCCCGGCGCGATTATGCTCCAGTACGCCAACCCGATGGCCTCCAATTGCATGGCCCTTGGCAGAGCAAGCAACGTCAGCTTCGTCGGTCTGTGTCACGGTGTACAGACTACTCTCGCCCTTATAGCAAGCTACTGCGGCGTTCCAAAAGACCAGATTAGCTATACCTGCGGCGGCATCAACCACATGGACTGGTTCCTGAAAATTGAACACAACGGCGACGACCTTTACCCAAAACTCCGAGAGGTCTTCGAAAGACCCGAGTTTTACAAGAATGAAAAAGTCCGCGGCGAAGTATTCCGCCACTTCGGCTATTTCATGACCGAAAGCACAGGCCACCTCAGCGAATATGTCCCCTGGTTCCGAAAAAACCAAAAGGCGCTTGACCTTTATTGTGACGAGCCGGGCTTCGGCGGCGAAAGCGGCGCCTATTACAAATGGTGCAGGGCCGTCGCCGAAAAATACGCCGAGCACGACCCGCTGGAATTCGAATCCACCAAAATCGAAGAACGAAGCGTCGAGTACTGTTCATATATTATGGAAGCAGTCGCGACCGGCGAGCCCTTCAGCCTTATGGGCAACGTCCGCAACGAAGGCTATATTACAAATCTACCGTCCGGCTGCTGCGTCGAGGTCCCCACGTTCGCCGATGACACCGGCCTGCACCCGGTAAGCATTGGCAATCTGCCCCCTCAATTGGCCGCCGCCTGCATGACCAACATAAACGTCCAGACCCTCGTTGTCGAGGCGGCCCTCACCGGCGAGACTGAACACGTCGTCCACGCACTCGCTATAGACCCTCTTACCTCCGCCGTCTGCACCCTAAAGGAAATCCGCGACATGTGCAGCGAGCTGCTCGAGGCCCAGCGCAAATGGCTCCCGCAGTTCAAAGGAAAGAAAATCGCGCCGAAGCCGACCATCAGCATTCCAAAAGATTGCAAACCAGCAGAGGTCCCGATGGACCCGGCACAAGCCATCCTGCAGCGATTCATGAAACTAATGGAACAGAAGACCGACTGATTGCTAACTTATTGTAAAGGGTAAAATTATGAACTCTAAGTCAGCGTTCCTCTTCACCTTCATGTTGTTGATATTGCTAACTTGTTCCTGCAGCACCATATCCACGCCTGAAGCCTCATTTGCTAAGCACCAGGAAAAGCTCAAGATCGTAGTCGTCACTGGCGGCCACGACTTCGAACACGAGCCGTTCTTTGAAATGTTTGACTCGTTCGACAACATCAAATACGTCGAGGCCGAACAAAAAGACGACAGTGAGATATTCGAGGATATCGCCGGCTCCGATTACGACGTGATTGTACTCTACAACATGACACAAAAGATTTCGCCAAAGCGACAGGCCAACTTCATAAAACTGCTCAATCGCGGTGTCGGCCTGGTCGGAGTTCATCATTCAATAGCAAACTTCCAGGACTGGCCTGAATATCGAAACATCATCGGAGCAAAATACTACTTGAAAGTAACTACGGAAAATGGCGTAACTTATCCGCGAGGCCAATATAAACATGACGTGGACATCAACGTTCACATAAAGGACCCCGAGCATCCGGTCACACACGGTTTGAGTGATTTCTCGATTAACGATGAGACTTACACCAAGTACACCTTTGACAAAGGTAGCCGTGTCCTCCTGACGACGGATCACCCGATGAGCAATAAAGAGCTTTGCTGGGTAAGAAACTATGCCAACGCCCGAGTCTGTTTCATCCAGCTCGGCCACGGCCCACGCGCCTACGCCAATCCAAATTACCGCAGGCTCGTCAGGCAGGCAATAATCTTCTGCGCTGGGGAAAATTAGAAACCGTCTGGCACCGACGAGTCTCTTGGGCTCTTGAAACGGCTTGTCGCGAACGGAAAAAATCCTGCGCCAAAGGCAGCCGAAACTGTGCGAGCAGGTGGAAAAAAAATTAGAAATAACTAATTTTTTTTCTCTGCCCGGCCCCGATTTAACAATTTGGGAGCGGATTTCCGAGTTTATATAGGAAGTTTTTTTCAGCCCCTATCAAATATGGTCAATCTTGAGGACGCCGAACGGCATATTCTCCTACCAGAAAGCCATAACCTATTGAATATCAAGTACTTAAACCTTTTTCGCCTACTACTGCCTTTCTGTCACGGGTAGCGTTTTTACCGCAAAACAGCGCTTTCCTGCCGTGCCGTCGGCCTCTCACCGCTCCGGACATACGTTAATTTAGGAAAAATATAAATAGTCCGATAATTTTTGACTTGACTTTCCTGCCCTCTCCTGATACACTGTTTTTTACAGGAGAAGTAGGAGAGATAGCCTGTGTGTTACCACGCCCACGCGGGTTAATCTCCCCTCAAAAGTATGTAGTTGATTTTGAGGGTGAGTAATCACCCTTGGAAGAGAGAGTCTACACGGGTGATGAGAGACGAGAGAGAAAGCGATTCGACGCGCAGGGGCGTGCCGAATATGAACAAGGACGTGGAGAGTAAGCGATTGCGGTCTTTTCCTAAAAACAACGAGAGAACTGGCTTTCGGCTTGTTAGCTGTTCCGATGCGCTCACTTCTATCCTTGATACGGCCAAGGCTATCGCAGCACGAAAGTGTCCCGTGATAATAACCGGCGAGACCGGAGTCGGCAAAGAGATGGTCGCACGCCAGATACACCTCGCCAGCGACCGGGCCGATAAGGTCTTTGTCCCAGTTGACTGCACGACTCTCACCGGGCAGCTCTTCGAAAGCCAGTTGTTCGGCCACGTAAGAGGAGCTTTTACCGGGGCCATTGATAGCACTCTCGGTTTCTTCAGGGCTGCTCATGGGGGCACAATTTTCCTTGATGAGATAAGCGAAATCCCGCTCGAATTGCAGGCCAAGCTGTTGCGCGTTCTTCAGGAAAGCGCTGTAACGCCTCTTGGCTCAACAAAATCTTGTCCCGTTGACATCCGTGTCTTGTGTGCCAGCAACGCTAACCTGCGTAATATGGTCGACGAAGGAACTTTCCGTGCTGACCTGTACTATCGCCTGAATGTGGTTAATCTTGAAGTACCCCCGCTTCGCCAGCGCACCGAAGATATCGTCCCCTTGGCCGAATACTTCCTCGCCAACCAGGCCATATTTTACAATGAGCCGCCAAAAGTCTTAAGCTCCACCGCCAAAGAGCTTCTCTTGGATTACAGCTGGCCCGGCAACGTCCGAGAGCTCGCAAATGCTATCGAACGGGCCTACGTTCTGACCATGGGCCAGGAAGTTCAGCCGGCAGTCCTGCCATTCGAAATTATAGTCGCAGAAACCGCCCCTTATCCAAAGCATGAACTGCCGACGCTTAACGCGGTAAAACGCAAGATTATTACGCAGACCCTCCAGTACACACGAGGCCGTAAAATCGCCGCCGCCAAAATCCTTGGCATCGAACGCAGAAAGCTTAACCGGCTCATCGAAAGACTAAACATCGAAGTGCCGGAAAAGAGCACCGGCAGCTAACCTCCGTCTTTAATGCCACTCCCCGCAGCTCTACACAAATACTCCCTGTCACCGCACCCCATTGATTAAATATAGTTGGCCCGAAAAGCTGGTCCGCAGAATTTAACATAGATTCTTACATCCGCGTCTGTTCTCCAAATACCAACGGAAAATCAACCTTTAATTTCTATTGACCGGTTTGGTCACCCCTGACCAAACCGGTCAGTTTTTTTTAACAGACACTGCTGTAAGAACTTGCCGCACTAATTGCTGTAACCCGGCGACCATAATGGATAGTTGTTTGTCAGGGGCCAAAAAAATCAACCAAAAATCTTCCTTGCATAAGTGCGGTTGAAATAAGCACTTAAAAAATTTCTCTGCGATAAAAACAACTTTGGCACACGCTTCGCTATTAAGAACAGTGCAACACGACGAGGCAGCAAAAGAGAAAAGTGAGTCTTTGAGAATGTGAATATAAGAAAGCTAAAGTTGTCGTGGCGTTGTTTGCTGCATAATTCTTTGCACGGGCTTTGATAACCGCCACTAAAACAGCTCAGCGAAATTAACCTTGATACGTTGTAGGAAATACGATGATTGTTCTCGTGCAAGCAAATGTGTTAACGGTTGGCCTTAATGGCAAAAATGATGCTCTACGGGAACTGCCAGTTAGATTGATAACAATGCAGTCCGGTGTTCAGGCTGCTCGCTCTTTAAAAAATGAAAAAGTTGACAGTGTTATCAGCAAGTGGGACTTGCAAGATATGGAGGATGGCCGGTTTCTAAGAAGCCTTAGAGCCGTCAAACCCGAGATTCCGACAGTGGCTTTTGTAAGAGCCGGCGATGTCGCTCAGGAAATCGCAGCTCGAAGCATCGGCGTCTCCGCGGTCTTGACCGACGACTCCGATGACGAGTTTTTCCGACAAATCGTCGCCAATGTGCTCGGATTGACAAGCCCCGTCTCCATAAAAGCAATAACTCTCGCTTGAGATAATAAACGAGAGAGAGATACTCACGAAGTAACCAGCTCAACAACGAAGCACTAACACGTAGCTGGACAAGATTGAGAGCAGACACGGCTTATGTTAGACCGTGAAAAAATAAATGCTCACGAGGAGTTTTCTCCCCCCAAGCTGGGCTTGATACCGTAAAAACCAAAATAAATAAAGTGAGGTGACAAGCCCGGCAGAAAGCCAGCACGGCCCCGCCGTGATTATTATAAACGCAACTTTGGCTTACAAACTCGTTTTCTCTCCTCTTCTCCGCTGGGTTTGAAAGTTTCAACCGAACCTATCAAGCCCAGCAGTAAAAACAAGCACTGCCCTTTATTGGGCGTGATAGCGATAAGTCTCTTAAGGGTGTCTCTCCCCTTCTTCGCTGGGTTTGGTGAGGCTTTACACAGTGAAAACTGGAGTTAAACAAACCCAGCATGAATGTTCACACGGCCCCGCCGTGATGACCATAAGAGAACTAATAACTTGCTTTCTCTCCTCTTCTCCGCTGGGTTTGAATGTGTCTACCGAACCTGCAAACCCAGCATAATAATAAACACAGCCGCATACCGGCTGTGATAACAATATAAGACAATTTAGAAACTCGGATGAGTTTTTCAGCCCCCAACTGAGCTGGGTTTGACAAGTTTAAAAACAGTCATAATGTGAAACACACCCATGCAAGCCCAGCACGAAAACAACCGCGGTTTTATACGGACCGTGTTCGACATAGTAAATGTGAAATGAGCGGACTTTCAACAATAATGTTGAGTTAATGTACATCTTAATGAAGGAGAAGGCATCTATGAGAAAGAAACTTTTTTTATGTAATCTTGTTTTTTTCTGTGTCCTTGCCACATCCATCTCCCCGCTCCACGCCGCGTATGTGTACCATCTCGAAGCCTTCACCAATAACGGCTCTTATCATGACAGTGGCGATTTGGACCTCTACGTCGTAGTCTCCGACCCCGAGCCGGGCCATGTCGATTTCACCTTCCACAATCAAAGTCTCGTCGACTCCTCTATCGCAAGGATTTATTTCGATGATGACTCACTCCTGAACTTCTACGACATTACCGGAGGCTCTGGAACTTCTTTTAGCCAGCCTGCGACCCCGGGCAACCTGCCCGCTGGCAACACTCTTGAACCGTCATTTGTAACAACAGATGAATTCGGCTTTAAAGGCGGACCACCCGCCCCACAAAATGGAATAAATCCAGGCGAACAGCTAACCATCATCTTCAATATAAGTCCCGGAACCTTCACGCAGGTACTCGACGGCTTGAACACCGGCGCCCTGCGTATCGGCACCCATGTCATCGCTCTGCCTGACGGCTCATCCGAATCCGCAGTTACTGTTCCCGAGCCAGCGACGGTTTGTCTGCTCGGCTTAGGTACATTATTCTTCCTTCCAAAGCGGCGCTCTAAAGCCACAACCAGGTTCTCAAAATAAAATAGCCGATTTTTTATGAAAACCGTTCCACTCTCAGCAAGACACGCACACAGCGCCGCCGCCCTCCATATTCAGGTCATTAATACCGGATTCATAAGTTCGCTCGGAATCGATTTTGTTACCGCTTTATACGAGGCCATCGCCAAGAGCGCCTCGAGCTTCGGTTTTGCCGTCGAGGATAATGACAAGGTCCTCGGCTTTGTAACATTTACGACAAATCTCAGCAGGCTCTACAAATCCATCATCGCCAAAAAAGGCTGGCGTTTCGCACTGCTTCTGGCCGGCAAAATGTTCTCCGTCAAAAGAATTAAAAAAGTCTTCGAGACGCTCTTTTATCCCAGCCGCGTGAAGAAAATGCACCTGCCCGACGCTGAGCTGCTCTCAATCGCCGTCGACCCCGAAAAATACCACAACGGACTCGCAACGAAATTAGTCCAAAAAAGCCTCGAACATTGCAGGAAAATAGGACTCGACAAAGTCAAGGTCCTTGTCGCGGCGGCTAACGAGCCCGCCAATAAGCTGTATATGAAGTGTGGATTTCAGCTCGTCGGCCAGATTGATAGCCACGGCGCCACCAGTAATATCTACCAGGCCGCCACCGACACCGCGCTACTGCAACACTCCGTTCATAAAAGCTCAAAGCCTTCTACCCAGCCAATCCTCTCCGAAAGAACACATTCAGTCCTTCCGCTCCTTGAGCCGGTTTCGATTGGCTTCTTTGCGGCACGCAGACAAAAACTGCACCGAAAACGAAGCGCTTGAGTCTAAACCTTGTCTCCCAAAGCGTGGGGAGACGAAACTGGGACACACCGCCGCACAACAATCCTCAAATGACGCTCTACTAGTATTTATTGCACTCGTGCAATGGCCGAAGCCACCAATCACCCTTTCAATCGTGCCGGTAAAGCTTAACCCGCACCACTCTCGGCCTTCTTGACCGGTCGTACCTGTCCCACCGATTAGGCGGAACCTGCACCCTTGAACCATGCCCGGCCTCATCCCCGTTTAGCCTACGCCCTGAAATCCACTTGCCGTTTTCATACCGCCCTTCCCATGCCTCTAAAATACCCGCGTACCGCGGCCCTGCCGTCGACGGCTCAAATTTTACACTGAATCCGTACCCCGCCACTAAATATTCATCCGGCCGGGTATTGATTATAAGCCCGTAGCCTCTGTCGTTTTTATCTTCACTCATGTAGCTTATGTGCCCTACATACTCACCCATCTGCACATCTACACCTTTCTCTTCATCGATACACTTTTCCTGCAAAACACCAACCATTTTACCTGTCCCCTGGTATTTCGTTATTAGCGGCATCAGCTCGGACAGAACCTCGTAACTTTGCACAATGGACTGATTCACATCCGTACCTTCAACACCAAAAGGCGCAAAGCATATAGCATCATGCTCGGCAATCGCCCAAAATACGTTCCTCGCCGACTCATCCAACCTCCAGGCTTCAAGTTTGAACCACACATCCCCTGTTGCCTCCGGAATCAACAATGGATTATCGCTCCGCGTATAGCTTGCACAGATTCTCTTAAAATCAGGCAAATAAATATCAGGCGCAAATATGTCAATCTGTGGCCCACCAGCCCGCCATATGTCTAAGACCTTTGATATAGGTCCACCAGAGGGATATTGCCCCGGCTTTTCACCTGCGAATTGTACTATCCACGCATTAACGTACATCGGCAGCGGATATTCTTTTTTGCCTGCCGCCACAACCTTGTTGATGTAACGGGCGTAATGCCATGCCATAAAAATCTCATCAGTCTCAATGCCTTCACCGAATACCTCCTGCCAGCTCCCATTCTCCCTAAATCCTGTCCTGCCCCATGTCTTTTTCAATTCCGCCAATAAGTTTTCCTTGTTCTTGACTAAGTTGCTCATCAGCTCTGATGGAACCGCCGACTTAAACACCGACTCCGCCGCCGCCGACCGGTCCCGGCTGGCTGTCAAAAGCCCAACCTCATTCTCCACCTGAACCATAATCACCGTATTTTCTTTTTCATCAATCTCCCGTATGTGCCGCATAACCGCAGCAAAAGCCTGTGCGTCCGCCGCACACGCCTCCTCGCTGAATACACTTAAAACATTCAGGTTCTTGCCGGATTCATTCTGCGCTCGCGCGAATCGCGCGAGATTTGTTTTGACCCACCCCGGACAATAGCTTGATTCCCCATTTTTCCAGCTGCCAAACCACAAAAAAACCAATTTCAAATCATGCTCCCTCGCCTTTTCGACTAATCCATCTATCAGCCTAAACTCATAAGTGCCTTCTTCAGGCTCAACCAATTCCCAGGATATCGGTGCAAGAACCGTATTCACGTTCAACTTCACAAGCTTGTCCCAAATCGCCTCCATATATTCCAGACTCGATGAGCTTGAATTATGCAGCTCGCCCCCCAGCATAACATAAGGCCTGCCGTCAACAATCAACTGCGTCGCAGTCCCCTTCTTCTGTAAGTACGGCGTCTTTGCCAAAGCATCCCCGGCCGCACCGGCCAACAGCACGACAATAAGACTTAAGACCGTAACACATCTCTTCCAATTCCCACTCATATTTTATGCACCTCCACAGAAACCCTCGTCGAACCAATCAATAGCACATTTTGAAATGCTGACTATAACAAAGGGTGAGAGAGGGGATTTGAACCCCCGACCCCTGGATCCACAATCCAGTGCT
>CAZENQ010000071.1:0-15647 GCA_964513655.1 uncultured Pirellulales bacterium | reverse complement strand
CCTCACGCTTATCAGGCGTGCGCTCTAACCAGCTGAGCTACGAGCCCGCACACTAACCGGAGTTATTATTAGCTATCGGGCGTTGGCCCTAATTGGCTTTAGCAGTCGGTTATAGCTATAAAATTAATAAAGAGCAATAAAAAAGCCGCTGCTTGAAACTGCCAGCGGCCTGTGGTAGACGTCGGCTTTTTTTTCTAACAGTTTAAAGCAAGAAAACACACGTTATCAGAATTTTCATCAAAACCCTTACCTAAAATCTTTCTGGTGGGCTGTTAAACAGGTCAGCCAGCACCGTATACATTACAGTTTATTGCGCTATCGACACGTAGTCAAGGTTTTTTTAATGTTTTTTTTATTTTCCTCGGATGCTAAATTATTTACTGTCAATCGGGGCAAATTGTTCTCCGATTTCCTCGAAAATGGGCTTTTTAGCGTTTTTTTGAGAGCTGAATGGCACATGGAAGGCAGCGGAGTCTGTTTAGTCTGAGGCGATACCTGTCCCGGCCTTTTGGCCGGTTTCGGGCTTTGGACATGAAAAAATGACGTGACGGCATTTTTTATGTAACAAACGGCCGGTTTGCGGGACTTGTATGTTGACAGCAGGTAATCTGCAGGCGCATTAATCCGCCCCTTTGC
The DNA here is from genome assembly GCA_964513655.1 of uncultured Pirellulales bacterium. GTDB lineage: Bacteria > Planctomycetota > Phycisphaerae > Sedimentisphaerales > Anaerobacaceae. The sequence goes on along the minus strand of CAZENQ010000071.1, from coordinate 15,011 downwards.
CTTTGGAGGTGAAATTGTTGCGCAATTGATTCTGATTTTTGCCAAACAAGCTTAATTATTATATAATTGCATAGGTATTTGTCAGTCGGTTTCATTCTTTGAATTAAATCGAGGACACGCAGATGGCCCGACAGCGGAGAACAGTGGGTGTTGACGTTGCTTTGAGTGGCTTTACGCTGGTGGAACTGCTTGTTGTGATCTCCATCATATCTATGATGATGTCTATTCTTCTGCCATCATTAAGCAGGGCCAGAGAAGCGGGCAGGCGGGTGGACTGTTTTTCAAACATGCGTCAGTTGATGTTTGCGTGGAATTTTTATTCTGTGGACAACGAAGACAAGGTGCCTTCACCCAGTACCTTCTGGAATGATGCTCGGGACGATCATTTCTGGGTTGCTGACGGGCCCGATTGGCCGAGCAATGATGTAGGTAATACTGAGCAGGCTGTTGAAGACGGGGTTCTGTGGCCTTATACCGAAGAGACTTTGGGTGTGTACGAATGCAAGGCTGACAAATCACCGTTTCTGCGGGATTATTCTATATCAGCCAAGATAAATTGGAGCCTGGACAGTATCAAAAGCCCGAGTAGAAGGATGGTTTTTGTCGATGCGAGCAGCAGCTGGAAATGGATACACAACTCGTACTTTCCTATAAACTGCTGTAAGAAACCTTTCAAGTGGTTGTCCTGGGACGACCCACATCATCGCCAGCAGATAACGGCGAGGCATAGCGGAGGGTGTAATATGTCCTTTGCGGACTTTCACTGTGAATACTTCAGATGGAAAGATCCGCGCACGGTGAAGTTTGCGAATCGAGAGATATCGGCACCTGAGGCGTCAGATGATAACCCTGATATAGAGCGTTTACTTGAGATGCTCAGGTAATGCTGTATTAGAATTATTTATGTGCCGAGTGAACATGTTTCGGCTTAGAATTTTTTGGGGATGTCGAGATGTTTTTTAGGCTGCCTGACTGGCTGCGCTATGAGATTGAGCACCGCTGGGAACGATTGGCTGTAAACGCAAGGAGATGGATTAACACCCACCCAGGGCTAATCATCGGTATAACCGCAACTTCTGTGTTTGTACTGTTGGTAACTATCATATGGCTATCGTGGCCCGAAAAGATAGTAGAAGAAGTTGTAGAGAGCGAATTGGCGTGGTTTTATGACCTGAACACCGGCAAGCTTTTCGTCTCCCGAAGCGAACTGACTGGCCCTATCGATGCCCCTTCCGGGCCGCTGCCCTGCGGTCGTCCGGCCGGGGTCAGGGCGTATGTATTTAGTTATATCGACGAGCCAAACGAATCCGAGCGTTTTATAGGCTTTTTAGAAAGACCTAATCCTGCTGCAAAAAATAATGATATTGCTTCTATCGATTCAAAGGTCGGCGGTGCTGGGCAATGGGGGCAGGACAGGCTTATTTGCCGGGCCGGCGACGAGCGTTGGTTTCTGGCCGACAGTGAGCAGGGCCGGGCCATTCTAAGCTGGGGTTTTATTCCAAACCATGCTGGCGAGCGCCCCTATTATTGCCAACCTGAATAGGCGGTCATTTGCCGTCCAGCTGCATAAACTGTTCTGTCATTTCTGCCAGGATAAGTTCCTTTGCTTTCTGGAGAGGTCCGGCCAGATGTGCTCCTGCGGCGGTAGTGTGTCCTCCTCCGCCGAACTTGGCGGCGATTTCGCGAACATCGATTGCCTCGCTGCCGCGCAGTGAGCATCTGACCCGGCCATCCGGCAATTCCACAAACAGTGCTGCCGCTTCAACCGTGCTTATCCGCCGGCATTCGTCGATTAGATTTTCCGTATCCTTGTATGCAGCACCTGCCTGCTCAAAATCGGCTTGGCGCAGATACTGGGTTGCGAAGCGTCCCTCGAAATGTAGTTCGAGCGTATTGAGCATCGCAGTCATCAATTTGAATCGCTGCGGTGAAAAACTCTGGTACAAATCGTGGTGTAGTTCCGGTGGACTTGCGCCGCGTTCAATTAAATCCGCGCAGGTTCGATAGACCCTGCTGTCTGTGTTATTGAACTGGAACCAGCCAGTATCAGTGGCTACCGCTACGAAAAGTGCCCGGGCGATACTCTCGGTCACCGGCCAGCCGGCGTATTTTAACAAATCGAAAACAATCAGCGCCGTGGCCGCGGCGGTAGTATCAACCAGTTCGACATCGCCGAGGCCATCTGAAGTTGCGTGGTGGTCAATTACGAGGATTGGTTTAGTATTCTGTTTCAGGGACTCGTCAAGTTTAGACAGCTGGCTGTAGCTGTTGGTGTCGACAATCATAATCAAGTCGGGCGTTGCGAATTTGCCTTGTTTTAACTCTTCGAGGTTGACATCATCGCCGAGGACGGGGACCTTTTCCGCGAAGAGAAATTGATACCATTCGGGCACTTCTGATAAAAATAGAAGCTGCGCTCTTTTGCCGAGACCCGTAAGGACTTCATACATTGCCGAGACTGAACCGCAGGCGTCGCCATCCGGCTTCGTGTGCGTCGTAAGCAAAATATTTTCGGATTTACCAATTAACTCAACTGCTCTTTGAAAATCATTATTGCTAACCATCTTTAGTCCTTGATTGTCTGATTGCCAGATAAATCAGTTATCTTCTGCAACACCTGTTTCGCCTTCTTACAGTCTATCGCTATCTGTTCGCAAAGCTGGGATTCTGTTTTGAATTTATGCTGGCTTCGAATGTGCCGCACAAAGTCCATTGTTGTAAATTTGCCGATCAAATCGCCGACACCTTCTATCAGCAAATGCGCCTCTATCAGTAACGGAAATTCTTCGCCGTATGTTCTTGCCTGGCCGATGCTGTAGACTGCGGGCATTTTTTCCCTGGCGGCTAGAACGCCTTCGATAGTTTCTGCGACTTTTACAAAGCCGGCGTAGACGCCCTCGCCAGGAATGACCTGATTGGGCTTCTGCATGTTTATCGTTGGAAAGCCGAGGTGTTTTCCAATTCCGCGGCCTGGTATAATCTTCTCCGCGAGTTGATAGGGCCTTCCTAAAGCGGCAGCAGCGTCGCTAACGTGTCCACTTTCGAGCATATAGCGAATCATAGTGCTCGAAACCTTGACGGTTTGGCCTGTTGAGAGCCTGATTTGTCTCGGACCGATTACGGAAGTTTCAAAACCCTGCTCGGAGCCCAGCTTTTGCAATGTACCAATATTGCCTGTGCGCCCCGCGCCGAAATTGAAATCGTCACCTTCAACAACCAGGCTCGGCTGAACATTCTCGACGAGAAAACGGCCTACAAATTCTTCAGGCGAGAGGTTTAGCAGATCGGGGGTGTCTCTTAAGACAATCAAGCAATCCACGCCGTATTCGGCCAGCAGGTGTTTTTTGGTCTCTAAGGGTGTTAGTACGCCGGGCGCCTTTTCTGGATGCAAAATAGCAACGGGATGTGGCTCAAAGGTCATGGCTATCAATTCGGCGGCCTTTTCTTTGGCGGCTTGCTTCGCGGCGGTCAAGATTTGCTGATGCCCGAGGTGGACGCCATCGAAATTCCCGATGGTCAGAACGCAGCCTTTTTTGATTTTTTCAAGCCCTGATATTGTTTCTGTGATTTTCATAGCGCTTCGCCGGTTTATTCCATAGGGTATTTGAGGGACCATTGCTCTCGAATTTCGTCCATGGTTTTGACAATTTCAAGCGTTTCGTCGAGGGACATGATGCTGCTTTCGAGTTTTTCTGCCCGCAGGCACTGCATAACTTCATTGGCCTCATATTCAAATCCGTTGCACTCGTGTGGAAATTTGACGGTCTGGTTCTTTTTGCCCTTTATCGATATCGTAGCAGTCGTAGCAGACCAAAATGGCGAATGAATTCTAATCATTCCTTTGATTCCGGCAATAAGGGTCTGCTGAGGCGTTTGTGTTTTTACCGCGCATGAAAGAATTGCTAACTGCCCCTCATCGTAGCGCAGAATCATTGCCGATTGCTCATCGACACCGGTTTGGCCTATGTGCGCCAGGCTCGTAATCTTTTCAGGCGGCTGGCCAAACACCATCGACGCCAGTGACACTGTATAGACGCCGATGTCGAGAAGCGCACCACCAGCCAGTTGTGGGTTGAACAATCGATGCTGCGGCTGCCAATCGCCGGTAAAACCGAAGTCAGCGTGCAGCATCCGTACCGGGCCTATCAGCTCCTGCTGGAGCCACTCTCGGACCTGAGCGATGATCGGCAGGAAGCGTGTCCACATGGCCTCCATCAGAAAGAGTTTTTTTTCTCTGGCCAGGTTAATCATCTGCCGGGCGCGATTGGCGTTTATTTCGAATGGTTTTTCACAAAGGACCGCTTTGCCGGCGTTAAGACAAAGGATGGTGTTTTCCATATGAAACGGATGCGGTGTCGCGATATACACAATGTCGATGTCGGGGTCGTTTGCGAGTTTTTCGTAGCTGGGGTGTTGATGGGAAACGTGAAAAGCTTTAGCAAATTTTTTAGCGGTATCGGCAGCGCGTGACCCGACAGCGACCAGTTCTGCATCGGGCAGGACCTGCAGAGCTTCGGCGAGCTTCTTCGCGATAGTGCCCGTGCCAAGTATGCCCCAACGAATTTTTCGTTCCATTTTCATCTCCGGACAGCAGTAAACCAATTTTCCTGCGGCATTTTGCCGACATGTCGGAGCACTAATTTACCCACTTGGGCCGAAATCTGCAACGACTTTCCCCCTGCCACAGGCGTTTCTTGCCTTCGAAGCATTCGTAGTTGTGCCCCACTGTGGGTCGAGGGCAAGAAAATCAGAAAAAATATTTGCAACTTAGTTGCATTTGTCTAAAATTGTTGTAACGGGTATCGGAGGCGTGGTGATTGGCCGAAAATAGCGATGAAGGAATAGGGAAATGTCGGTGAGAGAGAAGGCGAGACATATCTTTGTGGAACTGAGAGGGCATGCTCCATTTACGCTTTTCGGGGCACTGCTGGGCATTTTTTTTATGCTGCTTTTCAGGGGCATGAGTGGAACAAGCGGCCGCACGCTATTCTTGGTCTTCCATCCCGGCCACGTTGTCTTAAGCGCAATGGTGACCGCGTCGATGTTTGGACTGCATGCCGAGCGCAAGCGGCTTGTCGTGGTACTGCTTGTAGGTTATTTCGGCTCTATCGGCATTGCCACCCTTAGCGACGTGGTAATCCCGCATATCGGGACGCGGTTGCTCGGCCTTGACGTTCCGAGACATGGCCAGCTGCACCGGCACGAACCGTCCAATATAGGTGAAGATGAGCATCATGGACATGTTCAGAATGTTGAGTTTGAACGTCACGAGCGCAGGATTCACCTTGGCTTTATCGAGGAATGGTATATAGTCAATCCTGCTGCGTTGTTGGGTGTTCTTATCGCATATTTTCTGCCACGGACCAAGTTCCCGCACGCTGCGCATATATTAGTAAGCACCTGGGCATCTTCCTCGTATCTGCTGATGAATCTCAATTCCGCTATAACGGCTGCCGCTGCGATTGGAATATTTGTAACTTTGTTTATAGCTATCTGGATTCCGTGTTGTATCAGTGATATTGTTTTTCCGCTTATGTTTGTGAAGTCGGATGTCGAGCTTGCGGGTGCGTGCCCTGTTCACGGGCGGCACAGTCACCCGCACGTACACAGGGAATCGGAGGATACAGATGGGAACAGCGCTTAAGAGAAAGGCCAAGAAACTATTAAGCTCGGTGAGGCTTCGCCGGACGAATCCGCGAGTAGCTATTTTGGGGGCGCTTCTCGCTGTCGATAAGCCGCTGACTCAAGACCAGATTTCAACAAGGCTCGGGCGTGACGCCCCGGATAAGGTCACAATCTACAGGAGCCTCGAAAGCTTTGTCCGGGCGGGGCTTGTTCACAGGGCTTTTCTGCATGGAAGGGTATGGCATTTTGAGTTGGCTGGCAACTGCACCGAGCACCAGTGCCATCCGCACTTTACATGTACGAATTGTGGTGATACGCACTGCTTTACAGGGGTATCGATGCCTATGGCGAAGAGCCCGGAGAAAGGTTTTGTTATCGGCCACCAGCGCATACAGCTTGAAGGCTACTGCCCCAAGTGCAGTCCGAGCATTTAGCCGACAAATTAGCGTGATTAGCTCTTGGGCTAAGGTCGCGGTTAAGAGTCGTAAATCCCTCCTATCTACATGAGGGATTTTCTTCAAACCGCAGCATAGACAAATTACTCTGCCACTACTACAATACGCGCATGCAGTTATACCCGCTGAAATTCAAACCGATTTACAAAAAGCGTATATGGGGTGGCCAGAAGCTGCGGGATTTCTTTGGTAAAGACATACCGGCAGGTGAGAAAATCGGAGAAAGCTGGGAATTGGCTGACTTGCCGGAAGATAAATCCGTGATTGCGAACGGTGAATTGGCAGGACAAACCCTTTCTGACGCAATCGCAAAATATCCTGCAGAAATAATGGGTGATGAAAATTTCTCCGGGCCTTTTCCATTGTTAATCAAATTCCTCGACGCTGAGGATATTCTGAGTGTTCAGGTGCATCCGGACCCGGCAACCTGCAAAAGAATGGGTAAGGGCGACCCAAAGACCGAGTGCTGGTACATTATATCTGCGGTACGAGGTGCGGCAATTTATAAGGGACTCAAAAAAGGTGTAGGCAGGGAGGAATTTGCCAAAGCGATTAAGAGAGGTGATGTGGCCCAAGTGCTGGCGGAAGTGCCAGTCGAGGCTGGACAATGCCATTTTCTCCCTGCCGGTACCGCCCACAGCATTGGAGCGGGGTTGCTAATAGCTGAGATTCAAACGCCGTCAGATACGACCTACCGCGTCTTTGACTTCAACAGAGTTGATGATACCGGTAAAGCCAGACAGTTGCACATTGAAGAAGCGTTAGAAAGCATCCATTTCGACTCATCCGGCGATAACCTTTCGGTGACGACGCTTGGTCGTTTAGTTGATTGCGAGTACTTCAAGATAGACAAGGGACATCAGGCCAAAGACTGCGAGACGCTTCTTTCACGTGGTGAAGTTAAATGCCTGATTATTCTGACTGGCTTTGGAAGGATTCTGGGAACTGATGGAGCCTTCGTTGAGTTCAAGGCGGGCGATTGCTTGCTTGTACCCGCTGCTTATGAGGGCGCGATTCAGTTCGCTGCCGATACCCATTACTTGACAGTAACCATTTAAGAAGTCCGAAGCCCGGACGTGCGACCAATAACCACAATACTAAGTAGGTGAAACCGAATGGTCAAAGCCGACAGCAATCTCGTAGCTTCTGACAATATTAAAACCGGTTATGTTGTTGTACTTTTTGCTGCGTCGGTACTTTATATAGTGAGCTGTGCGCCCGGGCCCGTATGGCAGGACAGCGGCGTAATACAGTATCGCGTATTGCACAATGATATTGAAGGTCGGCTTGGTCTTGCGTTGTCACATCCGCTTTTTTACATGCTGGCTATCGCAGCGAAATACATTTTTCCTGGCAAATTTGGTTATGAAGTTAATATTGTGACGGCGGTTATCTCAGCGGTGGCTGTTGCGAATCTTTTTTTGCTTTTGCGGTTGTGGCTTGGTGGTGCTTTGGCTGCGCTGGTTGGAGCCTTGACTCTTGGGCTTTCGCATACTTTTTGGCGACACGCTGCTATTCCGGAGACCTATAACCTGACTGTTGCACTGCTTCTGGTTGAATTAATAATGCTCTTGCAGTATGCCAAGACGGGCCGGGTGGTTTATCTGTATCTTTTAAGTCTCGTCAACGGACTTGCGATAGCGAATCACATGCTCGCATCGCTTGCCTTTATCTGCTATTTGGTCCTTGTAGTGGTGCTCACGGTCAAAAAGAAAGTCGGCGGAAAGGATTTGGCCCTGATGGCATTATTGTGGGTTATTGGCGCCTTGCCTTACGAGTATCTGATTGTAAAGAACGTTTTGCAGACCGGCGAGTTTTGGCCAACTATGGCCTCGGCCGTTTTCGGCGCGAGTTGGCGGAGTGATGTTCTTAATGTTTCTCTGTCAGGTCGAATTATAAAAGAGAACTTGATGTGGATGGCACTTAATTTCCCGACGCCCAATGTTGTGCTTGTGTTTGTCGGTCTATGGGCTATATACAAGGTTTCGCCAAAGCGGTGGTTTGCAAATGTTTTGCTCACCCTATTAGTATTGTTTTTTGTCTTTGCCTTTCGCTACACAATTGTTGACCGCTATGCGTTCTTCATTCCTTCATATTGTATAGTTTCGATACTGATTGGTGTCGGAGCTTCCAGGGTCCTCAACGGCAAACGTGCCGAAATTCTTGCTTGTGTGGTGGTGACACTTGCTTTTGTTGCTGTGCCTGTTTATGTAGCGGCTCCAAAGGTCGCAAAGAAGTTGGGCATTATAAGCGGACGTATAAGAGAGATTCCTTACCGCGATGATTATGTATATTTTCTGCGTCCTTGGCGAACCGGGTACAGGGGGCCGGAGAAATTTGCCAAAGAAATCTTTGGTATGGTCGAACCCGATGCAATTGTATACGCCGACGGCACGACGGCCCCCCCACTGTTGAACACACAGCAGATTAGGGAGATGCGACCAGATGTTAAGATTATATCCAACGTAGGCAGCAGCGAAGGCTCGCCTGAATTTAACGAACATACTATAGAAGAATTATTGACTAAACGAGCTGTTTATGTTGTTTCTGCAGTGCGGGGGTATTGTCCGGAATATTTGCTTGAGCATTATGATTTCATCAGGGCAGGGCCTATATATCGCGTGGTTTATCGACAGTAGACAGTCTCCTGTTGACATAAGAGGCTAACTGAAGTGACGGGAGGAAGGTTTGACAAAACAATCTATTGCTTAGATAAGTCCATTTTCGCAAGTAAATCTTCAAGCTTTTGGATGAACACTGATGGCACGTCATAACCAAAATGTGGACCAATAAGCTCATTGCTGTCTGGTTTTTTAATGTAGTGAGTGGGATAATAGTCAATATTATAAAGTCTGGCAATTTCAGGCTGTTTATCGACGTCAATGAAGATGGGAACGAAGTTGGTCTCAACGTATTCTATAACGTCTGGGTTATTGTAGGTATTTTGTGACATTTCCGAACAAAAACGGGTATGGAGTTTGTAAAAAGTGAGTAAAACAGGTTTGTTTAGCTGTTTTGCCAGTTTCATTCCGGCCTCATAATCTTCGACCCAGTTGATTGTACCTTTGTGTTGGGTCAGAAATACGGATGCGGCGAAGACGAGGAACACCAGTAAAAGTATCCAAAGTCCTCGCGAGCGTTTTTTCTCAGCAGCAGCCGGGACCTGCTCCGGCGTTTGCTTGGCTGAACCATGATTATTGTTGGATTCTTCCTGTGCCATATGAAGCTGCGGACAAAATCACTTTCTTTTTGAGCGACAAGCGTTAATATAGACGAAACCATTGATTAGTCAAGTTTTAGGTATCCATTTTTTTCTTTGTGGGCTGGAATGCGAGAAATATCTAAACAAGACGAAGCTGTGACATCTGGCAGTGTTGTGCTCTGGTACCTGATTGTGCTGACTGCGGCCGGGCTGCTCTATACGCTTACATGTGCGCCGGGTATGCTGTGGCAGGACAGTGCGTTTTACGTCTGGCGAATCTGGAATAATGATATCGAAGGTATTATGGGTCTTGCGCTTTCACACCCACTTTATATTATGATAGGCATTGCCATCAAACATATACCTCTGGGGGAATTCGCTTGGCGACTAAATTTTACCTCTGCTGTGTTCGGAGCGGTGGCAGTTGCAAATCTGTTTTTGCTGCTGCAACTCTGGCTCGGCAGGCTGTTGCCGGCGCTGATTGGAGCGGTTACATTGGCTGTTTCCTGGACTTTCTGGCAGCAGTCTGTGATGGCCGAAGTTTATACCTTGCACGCTGCACTAATGCTTGGTGAGTTAATAGTATTGTTGCGGTATATACGCACGGAGCGCCCAGCGTATTTGTATCTTTTAGGACTTTTTAACGGTCTGGCGATTGCCAACCACATGTGGGCGGTGTTCGGTTTTGCCTGCTATACCGTGTTGCTGGTTGTTTTGTTGGTTCGCAGTCGGCTTGGCTTAAAGCATTTCGCCATTATCGTTTCAATGTGGGTAATCGGTGCTCTGCCGTATGAGTATCTGGTAATAAAGAATATTATGCTGTCCGGTGATATACACGCAACGCTGGTCTCGGCGATGTTCGGAAGGCTGTGGCAGGCAAATGTTCTTAATGTGTCTATGTCGGTTAAGATAGTGTTGGAAAATATAATATTCATACTCCTTAATTTTCCTACGCCGAACCTTGTGCTTTTATTTGTAGGGCTGTGGGTACTGTGCAAAAAAGCTCTAGGTCGAAGTTTTGCCAATGTTCTACTTGCGCTCTTAGTTTTGCATTTTGCATTTGCATTCCGGTATACCGTGGCGGACAGGTACGTGTTCTTTTTGCCATTCTACTGTCTTGCGGCGATACTTATTGGTTTGGGAGCTGATGTTGTTTTGAGGCGATACAGCCACAAGGTGCTGGTATTTGTGGTGCTGGCGTTTTGCCTGCTGCCGATACCGATTTATTATGTTACTCCAACTGTGGCAAGAAAGATGTACAAACCTCTCGGACAGAGGAGACAAAGGCCCTATCGTGATGAATATTCCTATTTCCTCCAGCCATGGAAAACAGGCTATAAGGGGGCTGAACAGTTTGCTAATGAGGCTTTAAATGGCGTTGAAGAACATGCGATAATCTATTCGGACTCCACCATTGTACATTTGCTTTTATATATACGGCAGGCCAAAAGTGAACGCAGCGATGTCAAAATAGTCTCAGAATATTATATGAGTAAAAATGCGCCAGTTTTTACTGAAGATACTATTGAACAATTAAGGGAAAGCTCAACGGTGTACGTGGTTTCACCGCTGCTGAGTTATTGCCCACAGTTTCTATTGGAGCGATATGAATTTGAACAAGCGGGGGTCCTCTGGAAAGTAATTGATTGATGTGCGGAGCCCGTTTTATGATTTGTTCCAGAATGGATGCCCTGCCCTATGGAATTTGTCAATCTTGTTTGCGAATGGCTCCTCTTAGGCCTTCCATTTTCAGGTAACCTTTCTTCCATACGATAATGGCCGAGATTGCAAAAACGAGAACATACACAACCGTGGCATATCTTGTTCTTATCTGGCTCATTGCTAGGCCGATCACCGCATAAATGCCGGCGAGCACATAGCAGACTGAGACAGTCTTTTTCAGCGGTATCCCTCTGTCTACCATCTGGTCATAAATATGACCGCGGTCTGAGACGAACAGGGGTCTGTGATTAAGCAATCTTCTTGCCAGTGCGACGGCGGTGTCGAGGATAGGCAGGCCAAAGACCACGATGGAGGCCATCCACCATCGCGGGATTTGCTCGGCAAACAAAATCATCAGCGCGGCTATCACGAAACCCAGAAGCATACTTCCGGCATCACCCATAAATATCTTGGCCGGATATCGATTGAAAGGCAAGAAGCCGCAGACGCCTCCTACGAGCCCGAGACAGATTATGATACGCACGGGGTCGCCCACTTCGCTGGCCCCCCATGTCGCGAGATGCATCGACAGCAGCAACATGGCCACGGTGATAATCGCCGTTACCCCCGCACAAAGACCATCGAGTCCGTCGAGAAGGTTCAGTGAATTTGTTGCACCGAGTACGAAAAGTATCACAATTACGCTTTCCATGATTACTTCAAGACTATAGGGCATCGGCAAATTTAGCAGGTTGGTGGTGCGGTGCAGATTCGGCACTATACCGGCAAGCAGCAGGATAACGGCGGCGACTACCTGGCCGAGTATTTTATGTTTGGGTTTTATGTCGAATATGTCGTCGGCAAGACCGACACCACATGCTACTGCGCCGCCGAATACTATTCCTAGTAAAAATCTAAGGGCGGTAGATAAGGAATCTGTTTTTGGCAGATATCCAATCCCCACCAGGACACTGGCTGTCAGGCCTATAAGTATGCCGACGCCCCCAAGATACGCGATGGGCTCTTTATGTGTTTTGACGAGGTCATCGGGTCTGTCGACGATTCCGAACTTTATGGCTACCTTCTTGCACAGCCATGTGGCGGCTAATGAGCCGCCGAAGGAGACCGCCAGTATGGGCCAGAATCCCAGTACCCATGTAACCGGCCTTTCCGGTCCGATTATCTTGTCAAATATCATTTTTCGGTTTTCTTGTTAACGTTTTCCAGCCAGACTTCGCCATCGTAGCGAAGCATAATCACCTTGTCTTTGAAGCCGTCGAAGCGGATATTTGTTTTTCTGCCGAGCACCTCCTGTAATATCCACTTCGGGAAGTTGGCTCCAGCCTTTATGGCGAGGGGAACGCCGCCGCCGAATCGTGGATTTATCTCAATGAATTTCACCTTATCGTTATCAGTCAGGAAAAGTTGCAGAGTTATAACACCCGGCCCCGCCCCGAGCGTTTCAACTAATCTTGCAGCTTCTCGCACAATTTGAGGGTGTTTTACTACCTGTCCCTTGCTGACCTCGCCGGCCCTTACCTCGATGCGCTTTCTCGGAACGACGCAGCGAACTTTCATGTCGAGGTCAACATATACATCGCAGGTGTGTTCGGTACCATTGACAAACTCCTGGCAGATGGGATTTGGTATTCTTTTTGCGAAAAACAACAGCTCTTTTCGATTGTTCACCTTAGCAGTTCCTCTGCTGGCATTACCGTCCCAAGGCTTAAGAAAGCATGGCCAGTTGAGGATCTTTTTTGAAAGTGCGGTCTGAACACTCATAGTCACGGGCGTATCAAAGCCGTTTTTGAGCAGGAACCGGTATGTCTTTCTCTTGTCCTGACAAATGTCCACTATGCCCGTCTTTGAGATGAGCACACAACAACCTACAGCTGCGAATTTTCGTTTGTTTTTTGCTAAAAGCAACAGGTCCGTATCTATTGTTGGAACAAGCAGTTTTACCCTGTTGGCCTTGACTATCGAAAGCAGTTGCTTGATATAGTCGACGTGTGTTATTGGTTTAACCAAAAAGCCCTTGTCGCACAGTTGCAGCGCTGAGCTTAGCTCGGTGGCCTCCGTTCCGAGTAGCGAAATATCTGTTTTTAGTTCTCTTGCCGCTTGACGGAAGCTGTTGAGCAAAGAAACTCTTCTGCCAATACAGGTGAACAGCACTGTCAAACTTTTAATGGCGGATTTCGATTTAGGCATCGTTCCTTCCCGATCACCGAACTTTCAACTTGTAATTATTAATCATAAATCATAAATCCAAAATAGTCAATTGACTTCTGGGTGATATAATTCTAAACTGCCTTTCTGATTAAACTAATCGGCTATAGCTGGATGCTGGTTTAACCGGTACTGGCAAGTTGGACGATTTTGGCGAATGTGAAGACATTTATTGTTTACAAAATTGAGCTTCGGACGACACGAGGGCCGTTGCAGTGGCGCGACTTATGACAGAATGGCAGAGAAGAATCAAGGACGGGAAGGTTACAGTTGGTGTCCTAGGGCTGGGCTACGTTGGTCTGCCGCTGGTAAGAGAGTTTGCTTCAGCAGGCATAAAGGTGGCTGGTTTCGACATCGATGCTAGGAAGGTTGCGGTTCTCAGTTCCGGCCGAAGCATCATTAAACACATCGCCCATTCACAAGTTAAGCGAATCGTGAGGACGGGGTTATTCTACGCCACGACTAATATGGCCCGTCTTAAAACAGTCGATGCGATATTAGTTTGCGTACCCACACCACTGACACAGAACCGCGAGCCTGATATGCAGTTTATTATTAGCAGCAGCGAGACAATTGCCAAATATCTGCGGCCGGGACAGCTTGTTGTCTTTGAAAGCACGACTTATCCCGGCACTACTCGAGAGCTGGTTGCCCCAATACTTGAGGGCAGCGGTCTAAAGGCGGGCAAGGACTTCCATCTGGCATATTCGCCTGAGCGTGAAGACCCCGGCAACAAAAACTTTACAACCAAGACTATCCCGAAGGTGGTCGGGGGCTTAACTAAAAAGTGCCGCGATATGGCCTGCAAACTTTATGATGCTGTCATTGTCAAAACAGTTCCTGTATCCAGTCTGGAGGCAGCTGAAGCCACAAAAATTCTTGAGAATGTCTATCGCTGCATAAATATAGCTATGGTCAATGAACTGAAAATGGTTTTTGACAGGATGGGTATCGATGTTTGGGAGGTTATCAGAGCGGCGAGTACCAAGCCGTTCGGCTTCAATGCCTTTTATCCTGGTCCTGGTCTTGGCGGCCACTGCATACCAATCGACCCGTTTTATCTGACCTGGAAGGCCCGGCAGTACGGCATGCCAACGCGGTTTATCGAACTGGCCGGCGAAATCAACACCAATATGCCGCGCTACGTCATCACAAAGACAATGGAAGCCCTGAACGAGCGACGTAGAAGCCTAAAAGGCTCAAGGGTTCTTGTGTTGGGACTGGCATATAAGAAAGACATTGATGATTTGCGGGAATCTCCCTCGATAGAGCTGATTGAGTTGCTGCGCGAAAAAGGCGCCAAGGTCGACTACAACGACCCGCACATTCCTAAGACCCATAAGCAGCGTCAGCACGATTTGAGAATGACGAGTAAGAAATTGTCGGCTAAAATGCTGGCGAGCTATGATGTAGTTTTGCTTTCCACAAATCACAGTGATTATAATTATGACTGGATTGTCAAGAACGCAAAATTGGTTGTTGATACCAGAAATGCTACCGAAGCGGTTCGCCGAGGTCGCAGCAAAATTATAAAAGCTTAAGCTCTGTAAGGTGTTTTAATGCAGGTCCCACTCTTGGATTTGAAAGCACAATATGCCACTATAAAAGATGAAGTTTTGGGGGCAATAACGGATGTTTGCGAAAGCCAGATGTTTTGTTTGGGCCCGGCCGTGGTCCAATTTGAAGATGAAATCGCCGCCTATTGTGGCTGCAAATACGCAATCGGGGTAGCGAGTGGGACAGATGCCCTGCTTGTTAGCTTAATGGCATTGGAGATAAAGCCGGGTGACGAGGTAATAACCACCCCTTTTACTTTCTTCGCCACCGCAGGTTGTGTCGCC
>CAZENQ010000070.1:0-15827 GCA_964513655.1 uncultured Pirellulales bacterium | reverse complement strand
TTATCGAACCGTCAACGTCACATGCATCGGCCGTGATAGTTATCGTTTCACCTTCATCGAAGCTATAGCCGTTAGATGGGCTTGTAATTACTACATACGGACTTATATTGCAATAGATTAACCAGTTTGCTGCCATTTCCTTCAGGTCGAACATGTCATAAGAAATCTGCCAGCCAGCTCCTAACAGATCAAAGTCTAAACAATCAACCCTATAATCATCGTTCAGATTACCTGGAAGGTTGCATGCAGCTCCTGCAAACATGTAGGCACCAATGTCCCATGGTCCGGACGTTGGCAAAATCGCGCCATCAAAGTCGGTTGAATAATGCTGACTCAGGTTCTGCGCCTGGCCAATCAACGGGCTGCTGCTCGTTAAGTGATAATCTCCACCATTGAAATCCACAAGAAGAGGGTCCCCATCGCCGTTACTTGTACCGATTTCCCAATACCAGCTATTCTGGACGGTAACAGAGGCGCCGTTATATGGATTGTTATTGGTTTCTGCTGTGCCGACAAGCAGATTATTTCTGAAAGTGATACCGGCAAATGCTGCGTAAACTATTTCGTCAAAATTAGGATACGGACCAGGGTAATTGTTGGCCCGTATGATTGTGTTGTTTTCAAAATAGGTGTCATGGGTCGGTGCAAACATATAGCAATAGCTCTGGCCGTCGTTATTGACATTGAATGCAACTCTTAGATTGTGGACTTCCTGAACCTCTGGATTGTAATCAGCACCCCAGCTGGATTCAAAAAAGCCGGCATTACCTTCAGAGTAATTGTGATGAATGTAGAGATTGTCTTTGTGAAACCGCCCATCATCGAATTCAATCGCACCGCCATCGGTGCCGTATGGACTTTCCTCTGTCAGGTAGTTCTTGATGGTGTTGTAGGAAACCTCCTGATTTCCGATACCAAGCTGGATTCCCATAGGGCCCCAGCCTCCGGATGCAACGCCATCCCACCACAAGGCATGACTTGGACCATCCAGATAATTATTTGTAATAAGCGTATATTCACCTGTTGATTGAATTCCTTTGGTGCAATCTATGAATACATTGTTGCGAATGATGTTATGGTCTGCTCCCGGCATGTTGAAAATCGCCCCCATTTGAAAAATACTTGCTAACCTGTCCCAATTTGCTGTTGCTGGGGTATCATGAAAGTAGAGGTTTTCAACGATAATGTAGTCGCCCGAAATACGAATGCAGTTGCCATTCATATCCAAATCGTTCGTGTTGGTAAAACGCGGAGCGCTGCCCTGGCCATAGTCAGTGAGCAGGATCGGATTTGCCGCTGTCCCTGATTCATTGATTACAATGGGACCGGAAAATTGTGACCCTCTTTTGAACCGAACACTATCACCGGCTCCAAGCACCACTGTATCTACTTTCGTATGGGACTTCCACGCAGTCGATGGTGTAAGGCCGTCATTGCTGTCATTTCCACCTACGGAGTCGATGTAGTAGTCGCCGGCGCGGGCTGCCTGCTGGGGCACATAAAGGGCCAGGACAGGAAATACAAACACAATGAGAAACAGCAGCATTGGCTTGATGTCACTTTTGCCGGCTGAATTTTTCATCGTCTCTTTCATTGCGTATTTGTTTACGGCCCCTGTGCTCACAGGACAAACCTGCTGGAAAGGCCCTCCTCGAAAAGGCCCAGGAGGTATAAATGGGATTTCCCATTTACACGCTTAAAAAACATCATTTCTCCGTATGACATCAATTATCTTACCAAAATCACCGTGAACAGTCAAGAATTTACTCTTTCGAAGCCGCTTTTGTTGAAAATTTGCACGAAAATACGTTTTTTATGCCCTAACTTTCTGCCAATCTTGCATCACTGGTGACCTTTGTTCCATGAAATTCGAGCTTCAATTTGCGGTTAAAACTGAGCCTCAGAGCATCCACTCACAAGCGTGCTCGCGATGCACTGCCAACAAAACATCATCCTGCATATAGACCAAATCAAACCGCCGCCAAACGCATTCGTGTTTAGCACCCAAGCCTGCCTTGGGTGGACCCCATAACCCCTGGCCCCGCCCTTCCTATTTCATCCCTTAATCCAACGCCGCTCTTCTCCAAGCTTAGGGTTCTGTTGGGCAATCAGCAGGAACACCCTCCACACCATACCACGCACTCAATATCTCGCCGTCATCGAAATCCACATAACCGTCTCTATTGAAGTCAGCGCAAGGATCATAGCCGGGGTCGGGGTAGCGCGTGCCATACGCTGCATAAAAGATAGACACGTCCCAAGTGTAAACCCAGTATCTCCCACCGAGGCCTTGTGCCTGACAGTCTGCATCACCGTGGCACTGCCTTGGGCACTCCCAGCACGCCTGCCAGGGCGGCGCTACATGGCATCCCTCCATCCAGTGCTGTGCCACTTGCGCTAAGTCCCAAACATCTACACACTCATCTCCGTTCGTATCACCCGCCAGACCAGAGCCAGTCGAGTCCCAGTCATTTGCGAACATTCCAAAATCATCAAAATTAACGGGGTCTACCCCGTCAATATTCGCTGCATAGCACTCGCAACGATCCCCTATCCCGTCGCCGTCGGTGTCTGTCTGATTAGGATTATAATTAGTCGGGCAATTGTCGCAAAGGTCTCCTATGCCCTCGCCGTCGGTGTCTACCTGATTAGGATTATAAACAACAGGACAGTTATCGCCGTCATTAGGAATTCCATCACCATCACCATCGGGGGAGAAGGTTGCGTCCAGCGCACGCTCACCATTCATAAAAATTGGATAGGGATTGTCTGAACCTACATCGTTTCCATCCAGTTCCCAGTGGTCAAAGATGTAATTCACGTCGGGTATCGCTGTAACCGTAGCGAAAGACTGACATGGATAGGCATGGATACCATCATTCGGGTCCGTTTCCCCGCCGGGACCGGCGGTAATTGTAAGCTCGTAGTTGCAAACACCCGGAGAATACTTGATTGTAGCGTAGTCGTCCTCTATGTCGCCAGAGGTTCCCGTCACATACACATTGCCTGAACCGTCTACGGCCACGTCGTACGCCGAATCGTAGTCCCAAATGTCCCCAGTGGCGGGGCCGTCATAATGGATCACCCACTGCTCGTTGCCATCGGGTCCATACTTTACAGTGGTATAGTTGCTGAGCGTCTCCCAGCCACCGTAAGACGAACCAGTGACGTACACGTTGCCCGAGCCGTCTACGGCCATAGCGTAGGCTGAATCGTCGTCGCTAACTGGCCCGTCGTAGCGGGCCACCCACACCTCGGTCCCGTTGTGGTCGTACTTGACCGTGGCGTAATCGGAGTCAAGGCCTGGCCCACCCCAGGACTCCCCCGTGACGTAAACATTGCCCGAGCCGTCTACGCCCAGGTCGTAGGCCGAATCGCCAAAGCCTCCGGGCCCGTTGTAGTCGGCCACCCACTGCTCGGTCCCGTTGTGGTCGTACTTGATGGTGGTATAGGCGCCCCCCGTGACGTAGATGTTGCTTGAGCCGTCTACCGCCAGAGCACAGGCCGCGCCGGACCCGCTGTGGCGGGCCACCCACACCTCATTGCCATTCGGGTCGTACTTGATGGTACAGTAATCGCCGGATGACCCGCCTGTAACATAGACATTGCCTACACCGTCCACGCCCAAGGCGCGGCCTATATCACTATCGGGGCCCTCGTAGCGACCCACCCATAGCTCATTTCCATTTGGGTCGTACTTAACGGTAGCGTAGTCCCAGTGCGTGCTGCTGCCATGGGAATACCCCGTAACGTAAACATTGCCTGCGGCATCCACGGCCACGGCGTAGGCCTGGTCGTTCCCCAGCAACTCGTTTGTGTCGCCGGCGCCGTCGTAGCGGGCCACCCACACCTCATTGCCGTCTGCTGCGTACTTCACCGTGCCATAATCGGCGCCAACGTTTGGCCCGCCCCAGGATTCCCCGGTCACGTAAACATTGCCTACGGCATCCACGGCCACGGCGTAGCACCAGTCAATATCGCCTCCGCCACCGGGGCCGTCGTAATGGGCCGCCCACAGTTCGTTGCCGTCTGCGTCGTACTTGACCGTGCCGTAGTCCCAGAACCCGGTGGCAACGGAATCACCTGTAATGTAGACATTCCCCGCTGAGTCCAGGGCCAGGGCGCGTGCTCGGTCCCAGCTGCTGGCAGGCCCGTCGTAACGCGCCACCCATTCCTCCGTAACCCCCTCTACCTGGACCCCACTGGCCACCGCTAAGCACCACACAACCGCCACAAGCAATTTCTTATTTTTGTTACCTGTTAACATTTCACACCTCCTGAGCATTTCAGCTCATCATCTATTATTAATCAGATTAAACGCCCTTTCACAGCCATCCACAGTTCTAGCGCGAGTCTCCTTGACGCACGGCCCTGAATTCGCCTCAATCCGCCGGTACTCCCTGCACCTCCAAAATACCAAATATTCCCTTTTCGTGGGGGGAAAGCCTCTACCGCATACGAATGATGCTTTCTCACCACTCCCTTGCCATATATCACATTAACCGCAGTTTATATCCCTGACCGGGCTTGTCAAGCAAAATTATCGGACTTTTTTACTTCTTTTTACCCCTTCAGGCCTGAAAAATCCCTCCCCCCAACTTCACCCCGCTCGTCCCAGCGAAGGCTGGGATCCAGTCTATTCTAAAGCCGTTTTGAGCGAGGAATCTTGATGCAGATGCAAGGCTTGCGTCCGCGCCCGCCCGCTCAAAACTAATTCGTGTACATCCTCCCTAAAGCAAAAAAGGCCCTTCTTTGGCTTCACCAGGGCCGGCTACCGGCCAACAGACAAAGTCAACAGGCTGGCGCAGAAGCTCGCTTCGAGTATAGTTGATGACTTTGCCTGACCCGGCCATTAAAAATGGCCCATGAAGCCAGAGCCCATTCGTGCCCATCTGTGTTCATTCGTGGCTAACTTCCCCTCAATCGCCCATTTTCAATCAAATCCGCATGCATTTCCACCCCGCCCACCTCTCCGTGCCCTCACTCCATACTTAAGATATAGCAACTCTGGCTTCACCACGGCTGACAACGTCAGCAACTTAGACGAACTTCGCAGGCCGAACGCACGAGCTCGCTCGGAGTACGGCTGCAAGTTTGGATAAAAAAGGCCGGTCACAGCCAGGCCCATGAAGCCAAAACCTCTTCGTGTCAGTTCGTGAAAATTCGTGGTTACTTCCCTCTGTGGCAAAATCCAATTTCCGTCAAAATCCTGCGCAAACTGACAACAAATTTGTCAATATGCGACAATTTCCCCCAAGATATACACTAGTTTAAATAGTGTATATTGCGCCCCGGCCCCCGCCCGGCCAATTTTTGACCCCTCCAAACCCCCCATTTTAACGCTAAAATTTTCCTAAATTTTCACACTTTGAAACACTTTCACACACTTATTCCAGCGCAATTCCACCCCTTTTTCTGAGTTTTTCCAATTTTTTCACACTTTGAAACACTTTGTCACACCCTCAACCCCCATTTTTCGCCCAAAAACAAGGGCGACCCCGCACCTGTCAAATTCCCTACCGCCATTTTTAGTCCAAAATCAAAGGTCCAATTCCTTTTGCCTTCTCACTTTTCACTTTCTCTCCACCCTGATTTTTCGCTCAAAATCAAGCATCTTTTTCTTGACCCTTGCCCCCCCTGCCGCACTGAACCCTCCAATCTTGCCATTCGCGCAAGTCACTCTGTGACAAGGAATTATAAGCGGCAGCGGGTTCCTCGCAAGCGCCCCGCCGACCGCCCTCGCGGCCCCGGCCCTACCAATCCGCTCAGCTAACTCGCCATAACTTATTGTCCCGCCGTACCTTACGTCCCTGCACGTCCCCAACACCTGCCTGCCAAACCTGCTGAAACCATCCAGCACAACTCCAACCTGACCAAAATCCACACAAGCCCCTTCAAAATAAGCACTTACCAGCTCTCGCACCTCCTTGAAAACCGCCTTCTCACTCCGGCAGGCCCCCAAACCCTGTAACAACCTCGACTTAACCACCTCCCGACCGCCAGGCAAACACGACCTCAAAAGTCCTCTATTGCACCCCGCAAGACCGAAATAACCCCATCTCGTCCTAAAAATCACATATTTTGCCACTTCTTGCATTTTATCCTCGCATTCACAACAATTTCATTTCTAATCAACCTAATCCATTGACGCAACACCAAAATTCTGGTAACGTTAGTAGTTTTTACAGAAAATGACCGCGCCGCCGAACAGCGAAGATTTGTTTTTCAACGGTTGCCCTTGGTACTTAACTTATGTCTCTCGAAGAACTTAGAAAGCGCATCGACGACATTGACCAGCAGCTTGTAAAGCTGCTCAACGAACGAGCACGCGTCGTCATAGATATAGGCAAACTAAAGAACAAGACAGGCGGACAGATTTACGCGCCCGACCGCGAAAAAAAAGTTTTTGAAACAATGCTAAAGGCCAATGAAGGCCCACTGCCGGACAAGTGCCTCGTGGCCATCTGGCGAGAGCTGATGAGCGGCTCTTTTGCCCTGGAAAGACCGCTGCGGATTGGTTATCTGGGCCCGGAGGGCAGTTTCAGCCATACCGCGGCAATGCTCAAATTCGGGCAGAGCGTCGAATATGAGCCGCTGGTTGATATCTTAAGCATATTCGATGAAGTCAGCAAAGGCCACTGCGATTTGGGCCTTGCACCGATAGAGAATACCACAGGCGGCGGCGTAATAGAGACGCTCGATGCCCTCATAGATTCCAATGTGAAGATATGCTCCGAGGTCCTGATGGCAATTCATCACAATCTACTGGCAAATTGCTCGCTGGAAGAGGTCGCGAAGATTTACTCAAAGCCGGAAATATTTGCTCAGTGCCGAAACTGGCTGAGCGCCACCTTCAAGGACGCACAGACGGTCCCTGTGGCCTCCAGTGCCAAAGCTGCGCAAACAGCGGCGGAAGAGCAAATCGCCGCGGCAATTGGCTCCGGCGTAGCCGCAGAGCTGTACGGGCTGAGAATTGTCTGTGAGCATATCGAGGATAACCCCAACAATATAACGCGATTTCTGGTAATCAGCCGCGAAGATGCAAAACCTAGCGGCGAGGATAAGACCGCTATATTATTCAGCACTGCCCATAAAGCCGGTGCTCTGGCTGATGTGCTGGAGGTCTTCAAGCGATGCGATATAAATCTGACAAATATAGAATCCAGGCCCAGCAAGAAGAGGCAATGGGAATACTATTTCTTTGTGGATTTTCTCGGCCACAGGACGGAAGAACGGGTGAAAAAGGGCCTGGAAGAGGCTCGTGAGCACTGTCTACAGCTTTCGATATTAGGCAGTTTCCCGAGGGCAACAGAGTTACTTTAACGGACTTATTGATAAGGAGTAGTTGATTTTGGCAGGAGAGTCGTTTATGAGAAAGCCGTTTGTGGCCGGCAACTGGAAAATGAATACCGACAGCCACACGAGCGTAAGTCTGGCCGAAGCAGTGGCGTCCGGGGCGTCGGATATCGCTGAGAAGGTGCACATAGCGGTAATACCACCTTTTGTGTACATTCCGGCAGTGGTTAAAGCGGTCAGCACCGCACACATCGCCGTCGGCGCTCAGGATATTTACTACGAGCAGAAAGGTGCTTTTACCGGCGAGATAAGCCCTTCAATGCTAAAAGATGTTGGCTGTACGTATGCCCTGTGCGGGCACTCGGAGCGCAGGCACGTAATCGGTGAGACTGACGAACTGGTAAACAAAAAGGTTAGTGCTGCTATATCCGGGGGCCTGCTGCCGATATTATGTGTAGGTGAACTGATTGAACAGCACAAAGCATCCGAGACAGAAGAAGTTGTAACGAGACAGATAAAGAACGGTCTGACCGGCTTAAGTGCCGAGAAGGCCTCGGCCGTAACCATAGCTTATGAGCCGGTCTGGGCCATCGGGACGGGCCTGACGGCAACACCGCAGCAGGCACAAGAGGTTCACGCCCTGATACGAAAGCTGATTGGCGAGATGTATGACAGCCAACTGGCCGAGGGGATTCGCATACTCTACGGCGGCTCGGCAAAGCCCGAAAATGCAGCGGACCTGATGGGGCAACAGGATGTAGACGGTCTTTTGGTCGGTGGAGCAAGCTTGAAGGCAGATGATTTTGTCTCGATAATTCAGGCAGTAGCATAGTTGTGGTTCTGACGAACCGGGATTGAAAAAAGAACAGGATTTGTGAGAAACGAATATGGCTGTTTTCCCAATGTTAGCAGTAAGCTTTATCATGAATGTCTTCGCCGCTCTGTTCCTTATATGCGCGGTGGTGCTGATTTTAATTATTTTGATTCAAAAGGGCAAAGGCGGCGGTTTGAGTGGCGCGCTGGCGGGAGGTGCCGTAAGCGGGCTTCTGGGTTCGAAGACCAAGGAACCGCTGACGTGGATTACAATAGCGCTGGTGGGAGTGTTTCTAACACTCGCTGTAGTAATGGCCAAATTCTACAAACCCGTTATCAGCGACTTTGAGGCAGGTCAGGTCCAGCAGGCTCCGGTTCGGCAAGAGCCACCAAGGCGCTCGGGCTTACCATCTCCGATTGAGGACACAGGAACCTTGGCCCCGGGTGAAAACGCCGACGCAAATTCACCAAGCGCAAGGTGAGGTTGGTTCGAAAAGTCAGAAGAACACGCAGGAGCAGCTGAATTAGGTTTGAAAGTGGAGTGCCATGATAAACAGTATGACCGGATATGGTCAAGCCCAGGGCAATAGCAACGGCGTAACCTACACCGTAGAGATCAAGACGCTCAACAATCGTTATTTCAAGGCCAATATAAAGCTGCCGGAGTTGGTAGCGTTCCTTGAGGAAGACATTGATAAGCTTCTTCGGGAGCACCTGTCGCGAGGGACGGTAAATTACGTTCTTCGACTGAAAGATGTTTCTGCAAATGAACTGTTTAATATAGACGAGGCGGCCCTGCGAGCCATTGTGGAAAGGTTGAGCAAGATTGCCTCTTCGGCTGATATTAAATGTAATATTGACGTTGGCAGCCTGTTGGTGCTTCCAGGTGTACTGGTGCCGGTATCACCAGACGAGAAAGCGGCAGAGCAAATCAGGATAGAAATTCTAAGAACTACGCAACAGGCGATAGACCAACTTAAACAAATGCGTGCTGCCGAGGGCGCGGCTCTTGCAGCCGATTTGGATGCTCATTGTGAAGCTATAGGTAAGAAGCTCAAGCAAATAGGTGCCCGTACTGCGGTTGTCCTGCAGGAATATCAAAAAAAGCTGAAGAAAAGAGTCGACGAGCTGCTTGCGGATGCAAGATTGAAACTGGATGAAGAGGCGCTTTCCAGAGAAGTGGCGGTTTTTGCCGACAGGTCAGACATATCAGAGGAGATCGCCCGACTGCATTCACATCTGCAGCAGTTTATTGAAAGCTGTAAGGGTAAGCCCAAAGGCAGGCCGGACTCGGCTAACGCCGCGGCCGGACGCAGGTTGGACTTTCTCAGTCAGGAGATGCTCAGAGAAATCAACACCATCGCCAGCAAGGCTTCTGACAGCAAGATTACCCACTGCGCGGTCGACATTAAATGCCGGATAGACCGGATTAAAGAGCAGGCGCAAAACATAGAGTAAGAGGGCGAAAAGCGCGAAAATAAAAGGCAAATTTAAAATCTTAAACCGTAGTTTCTGCTTGAAGTTTGGTATTGCTAAATGAACGAACAAGAGAACAAAAAAGGCAAAGTGGTGATAGTAAGCGGCCCATCCGGTGTGGGCAAAAGCACAATTTGCAAAGAAGCGGTCAAACGGCTAAACAATGCCTCCCTTAGTGTCTCGGTCACCACCAGGCCCAAAGCCGAGAGTGAAGTTAACGGCGAGGATTATTGGTTTATCTCGGAAGAGCAGTTTCAGGAGCGATTCAATAAAGGTCTTCTGCTGGAGCATGCCAGGGTATTCGGGCATCAGTACGGAACGCCGAAGGACAAGGTAGATGAAGCATTGCAGGCCGGTAAAATTGTCATCTTGGAAATTGACGTTCAAGGCGGAAAGCAGGTAAAAATGGCATACCCTGACTCAATAATGATTTTTATTTTACCACCGACACAGCGGGAACTGGCGGAGCGCATGAGTCTTAGAGGCAGGGAAGATGCTGAAACAGCAGAGGAGAGACTGGACGAAGCAGGCGCCGAAATCGCCGCTGCATGGCAATACTATGAGCATATGGTTATAAATGATGATTTGGACCAGGCCGTAAAAGAGGTGGTGCAAATTGTCGAAGAGTCGCAAAGAAAATAATAAGCCTTAGGAAGGTCTTGATTTTGCAGGGTAATTGCTCCCGGAAAGAACGCAAAATGATACCCGGCCCTTCTGGACAGAACATTGGAGAAAAAGAATGATAGAGGAGCTCAAGAGCACAGAGATAATCAACAAAGTTGGCGGCAAATTTAAGTTAACGGCGCTCATTCAAAAGCGGCTGGACGAACTGATGCAGGGGGGCCGGCCCTTGATTGAGGACACCGAAGGCAAGACACATTTAGAAATCGTTATTCAGGAAATTCTTCAGGACAAAATCACTATTGACCGGGAAACCGGCCGTATTGAAGAACCTGAAAAATAATTAAACTGACAATGCCCAAGAAAAAAACAAATCTTGGTGGTCTGCACATATTACTGGGTGTCAGCGGCGGAATCGCTGCATACAAGGCAGTTGATTTAGCCAGTAAGCTAAGTGCCGGCGGCGCGAAAGTAAACACGGTAATGACGGAAAATGCCTGCCGACTTGTCGGGCCAAAAAGTTTCGAAGCCATCACCGCCTCGACGGTTTTTACCAGCTTATGGAGTTCGTCCGGGGGACATAAAATCAGCCATATAAATCTTGTCGACTGGGCTGATATTGTTGTCGTGGCACCGGCAACCGCCAATATCATAGGCAAGATTGCAAACGGCGTATGTGATGATTTACTTAGTACGGTTCTGTGTGCTTGCTGGGCCAAACCGACGCTTTTGGCCCCCGCGATGAACGATTATATGTGGAACAACCCCGCCGTGCAGCGCAACGTAAAGCGGACCCAAGAGATGGGTTTGGAGTTAACAGGACCGCAAGCCGGGCCGCTCGCCTGCGGCAGAGAAGGTGTCGGCAGAATGTCGGAGCCGCAGGATATTTTAGAAGCAATCGAAAAAATGGCTTCTAAGAGCAAGAGCAAGAAAAGATAAACCATCTGACAAAATGCATTTTCAGACACGACCTAGAAGCCTGCGCTATCTAATCACAGCAGGCGGTACCCGCGAATATATTGACCCGGTGCGTTTCATCTCCAACGCAAGCAGCGGCAGAACCGGTTTCGCGCTTGCCCGTGCGGCACTTAAAGCCGGGCACAAAGTGACACTTGTAATAGCACCAACCACCCAGCGGCCACCAACTGGGACAAGAATCGTCAAAGTCGAAACTGCCGCCGAGATGTTTGAGGCGGTAAAAAAACATTTTAATAAATGTGACTGCTTGATAATGGCTGCGGCCGTAGCCGATTACACCATTGCAAAACAAGCAAAAACAAAGATAAAAAAAACCGACAAATCCATGACTATCAAATTAAAACCCGCGGCAGACATTCTAAAATGGGCGGGAAAACACAAAACCGGGGCACAGGCCGTTGTCGGTTTTGCTTTGGAGGACAAAGCCATACGAGCGCAAGCAGAA
This sequence comes from uncultured Pirellulales bacterium, assembly GCA_964513655.1. GTDB lineage: Bacteria > Planctomycetota > Phycisphaerae > Sedimentisphaerales > Anaerobacaceae. The sequence goes on along the minus strand of CAZENQ010000070.1, from coordinate 4,198 downwards.
AAGAAGCTGAAAGAAAAGAACCTTGATATGATTATCGCCAATTCTCCCGCTGCAATCAATGCCGACAAATCAACTGTTCAGATAAAAACGTCTCACACAAAATGGCTAAGACTCCCCCGGGCAAGCAAAGCCGCACTCGCCAGACACATAATTCGACTAATACAGATGTTCTTCGTTTAAAGACTGGATTTTTGGGGATGAACTTGTTGGCTCAGATTTATGTAAACGGCACAAAGGCATGAAAGACAGTCGGCGTTATTTGATATGCCTGCTTTTGTCTGTCATTACTATTGCAGTTTACTGGCAGGTGCTGCATTTTGATTTTACGAATTTTGATGACCCAAAGTATGTCACCGAAAACCCCAATGTACAGCGAGGCCTGACTCGTGACAGCATCAGCTGGGCTTTTACCACCACGCATGCAAATAACTGGCACCCGCTGACATGGTTATCACTGATGCTGGACCGTCATCTGTTCGGATCAAGTCCGCGCATGTTTCACCTGATGAATTTGCTGCTTCACATTGCCAATACAGTGCTGCTATTCATCGTGCTGAGTCGTTGTACGGCAGCAGTCTGGCCGAGCACTTTTGTTGCTGCGGCTTTCGCGCTTCATCCGCTTCACGTGGAGTCCGTCGCCTGGATAGCTGAGAGAAAAGACGTTTTGAGCACTCTCTTCTGGATGCTAACGATGCTTGCTTACACTCGTTACGCGGAGCGGCCTGGAGTCTCACGATATATGGCGGTGGTTGCGGCTTTTGCATTGGGTCTTATGGCAAAACCAATGTTGGTCACCCTGCCCTGTGTGCTGCTGCTTTTGGACTATTGGCCGCTACGACGAACGAAACCCACACAATCTGCCGGCAACAACAGTCCTGAGGGACACGGTCCACTCGGCACCGGCAACAGGAAAGCATTATTCTCTTTAGTTTTGGAAAAGATTCCTTTTTTTATCCTCGCGGCAGCTTCGGCTACAGCAACGTTTATCGCGCAGAAAGGAGCAATACAGCCGGTGGAACTGCTTTCTTTGAAGGCCCGCATCACTAATTCCTTGGTCTCATACGCAAGCTATATTGCAAAGATGTTTTGGCCTAAGGGGTTAGCAGTGTTTTATCCTCACCTGGGTGACACATTGCCAATATGGCAGATTGCGGTCGCCTTTGTGGTGTTATCCTGTGCCTCCGCATGGGTGATTCTGTGCGGCCGGAGAAGGCGATACTTGATTGTGGGCTGGCTGTGGTACATTGGGACACTTGTGCCGGTAATTGGAGTCATTCAAACAGGAGCCCAAGCCATGGCCGACCGATATACCTACATACCTCTTACGGGATTGCTTATTATTATTGCGTGGTACGTTCCTGATCTTGCTTCACAATACCGCTACAGAAGGATCATCATCTTTTTTTTGGCATTTGTATGGTGTGTGGCCTTGATGACATGCAGTTACATACAAGTCGGCTATTGGCGAAGCAGCATTATGCTATTTAAGCGCGCTCTTAGTGTCACTTCCAATAACTTGGTAGCCCACAACAACCTTGGAACGGCCCTTGCCAAGGAGGGTAATGTTGAACAAGCAATAGACCATTTTAAGGCGGCGCTAAGGATAGAACCTAACGACATCGATGCCCGTTCTAATTTAGCCGAAAATTTGGCTGAGCAGGGCAGGCTCGACGAAGCCATGCAACATTATAGTAAACTATTGCATTTAGATCCTAGGCGCGCTGAGACGTATAACTCCCTTGGGTTGGTGATGGCAGAGCAGGGCTATTTGGAGAAGGCAATTGTTGTGTACCGTAGCGGACTGGAGTCTAATCCACAGGATGTGCCTTTGCATTCCAACCTTGGTGCGGCTTTGCTGCACATCGGTCAAATCGAGGAAGCCATCAGCGAATTTCAAACGGCACTGGAGACATCTCCTGAGTCAAAGACTTATATCAACATGGGAATAGCGTTGGCCTTGAAAGGTAAGTTTGACGAGGCGGTTAAACACTACGGCGAGGCGATTAAGCTTGACCCACAAAGTGCCAAAGCTCACTTCAATCTTGGGAACGCCTTCCTCGCCCAAAGTAAGCTGAGCGAGGCAGCTGCCGGTTACAGAAGAGCAATAAGTATAAAACCGGACTATGCCAAAGCCCTTAGTAATCTGGCTGTGGCGCTATCGCAGCAAGGTAAACTCGACGAAGCCATTTACTATTTTACTGAGGCGGTAAGGGTTGAACCAGGCGACGTAGAAGTGCGCTGTAATCTTGCCGACGCCTTGTTAGAGAAAGGTCAAATTGAAAAATCTGCTAAAGAGTATCGCGAAGTACTCAAAATCGAGCCCGGACACCCGCGAGCTCATCGGGGGCTAAAAGATATCGAGGAAAGAAAAACCTCGGCCGACAGCCCTTAATGCCCCGTAATACGTGCCAAAAATCAACTGTTCAGACAAAAAAGCCTCACAGAAAATAGCTAAGACTGTTACCAACAAGCAAGACAATAATCGCAGGACAAATTATTGCCTTGATAGAAATTACTTAGCAGGTATTTCCTGTTGTGGCCCAGCTATTGAGCGGTAAAAAGCGTCCTGTTCGTGAGTCGTATAACAACCATGGCAAGTGCTGCTCCGATCAAATCGGAGACCGAGTCGAGAGAGGTGTTGAGGTATCCTCCGACGTTAGATTCAGGGACAGTCGATGAAACTATAAACTCGACTATCTCGTTAAATGTGCCAACTCCCAGGCCCGCCGCAACAAGTATAATAGACAAAGCGGCCCAGCCTTTAACATTGGGGCGGAGCAGGGGCTTAAGCAGGTAGAATAAGGTTGTTGTAGCTACTCCAAAGCCCATGATATGTACCAACTGGTCATAGCGAAAGACCGGGTAACGCTCAGATAATGATATTATCATCATTTTATACAGCAGTGTTCCGTTGATGTGAACTGAGCCGCCCGCCATGTGCATTACGGCCCAGAGCAGCAGCCCCCATAAGACACTATTCGGGTAATATACTTTCTCGTTTGTGATAATAAAGACGACAAGGAAAAAGATTATGACACCAACATAAATGATAAATTCATAGTTTTTCCTTGTGACAAAGTGAACAGAAAAAACTGCTAAAGCGCACAAAATCGAGATTAATATTGGTAATTGTCCTTTTCTAAGACGCACGTTCTTACTCCTTTGGCCGGTTGTATTCCACCACGCCCGGTTCATCAATCTTTTATGCCAAGGTCGTCTTTTGTCAATATGCTCTCGAATTTGTAGCCGGCCTGGGTGACATTCTCCCCAGCGCCCTGTTTGCGGTCAATTACACAGACGATTTTTTTAACCGCTGCGCCCGCTTCAGTAATAACTTTCGCGGCTTCAAGGACCTGACCGCCGGTTGTGGCTATGTCCTCAACCAGCAAAACGACGTCGCCCGCGTTTAACACGCCCTCGACTAATTTGCCTGTACCGTAGCCTTTTTTGCTGTTGCGGACAATTATCCAGTTTTTGCCGGACTGCATGGCGGTAGCAGCAGCCAGGGCCACGCCGCCTAATTCGGCTCCGGCAACCAATGTGATATCTTCCGTAATGTATTTTGCAAATTCTTCGCCGAGGGCCTTAAGTATGTCCGGGCAGGTTTCGAACAGATACTTATCAAGATAGTACTTGCTCTTTTTTCCACTGCGGAGGGTAAAGTCACCTTCCAGATACGATGTTTCTTTAATGCGTTTTATCAGTTCTTCTCTGGTCACGTTACAACATTCCTTTAGACTTTCAGTTCTACCTTCTTGTTGAGTTCTTTGCGGTATTTTCTGCGGACAGGCACTACTATATCTTTGATGAATTCATCGACCTGTTGTGGTGCCCTGCCGATGTAGTTTTTAGCATTTAGAACATTCTTGAAGTCAACTTTATCAAAAGCGGCATCGGCCTTTAGCCTGCCAATCAAATCGTTGTGTTTGCCAAACTGTTTGACCTGAGTGGCTGCGGCGTTTGAATGCTTTCTTATTTTTTCGTGTAGTTTTTGCCTGTTTCCACCAGCCTTTACCGCTGCCATCAGGATATTTTCAGTGGCCATAAACGGCAGCTCCGCTGCAACTCTGGCCGCGATTACTTTCGGATAGACAACCGAGCCGTCGAGGACATTGATAAGGATTTCCAAAATCCCGTCAACGGCCAAAAACGCCTCCGGAATGACCACCCTTCTGTTGGCTGAATCATCGAGCGTTCT
>CAZENQ010000069.1:0-15863 GCA_964513655.1 uncultured Pirellulales bacterium | reverse complement strand
TGCTTGCGATGGCGGACGGCACGTTACCGTTTTGCGTGTAATCGCTTTGCCACGGCGGTGTCCAAGTACCGGTCCAAACGCCCTGCAAGGTGGGGGGCAGCTCGCCCGAAGACGAGAGGATGGCGTATCGGGCGGCATCGAACTGCTTCTCCAGTAGCGCTTGGTTCAGATTCCCTATGCTCGATTTTTCCAGGAGCACTTCGGAAGACAATCCGCGGTCTTCACCACCGCCGAGGTCCAGCCGCGTGCGGTTGAATATCTCACCGTGCAGCCGTTCATGGCGTTTGAGTAATGTGTCGAAATCGGCTTTAAGCCCGTCAAGTCGTGACTTTTGTTCGGTCAGTTTCGACTTGTTTATGTTATAGAGCACATCAAGCCAGACGAGAACCAGTACTTCATCGGCGCCCTTGACAACAATTGCATCCTCCAAGGTCTCCAAAGAGCCACCACGGGCCTTCACGTATGCAGCGCCTTCATAAGCTGCGATGCTGTCCGGCCGCCTCTTGGCGAACCGGCTGCGATACGTCAGTACTGGGCCCTGTGCCGCAATGGTGACGTTGTCCACACCTTGCCCAAACGATGCTTCCTCTTTTTCCTCTTCCTCTTCGGCGTCTTCGGGAGTCGTCGCGAGCGCAATCCGGCAGTCTACAGCTCCGTTTCGCTCGCCACGGAGCGAAAGCACCGCCACATTGTCTGCTCGGGAAACGAAAAGGCGCCGCAAAAACACACCCCGGTCGTCCTTCCATCGCACGGAAGCAACACCTGTCTGAAAATCCACCGACCGTGCATAGTCGCGCATTTCTCCCGCAGGACTCATTGTGATCTTCAAATCGAAGGCCGGAATGAGCGGATCGGTCCAGCGCATCCCCCGATAACCTTGCTTGCGTGCCAGGCCGGAGACGAACTCTGCCGCTTGGCTATACCGGCCTTCGTCAATCATTCGGCGCACAGTATCCAGGTGCGGCGCCATGTTTACGACCGGCTGGCTCGGGTCCTTGGGCATAAACAGACGCTCATGTGAGAAGATGATGGTCTCATTCAAGGGGCGGCTCATGACCAACGCGCCGATATTCCCGTTGCCGCTGATTAAAGCCTCCTCCCAGTTCTCAGCCGCCCTCGTGCTGACAAATCCCCGCTGGGGCTGGATAATTTCATGAGCTAATGCCGACGAACAAACGACCGTGCCAATAATGAATCCGAACAGTATTGACCTTGTCATAATTAAGTACCTCCTAAACTTCCACCCTCGCGAACTCCTTTCAATTTCAAACGCGCAAAATCGTCTTCTCTCAATCATAACAATACCAATTCCTGGCGTGGTGTCAAAGGCAATCAGACAAGAAATTTGGCTGGTGGAAGCTGCGGTTCTGTCTTTAGCTCTTTCGCCTACAACCTGACGCATAGCAGGATCAACACATAATCGTTCTGCATCATTGGTATCATCATATCCCGCCAAACGACTATAGACAGACTGACGCAACAAAACCATCACGCTGTGCTGTGTATTCTTTCCTGTTCGATTATCTTCGCTTTTAAATTGATGACGTGGAACAGAACAAATGGTCCGGCGAGCTTGGCTGGTCGCAGGAACCATTCCCCGTTACACCCGGGCCGCATACATTTAAACCGTCGTATACAAAAGATATCTCTGTCTCTACTGGCAGCGACTGCGCCTGGCTCGACCAAAATCAAAGTTGAGTAACGAGGATTTATGTAAAGCACGCTTTTAGCAAAATAGTTTTTTCTTGAGATCAGGGGGCGGAGAGACCAACGGATTGAACATACGTTTGCACTCCTGAACGTATAATTATCATAAAAAGTTACAGTTGTGATATTTATGAAAAGCTAAGAATATTTGCTATTTCTAAAATACAACCCAAAGTACAACTGTTTTGTATTTAGCTTGCCACAAGATATGTGCAGGATGTTTCCAAATGAACGGAGCAGCTTTTATTTAAAAAGCTGTTTTATAAGGGTTCGTTCAGGAATCCTATTAAAGAGGATACATCAAAGTTCATATGTTACTCCTTTTTGATTTGCACACCCAATAATACAATATAAAGTTATAACTAGAATTAAATAATTCTTCATTGAACAAACTCCTTTGTAAATTCTTGTTTGTCGGTATAATCTAAATACAATATAATCGCTTTCTTGCTACATATTGGCATTAATTGACTTTTCCCCCTGCTAATTCTCCTTTTCCGCCATAGGAAAGACAGTACGGAAGGCCGCTCCTTCGTTGCCCGCATCCGCGTATGGCGTCAGTATCACACTGCGAGGCTCACTAGTCCTATCGTCATTAAGGCTCACCCCATACCGCCGGCGACTGCCGCTGGAGTCTGCAGGCCCGGGCCATTGATATTTACGGTAGGATTTAATCTGTTCAAGTACAATATTCTCCGGGATTGTGATTAAATCATCCTCGGCCCCAAGCCATGTGTCGATGTTATCGCGTACGTCAATTGAGAGAACTTCGGGACCACGCCGGATCACGTAGTTGTCCGGCGAAAGCTGCTCAAGCACTAAGGGAATATCGAACTGCACCTCGAGCTGATGCTCGCTCGAGCCTTCGAGATTGACGTCACAATACCCCTGGACATCACAATCGTTTGGTACGAGACTCCCATCCAATTTTGCCTGAAAATCCGTACTCCAACCGGGAACACGGACGCGCAAAGTTCCTTTCCAGCCCGGGGGTGTTTTCAGGGTGACTGTACTGGTTCCAATCTCAGGGAACTCGCTATCCTGTGTGACGTGGACTTGCCCGCCACTCGTGTTGAGCGTCGCACTGCTCGTTTCGAAAAAGTTGACGTAAATGACGTTGCCCTTTGTGGCGTAAATGAGTTGCGGCAATCTCGCGATGCCCCGTGGTCCCGACCAGAAACAACATCTTGTCGGCCCGTGGAACCAGTTTTTGGAGTAGCGCAGGGGGGTCCAGTAACACCACTTCATGCCATCCGCAGACTGTGCCGCCAGCAATGCATTGTAACAAGTTTGCTCGAGCGCTTCGGCGTACTTCGCCCGCCCCGTTATGGCATACAGGCTCTGCGTGAAGAAGATCCATTCGGTGGTGGCACAAGTCTCCTGCAACTGGCCGTCCGGCACGTCCTGTAACGGCCCCGCATAAAGGTCCTCTGTTTCTCCAAGGGATCCCGTTGGGAACAGATGGTCGCGGACGAGCCCATCCCAAACCTGCTCTACCTTCGCCAACGTTTCGTTGTCTTGTGTAACCTGGGCATATTCGACTACGCCACCCAAAATGGCACTGAGCATATAGGGATGGGCCAAGTACGGTTCACCGTTGGACAGCATTTGTTGAATGGGCGGGTAATGCTGAATAACCTGCCCAACAAATTCGAGCAGGTCCTCGCGGCCGGTATGCCGATACAGCCGAACCAATTGGCCGATTACGACGACCCTCGTAAGTCCGCCGTTAACTCTGCCCTGAAAAAAACTCGCGTTTTTATCTTCGATGGGACCATAGGTCTTCACAATCCATGCACCCACGCGGGTCGCGGCCTCAAGGGAATTGCGATTGCCACGCAACTCATAGTGAGTCAGTAAACCAATCAGTGAGTTCCATTGACACCACAAGTCCCAATCTTGTTCCCAATCATTCAGAACACGGTCCGTCGGCAGTTCGACCCCCATATATCCATCCGGCTGCTGGTGCCGGCGCAGTGACGCCGCAAAGGCATCGACCATCGTCAGCTGAGCGTCGTCGCCGGTGTTGACTGCCGTCCGAGTTGCGGCATCCAGCCATTTCCCCGCGTACTCGCCATCCCATACCCTCTCGAGGAGTTTCCCGGGGGAGTAATGGCGTGTAGCAAACGCTTCGAGCATCTCCTCGCCGTAATAATCATGCTGGTAACGCACATAGTTGATATTGCCTTTGAACCGCGCGTCGAAGCGGCCCTTGGGATCCAACTTAACGGACCCCGGCGACGGAAGCGTGACGGCCGCATCCTCGAAGGAAAAAGCGTCGGCCGGTTCTGCTGTCTGCTGAGTATCCGGCTTTGCTGCAGGTTCGCTATTTGGTTTGCGTACGGTCGCACAGCCGCACACCAGGGCAAGCACCAGGAGCTGAATTAGAAAGCATTCTCTTCGCATTGTTAGCTTTTTCATGTGTTTTTCCTTCTTCTATTATTTTGCATTAACCTTGCTTGTTTGTCCCGATTAACTCCATTCGGCAAGCCGGTACTATCGGACGACGTTACCCGCACGGCCCCGTTTCCCGCTTACCAAACCGACTTGAGTTCGCTGATAGCGAGTAACACTTTGGCTGAGCCACCATCGTTTCACCGGCTTTCGTGCAGAACCTGAATCTTGAAGCTCCAGGCATAGTCACATGGCAGTGAGTCGGGGATCCCTTCAATCACCAGGTTATCCCCTTCCTGATGCCAGGGCAGGTTCCTGCTGCTGCCGAGCATCCGAATTTCGGAGCCCTTTACCGGCTTTACTCCGGGGATGGTATAGGGGGCACTTGGAGGCTCGCTATCTTTATAATCAGCAAAACCAACAGTCGGAGGCCATTTGTTCCCCAGTTCGATTGCGTACAGGTAAGGTCCTTTCTCGGTAAACCTTAATGTTCCCGCTTCCCAGGTATCGACTCCGCCTTTGGCAAACGGTGCAGGGTCCGCAGCGTAGAGGGCTTCTTTGTTCACGTCCATCCATTCGCCCAGCTTCTTCAACCCCTTGACCTGCGCTTCCGGGAGTGTTCCATCGGCCTTTGGAGCGACATCCAGAAGGGTTACACCGTTTTTGCTTATCCTGTCCACTATTCCGTCCACCAGCATGTTAACCGGTCTGCAGCCCACGCCGCGTGCGTAAGCCCAATAATTTCCAATCGGCACGTCCTTCTGCCATCTCTGTTTTTGGGGAGATGTCATCCCTGCCCACTCCCATATACCATCGGGGAAAATTCCGCCCTCTATATCAAGCACGGAGCACGAAAGTGGAGCGCTACCACCCTTTTGGGTTATCATGACCTGCTTACCCCAGCTCTCACCCGCGTTATAGTAGTACGCCAGAAACGACTTCCAATTATCTTCGCCACAATATTCGTCTTCAAACCAAATCTGGTCCGGCTGATACTTGTCAACCACCTCTAGCAGTTTATTATTCAAAACACTGAACGGGCTCTTATTGTAAAGGTCTGCGTATGCGGGGTTAAAAACAGCGGAACCTTTCGGGCAGTATCGCCTTGCTTCGTCAAACATCTCGCCTGGCGGCTCATGGAAAGTAGCAACGGTTTTCATCCCAACCTTCCTGGCAGCCTGAAACATCTCACCAAGTATATCGCGGCGAGGCCCTTTGTCCACAGAGTTGAACTTATCGAATTCACTGTCCCACATAATAAACCCGTCGCCATGCTCTGCGGCTACGCCCGCAAAATCGGCACCGGCGTATTTGTACAATTGGGCCCAGCGATCCGGGTTCCATTTTTCTGCTTTGAACATCGGGACAAAGTCATGGTAGCCAAACTCGCATGGCTCACCATAGGTCTTGCGATGATGATCATAGACTCCATAATTGGGTTGATCCGAATTATTGGGTACATACATAAACCACCCGTACCATAAGCCGCTGTCAACCTGTTCGGCACCGTCGTTAAACCGGAAGCCTGGTACCGAGTAAACTCCCCAGTGGCAGTATATGCCAAGCACGGCGTCATCGAACCACTGCGGCACTTCCCATTGCGAAAGCGACTCCCAAGTCGGTTCATATTTTTCTGCTTCGGCCTGCTGAGAGCAAGACGACACAAAACTCAACATAATTAAAACTAATACAAGCTTTTTCATTTCTTACTCCCATGAATACATAGTGCAATATATTTTTTTATAAAAAATGTTCATTTTATAACAATAACCGTTTGGTTTAGATTCGGAGCGGTGACGGGGTATACAATATTGCCTGTTGATATTTGTGCTTCAAGGTAGTACTCAAAATCATTCGGCTGGGGTGGCAGTGTCAATGAATAGACGCCACGTGCAATATGAGTTAATTGTTTTGATTCATACTTGCCTTTGCCTAATGGGCGATAGAATAAAGTAACGGACTCTGGTTTGCCCATAACGCGCACTTTTAAATTGAGCAGTTCGTTTGCGTATAAGCTTGTCTGCAATGCGTCAACCATTATCAAAGGCGGTCCATCATATTCCATTGAAGGATTTGCATCAGCCGGGATTTCTTTGCCCAAGCCCTCTTTCAATCTCTTATCCCACTTGAGCATCATCAGCTGATACCAGTTAAGTATTTCAAGATTTATAATTTCGCCGAGGTCGCTGGAGTTAGAAACCTTTTTAATTTCGTACATCATGAGTTCCTCGAACAACCTTGCCATTTTTTTTCGAAGGGTTAGAGCTTTGGACCAATTTTCATTTTCCGTAGCATCTTCAAATTTATAACGCACCGTTCCGTATTCACCCATTATTCTGTAACACCTGAAGACATTAAGCCAGTAATCAAAACGTTCCAGATTTGCGGTACCGACAATTTTATTTCGCAGATTTTCAAATTTTGTTACAAATTCATACTTAGATTTCTCGGATGCCCATGGTTTCGGATTCGGCATAACAGCTCCCGGTGCATCGTTGTCTCTATCTTGGTCATCGGAGTCCCAATTCAAAATCCGACTCATTGAGCCCGAACCACTTTCACCTTTTTTCTCGAACTCTGCAAAAATTTCAGCTACCAGTTTGGCCGCTTCAGACCCGAATTGCCGGGTTGCCCAATCAAGATAAAATTCATCAATCCATTTATTTTTATCTGTGGGAAGCTTCTTTTCGAGAGGTTGACCGGTTTGTCCGTAAACCCAAAGTATGTCTTTCATTGAACCGATATTCGAACTCAATACGCGGGTACGCCAATGCTTTGCGATCAAAGCATCACATTTTTTGTCTAACGCGGCTTTAGTGTCTGCATAAATCCGATGTGCTTCCAATTGAGGCTGCAAGAGTCCCCAGTCTTCTTCGAGCCAGGTTGCCGCCCATTTAACCCGGCTGGCACTTAAATCTTCAAAGCCCTGGGCCCTGTCCCAAAGACCGTAAATTGGTACTTGAGGCGGAAGAGTGCTGTCAAATTCAGCCGGGTTATCTGTCGTACCGATTATCCAACCTGCCAGGGCAAGTTGGAACGGAGCGTTTGCTTCCTGGAGGGCTTGATATGCGATTTTCATTTCATTCTTGAAAGTATCTATCTGCTCATCATTTACACCGTGCATTGACCAGACTTCCCATGCCCATAACCAGTAGTAGTCTAAGGGATGCGTTCTTTTAATGCGTTCGAATATCCCTTTGTATATCTGTTTGATTGTTGACGGGTCCTTTGGATTTTTTCCCATTGAAGTTAAGCGTTTTTGAAGTTTCGGAGGCATCGCCCTTATCCAGTCATAGGAAACTTCCGGTCCTTTAGGTTCAAGTCCCATTGGGAGCTCGGTTCCCACTGCAGTTTTTACGCCGAGATTGTTTGCGTGGTTAAAAGCTTTTTTAAACATCTTTCCTGTGCGGTTGAAAACCTGATTGCTGCCTTTCACATCCGAAGGTATAACTTCACCGATGACATCTGAGCCGAAACCGTTGGTTTCGAATAGTTGACTTGCCCCGGCGTGAAAACGCCTGGTATCGCGTTCGGCAAATCCCCATCTCCTGTCAGGTCGATGGGTATGTGCATAGTAAGCCGGATACGACCATTTGACGGTACCGTCTGAATTTATATCCTGCTTTAAACCAACCCATACAGTCGGTTCAGGTCCCGCCAGTATATTCATATCTTTGTCCTGTGTTGTGCCCGCCCAGGGGTATGTATGCAGGCCTATGAAATTCATGCCGAGTTTCGGGAGTTGAGATATTACGGTCATATAATCATCGGTATTCCAGAGATCAGGTCCTTCGGGAAAGTCGTGGAACGGCAGGATACCACGTGTTTTCAATAAAGGTTCGCCCACTTCATCGAAGCCGGAAATATCGAGTGTGATTTTTTTATCGGGTATTACATCCCGGGTTAAGCTGAATCCTACCCCGAGATGCTCGGCAAAACGGTAGGCACCATAAAGAGTAGATATCGAATCATAACCAGTGATAATTAAAATCTGTCGTGAGTTCTTTTTAACGGTTTTAATTATAAAGCCGCCCGGATTTGTTTTGTGGCTGAGAGAATCTCTTAAACTGGCCACCATCTTATTGTCATCATCGGCAATAAGGATAAGATCTTCGTTTTCGGGTATAGAGTTAATTTTTTTCAGTGGAAGCTTTTGGCCGGTCCTCAGGTAGATATAACGTCGCACTTCTTTGGCGGCTATTAATTCCTGAAGGGAGCTGTCTGCTGGATATACAATGGCCGCATCCTCGAAGGAGAAATCGACATCAAGTTCTGCGGTCTGCTGAGTATCCGGCTTTGCTGCAGGTTCGCTATTTGGTTCGCGTACGGTCGCACAGCCGCACACCAGGGCAAGCACCAAGAGCTGAATTAGAAAGCATTCTCTTCGCATTGTTAACTTTTTCGTGTGTTTTTCCTTCCTTTCTTAAACTTGGATTTCCCATTTACACGCTTAAAAAACATAATTTTCTCAGTACGACATCAATAATCTTACAAAAATCAACTTGAATCATTAAGAATTTTCTTTTGGCAGATCGAGAATGGCGGAGGAACAGCGAACATGAGGTGGGGAGGGGAAAAGGCGGGTAGGGAGGAATGTAGTGGAGCTGTATGATGCTGAGGTCTGCGCCGGGGGGGATTGTAGGCCGGGAGATGACGTAAATACGGTATGGTACAAGGTTGACGGGCCGGGGACGGTGGATTTCGGTGATAAGAATGTTGTGAAAACGTGGGCAAGGTTCTCGGAGGCGGGAATCTATACTCCGGGATTAGAAGCCGTTGACGGGGTTGACCTGAAGCTGTTCGTTAATAAATGGCTGTATTGGTGCCCGTATGACTGGCCGGGGAGGGTGGGAAAATTGGGGGCGAGGTACGAGGGGGATTTTGAGCATTTAAGCGGGTTTGTTTGGGCGTGTTATCGGGCGTAAGGGCGCCAGAAGGCGGAGGGTACTTCGTGTGTGGGTTGTGCAGGTCGTAGTATATGGGCGGTAAGGGGGTTTGTTTGCGGGAAAGTCGAAAAAAGCGGAAAAAAGCGATTATGCAGGCCAGTTAGCAGGTCGATGGAAACGGTATTGTCCGGAAGGTCAGCGAGAGTCTTTGGGGGCTTAGCGGCCGGGAAAAAGGATTAACGAATTATTCAATTATTTAGACCAGGAGAAATAGAAATGGCAAAGAAATCAGGAAAAAACCGAAAAGAGGAGACTGGTTCCAGCGAGGTGGTACTGCCCACTTTAGATTTGGAGCAATATGAAGTTAACATCGAGGAGGAGACCGGTGTTAAAGATCAAATCCGTGGCTCTACCCGTTATGCCTGGATTGGGGCGGGTCAGTGCGGTGGAAGACTGGTGAAGTCTTTCTATGACCTTGGTTACAAGAAGGTTCTGGCAGTGAACACGACGCACCATGATTTGGATTTGCTTGAGATTCCGCAGGACCAAAAGTTCCTAATGGACATAGGTGAAAAGGGCGCCGGCAAGGAGATGGCAAGGGGAAAAGAAGCCATCCAGCAATATCAGCAGGACATACTGCACCTTGCGAGGCAGACATTCGGCTCTCAAGTTGACCATATCATGGTTTGCTTTGGCGCCGGCGGCGGCACGGGCAGCGGAAGTGTTGCCGGGCTGATTGAGATAGCCAAAAGATACGCCCGATACGTCGGACTGAAGAACCCCGACAAGAAGGTGGGTGCAGTTATGACGCTGCCGACCGTGGGCGAGGCGAGCTCTCCTTTGGTGGCGGAGAATGCTTATAACAGCGCTTCGGAGTTGAGTAAGATGGCGGCCGAGGGAAAGATATCACCGTTGATTATTGTAGACAATGACAAAATCAACAAGATGTATCCGGGAATGACGGTGAAGTCATTCTGGCCGAGCATCAACAACACTGTCGCAACGTTGTTTGATATCTTCAACCGGCTGAGCGCCCTGAGCAGCCAATATACATCGTTTGACCCGGTGGATTATCACAGCATTCTGGAATCGGGCGGATGCGCGATAATGGGTCTGACGAAGGTAAGTGAATTCGGCGACAAGTTCGCGCTTTCCGAGGCAGTGAAAAAGAACCTTGAGAAGACGCTTCTTGCGGGCGGATTCGATTTGACTACGGCGAAACTGGCCGGCTGCGTGGTTGTCGGCGGCAAGAAACTGATGGCCGATGTCCCGGGTCTGCAGGACAACATAGACTATGCTTTTGATGTTTTGTCAGAGATAACGGGACAAGCCAGCATACATCGCGGGATATATGAGGACAACAGGAACTCGCTGCGAGTTTACACGATAATCGGCGGGCTTGGCAGTCCTACCGCGAGGCTGGAAGAGCTTAAGAATCGAGAGGCTGTTGGCGTTAGTTGATTAAGTTTTGGGCTTCGCCAACGAGCGATTTAATATTTTCACCGGTCGCGCTGCTGCTGAGGTTAGCGGCAAAGGGGGCGCAGTGTGGCCGGTGAAATTCGTTTATCGGGCAGGTGTTCGGCGATAGTGACGATTCCGGAAGGAAGTCTAACGAAGAGCAAGCAGCATATAAAGGAAGTAAAATGGAGGACAAACCGGTTGGAGGCAAAGAGGAGGCTGAGGAGCTCGGGACACCGGCAGGGATAACCGAAATCACGGAATTTATCAACGCAATCCAGCAGGCAGAGGGGCTGGACCAAACCTTTGAAGAGCCAATCAGTGAAGTTTCAGGCAGCGATTGGCCCTTTGGCGACGAAAGCTTTGGTAAACCAGCAAGCGACCCGCCCTTTGGCGACGAGAGCTTTGCTGAGCCAGCAAGCGGCTCGCCCTTTGGCGACGAGAGCTTTGTTGAACCGGCAAGTGAGTATGAGAGCGATGGTCGGTCACTGCCGGAGCTGGCTTTAGAGCACTATGAGCCAGATGTTGAGGAGGCAAGCGGCGTTGAAGATGAGGCCGAGCACTCTACCCGCTATGGCTGGATAGGGGTGGGTCAGTGCGGAGGAAGACTGGTCAACACTTTGTACGACTCGGGCTACGAGAAGGTATTAGCTGTAGATACGACCGGTGCGGAGCTGGATTTGGTCGAGATTCCTGAGAATCAAAAGTTCCTGATGTACACAAGGGAAAAGGGCCCCGGTACGGATGTGGAGAGATGTGAGGAAGCTGTTGAGGGACATAAGCAGGGCATTGTGAGTCTTGCCAGACAGGTATTTGGCACCGACGTTCAGCATATTATGGTTTGCTTTGGGGCGGGGGGCGCTACCGGCAGTGGAAGCGTTGCCGGGTTGATTGAGATAGCCAAGAGATATGCCCGAGCAATTGGATTGGAGAATCCGAACAAAAAGGTCGGGGTGGTTATGACTTTGCCTGCTTTGGGCAAGGTCCGTGCGCAGGTAGTTAAGAGTTCGTACCGGGTGGCCTGCGAGCTGGGTAAGATGGCCGCGGCAGGGAAGATTTCACCGCTTATCATTTTGGACAACGACAAGGTCAACAACCTGAATTGCGGGATGACGGCCAAGTCATTGTGGCACCATGTAAACACGACTTTCGTAAGTCTGTTTGATATTTTTAACAGGCTCAGCGCTTCAAGCAGCGAGTATACATCGTTTGACCCCTTCCATTACCGAAGCATTATGCAGGCAGGGGGATGCGTGACAATGGGCGTGAGCAGGGCAGATAAATTTGACGGTCGGTTTGCAGTATCGGAGGCAGTGGAAGACAGCCTGCACAAGACGTTGTGCGCGAGCGGATTCGATTTATCTACAGCGAAAGAGGCCGGGTGCATAATTGTAGGCGGCAAAGATGTGATGACCACTGTGAAAGGTCTGCCGGACAAGATAGAATCTGCGTTTGACGTCCTGTCACAGATAACGGGCCAAGCGACCATACATCGAGGGATATACGAAGACGACAGTGACTGTCTGATGGTGTGCACGCTTGTAGGGGGGTTAGAGGCCCCTGCTGGGAGGCTGCAGGAACGGGGCACAGACTTATACTATCGAATGAACAAGGTCAATCTGAAGGGCCCGCCCCTTGTTCAGCGGAAGGAAGACATCCTGCCTCTGGCTGAGTACTTTCTCGCAAAACAGGCGGACTTTTATAAAGAACAATACAAGTGTCTAAGCTCAGAGGCTGAGGAGCTGCTTTTCGGTTACGACTGGCCCGGCGATGTTGAAGAGCTGGCACATGCTATGGGAAGGGCCTATGAGTTAAGCACAGGTCGTCAAATCCGGCCTGATGTATTGGCTTTGGAAATTATATTTTCCGATTCTGAGCCTTCTTCAAAACACATGCCGGCTATCCTCAACAAGACAAGGCGCGATATTATTGCGCGGGCCCTGGACCTTGTACGAGGCGATGAGCCCACCGCCGCCAAGAGTCTGGGATTAGAACATCGCCGTCTAAAGTACTTAATCAAGAAGTTAAACATCTCTTCTATCAACGAGAACATCGTCGGATAAGAACAATCTTACCGGCTGTTTTGGGATTTGCCTTTCAAGGGAGGTTTGTAAGAATCATTCCGGGTCCATCTTAAGAGTACCTTGTGCTGGTTTGCTCTACATGGGTGGCCGAATGCGAAATCAGCAGAGTTTACAGGCTTTACGCCCTTAGTGGGGAAAATGAGGGTGCGTTCACGGTATAATTAGCAGGGGGCGAAACATCGGCCCTTAGCGTCATTTCCGGCTAAAAAACCTTGCAATCCAGGCGCAAATCGTGTATAATGCTAGCCGCTTTAGCGGTTGGAAAAGCGGAAAATGATGGAACAGGAAGGCCCTTTTGCGCATCTTATAAGCGGATGGGCAGAAAATCTTCGAAATTTAGCAAAAAAACTGTAACAATCGCCCGGTTTAGGGCACTTAGATAATAGTACTGCACGGAGGCGTCAGTTGCAGAACGTAGCAATCGGGAATCTCGAATGAACTAAAGGAGGCAAATTATGAAAGGGAAAGGTTTTACATTAGTCGACCTGCTGGTCTTAATCGCGGTTATAACTCTGTTTATGGGCGTACTGATGCCTGCCGGGGCCGCAGTGAGGCAGCGTGCCTATCGGATGGTCTGCGGAAGCAATCTGTCCGGCATCGGCAAGGCGATGCTCAGCTACTCCGACGACAACGAGGAGCAATATCCACGTGCCGGCTGGCCAAACAGCGGTTGGAGCCACATGGGCGAGTTAAGAAACTGGTATGACCAGCGGGGTAGACATTACGGCAAACCGGGCTCAGACGTAACCATTACCTCCAGTTTCTATCTGCTTATAAAGTATGCCGATATGACGCCTCAACAGTTTGTCTGCAGGGGAGACCTCGGAACCAGGGTCTTTTCACTCTCTGATGTGCAAACGGGGATTCTCCCTCCGGATGTTAACGATATTACGCAGGTTTGGGACTTCGGCCAGAAGCAGGACATGAAAACCAACTTCGTTGCGGGCCAGTACTGTTCCTACTCCTACCATATGCCTTATTATCACCCTCTTACGAACGAACCTGGCTTTCCCGTCACTCCGGCGAGTAACCCTGCCAGCCCTCTATGTGGAGACAGAAGCCCTTACTTAGACAAAAACGCCGAGCCTTATCTCGAGGGTAAAGACTGTCTAGGTGACCCCAACGAAGACGCGCCAACATGGCATCCGGACGCGTATTACTACGACCCTGATAAGACCGGCAACTCTGCATGCCACCGGCGTGAAGGACAGAATGTCCTGTTTAATGACGGCCATGTCCTATTTGCTGAATACCCGAATGTCGGCATTAATAACGATAACGTCTGGAAAAACTGGGAGAGTACCAATGCACCGACGTACCCCGAGGAATGGCAGGTCGGCCCATCGCCATATTGCCAGGTGATGGATATGGAACCCGGGCAAGAGGCACCACAGGGCAAGAGAGACGCCTTTCTGGTCGGTGAGGTGAACAAAGAAGTTCGGTAAGGTCGATGCTGAGTATGTCAACCAACATTTTGCGTAAAATCACAAGAAAGCCCCCGGGCATTACGAAAAAAGGAGCGGAAAAATGAGACGAACGGTTCTTATATGCCTTGTTTTATTAGCGGGCGCATCGCAGGCAGCCCGCGGAGAAATAATGGCCTTATGGCCGGACGGCAGTGGTGATTATCCCACAATCCAGGCCGCAATCGACGATGCCTGCGACGGGGACGTGATATACCTTTTCCCCGGTACCTACACCGGCGACGGCAACAGGAACATCGATTTCCTTGGTAAATCCATCATAGTCCAGAGCGTCGCGCCGGATTTTCCGTCTATCGTTGCTGCCACAATCATCGACTGCAACGCCAGCGAAGCCGATCCCCATCGAGCTTTCTATTTTCACAATAATGAGGATGCAAACGCTATTGTTGCTGGTTTGACAATCACTCGAGGCGGGCCGGGAATCTGGATCTCGGCTTCCAACCCTACCATCTCCTACTGTACAATCAGCGACTGTTTCAGCCCGCGTATCGGAGGAGGAATCTATTGCAGTAGCTCAGAATCTGTGATTACCAACTGCACTTTTACGGATAACTCGGCAGCACGCGAAGGTGGGGCCATCTTCTGCCGGGACAGCATACCAATTATCCAAAACTGTACCTTCAGCGGTAATTCAGCTACATCTGGAGGTGGCTTGCACAACGACAGCGATTACTACTACCGAGACGCCGCGCACCTTACGATTGCCAACTGCACTTTCATCGGTAATTCGGCTACCAATGGAGGTGGTGGAATTTCATGTCGTGAATCGAGGACCATTGAGATTGTTGACTCGGTGATAAGCCACAATTCCAGCCCTGCCGGCGGCGGAATTATGGGCTTGGAGTCCCGTGCAACCTTGACGATTACGAACTCCACTATCAGCCATAACACCTCTTACGAAAGCCATGGCGGCGGAATCTGGTGGGATGGTTCGGACATTCGAATCAACGGATGCACGATAAACGCGAACAGAGCCGCCGGCGATGGCGGCGGTGTTTATTTCGCAGCGGACGGTTCCGTCCGAAGATCTGCCACAATGAAAAACACAAGGATATGCGGCAACCGCGCAGGTAATAACGGCGGTGGAATCCTCGACACAGACTTTGACCTAACATTGTCATTTATGAACTGCATTGTCAGCGGCAACGCGGCATCTGAGGCCGGCGGAGGCATACACACTCTCGAGGGCGGTCGTATATCAGAGATGATTAACACAACTATCGCTGACAACTGGGCTGGATTGTCGGGCGGCGGAATACATGGTGGCTGTTACAGCAATCCCGTCACCATCACAAACAGCATCCTCTGGGGCAACACCGACAATAGCGGGACCGGACTACTTGCTCAGTTGTGGGGATGTGGGGCAGAAGCTATAGCTTACGCCACTTTTAACTGTATCCAGGATGACAATCCCGATGATGCCAACATTCCATTCGGTGGTGACCCCAACTTCAATATCGACGACGACCCGTGCTTTGTTATGCGAGGCTTTTGGGCGGACGCAAACGACACAGGCACACCCGTTGAGCCCAATGACCCCAATGCCGTCTGGGTCGAGGGTGACTATCACCTTCTCATCGATTCGCCCTGTATCGATGCCGGCAGCTCTGCTGCGCTGCCACCGGCCAAGAGTTTCTCTCTCGATATTGACGGCGAGCCGAGAGTCACAGGTCAGGACGTCGATATGGGCGCCGACGAATTTGAACGTGTCGTAATTGTAAACACCCCGCAGGAAGGTGATGTCTGGGCGGGCGGCAGCTTGCATGAGATTAACTGGTATAGCTACCAGACAGCCGGGACAGTAGATATCTCCTACAGCCACGATAACGGCGATTCGTGGTTTTCTATTG
>CAZENQ010000068.1:0-15879 GCA_964513655.1 uncultured Pirellulales bacterium | reverse complement strand
TAACAAGGTAGCCGTAGGGGAACCTGCGGCTGGATCACCTCCTTTCTAAGGGATATACTTAGACACAGCTTGTCATTCCCGCGAAAGCGGGAACCTAATTCAAACAGGCTGTGAAATGTCAGGCATTTTCGTTGCTGGCTTAACTGTTGCTTGTTTAAGATAAAAA
Organism: uncultured Pirellulales bacterium; assembly: GCA_964513655.1. Lineage (GTDB taxonomy): Bacteria > Planctomycetota > Phycisphaerae > Sedimentisphaerales > Anaerobacaceae. The sequence goes on along the minus strand of CAZENQ010000068.1, from coordinate 15,713 downwards.
AAACCCTGTATTGGCCTTCACCAACAGGGTTTTTTTATTGAACAAAATCCCCGTTCTGCTATCATTTCCGCGTATGAGGCAAATCCTCGCGATACTAAGCGTAGTCTTAGGCCTAATTGCCGTTGGTTGTTTGACCGTGCCGGAGCCGGACAACGCCGACAAGCCCCTCGATATCTACTTTCTCGACATGGCTGGCGGCGCCTCCACGCTTATCGTCACCCCGCTTGGAGAGTCCATCCTTATCGACACAGGCTCCCGTGAGCCCCTCCACCGCGATGTCGACCGTATCTACCGGGCTTGTGAAGACGCCGGCCTAAAACGGATTGACTATCTTCTCACAACACATTTCCACCTCGACCATTTCGGCGGTATCCTCGAACTATCCAAGAGAATCCCTGTCCGCCACTTTATAGACAAAGGCGCGCCTCCTCCGGAACACGAACGAAACACCGACTGGTTCAGGCGGCTCTATCCGCTATACATTCAGACGACACAGGGCCAGGCACAACCACTCAGGGCTGGCAAAGATATCCCCTTAAAGAACGACCCCACGGGAAAGATTCCACCTATGCGCCTCCATTGCGTCGCTGCGGAAAAGCTAATTGAAAGCTTCGACGGCGATATCGATGCCCCTGTGGCAGGTTTCGAAATAAAAAAGCCCGACACCACCGATAACGCCCGCAGCATCGCCCTCGTCCTTACCTACGGCCGATTCAAGTTCTTTGCCGGCGGCGACATCACTTGGAACATCGAGCACCATCTTGCTCACCCCGTTAACCGCATCGGCAGAGTCGACCTCTACCAGATAACACACCACGGCCTCGACCAAAGTAACAACCCACTGTTACTTAAGGCTCTAAGCCCCACGGTCTGCGTTGCGATGAACGGCCCTAAGAAAGGCATCCAGCCCAACGCATTCCGCACCCTGAAGGCCCTGCCTTCCGTAAAAGCCATCTACCAGATTCACTACAATACACTCTACGGCCCACAGGGCAATACCAATCCCGAATTTATCGCCAACGCCGACGCCCCCCAAAAAGGCCGATACATAAAAGCCTCCGTCTACCCCCAAAAACGCACCTTCACAATCTCAATCAACCGCGACGGCCCAGCCCGAACCTACCCCATACAGTAAAAACACCCGTGCCTTCCGCTAACATCGCGGCAGCATCACTCTATCCTCCCTCCAGGGCCTAAAAATCCTCTCTACTATCGAATTCATTTATTAGCTCCACCGCTGTACCTTCTAAAGTAACCAGCCTATCCTGCCCCAGAAGACCTCTTTTTTGCAGAATGCCCTGTTATCTTGCTGGTACTGCTGCTATAATTGCGATCATGATCCGATTCCAATGCAAAAGCTGCGGCTGCAGAATCAAAGCCGCAAACGAAGACGCTGGAAAAAAACTCAAGTGTCCGAAGTGCATTAACCCACTGGTTGTTCCCGTCCCGCTATACGTTGCGATGCGTACCAGGTTCCGCAGACCACACAAAAAACCTTCACTGGTTCCGTCAAAATCTCGCGTCAAAGACTCCAAAGTTCAGCCTCAGTCAGGCATCCTGCAAGACCTCCAAGAAGACACCGACCCGGCAAGCTTAGGTCTTGCTGACCTGCACTTTACCGAAGCTACTCTGTTTGTGATGAGCTTCGCGTTCATCTTGCTGTACGCAGTTGCTCACAATATGCGCAGCGACCTGCACACATTTGTTTCGCGCTTGTGCGCAGGAAATCCTTGGGCAACTTCTCTCGGTGTGATTTTTTTGTTTCTGCCGTTCTCCGTGGGCCTGGTCCTCTCTGTCTTCCATGCTTTCAGCACAAGACGCAAGGCCTTCCCTGAAAAAGCTACAATGTTGTTCTTCGCTGTTGCTATCAGTGCTGTAACAGGTCTCTATGCGGGCTGGCTAATTTTAAAGGCTGCAACGCACATCCTCTGGTCCATTGTCGCACTTTGGAACTTAATCTATGCCGGCCTTTTAATCCTGAAATTCGAGCACGTTGTTGTAGAAGATGACCTCGACGGCGACTATGTCAGCGACACAGATGCAACCCTCGGCGAGATTATCTTCGCCTCAATCTCCGTTCTTGTCATTCTTCTTTCTTGTCACTACTGGTTCGACCTCCCCTGGGCTATCACCTACTCAGTCTGCATTGCATATATCACCAGCTTTGATAGAGCCCTCCGAAAAGTTTGTCTACGCCGCTAACAAAAGCTGCATACTATCACTGCACCGTCATAAATCCCACCAGTTCACCGCTTCCGCTTCTGACTTTCACTATAACCAACCCAAAATATCAAGCGGACTAACACGCCAACAGAAATCTTCCGAATCCAATAGAACTGCTTTTCAAGTCTTGCTCTCTCTGGCTCCTTCAATCACAATAACGTATTCGCCCTTGGGCTTGTCTTCAAGCTCCGCCAAAAGCTCGCTCAAACGCCCGCGTTTCACCGATTCGAAGACCTTCGTAAGTTCCTTGGCCACTGCCGCCCGTCGGTCGCCCAGAACCACCAGCGCATCTTCCAAAAAAGCCTTCAGCCGATAGGGACTCTCGTAATAGATAAGCGTGTGCGGCGATTCTTTGTCCGCTACCAGAAAGTTCCGCCGTTTTCCCCTTGTCCTCGGCGGATATCCTCGGAACGTAAAACTATGCACCGCTAGGCCGGACAGTACCACCGCCATAACCAACGCCGTGGCCCCCGGTATCATCGTCACCTCTACTCCCGCCTCAATCGCACCGCGAACCAGCCGAAACCCCGGGTCTGATATCCCCGGCGTCCCCGCGTTCGTAACCAGCGCAACAGTCTTCCCCGCCTCAAGTAGACTTGTAATCTTCCGCCCCGCGCGCCGCTCATTGTGCTCATGAAAAGAAATCTGCGGGTTCTTCAACCTGATATCAAAATGCTTCAGCAGCCTCCCTGTCTTCCGCGTATCCTCGCTCGCAACATAATCCACCTCCCGCAGCGTCTTCAGCGCACGCTGGCTGATATCAGATAGATTTCCAATCGGTGTCGCCACTAAGTAAAGCATAACTATCCCTCGAGCCCGCCCAGTTCATACAAAATAACCGAACTCGCCACTACTGCCGCCGTCTCCGTCCGCAGTATCCGCTTACCCAAACCAAACGCAATAGCCCCGCTCCCACAAACCTGCCGAACCTCATCGTCAGTAAAACCGCCCTCCGGCCCGACAAATAGAGCCACAGTCCCGGCCGTGCCAGGCCCCTTAAGACAATCGCGTAGACTCTTTCCCTTGGCCCCGGGTGATGCTATAAGCGACATATCAAACCCATCCAGCCCCTTCAGAGCATCTTCAAACCTGACCGCCGTTCCTAACTCCGGCAGCCTCCCGCGATGCGACTGCTCAGCTGCCTCTTGTATTATCCGCCGCCAACGCCTCAACCTGTTCGCCTTAATACCACTATCCCGAACCACGCTCCGCTCAGTTACAACCGGCACAAACCCCGCCACACCAACCTCGGTGCACTTCTGCAAAACCCATTCAAATTTCTCCCGCGACAGAATACTCTGGTAAAGCGTAATCCGCACCCTCGGCTCACCCGTCGCCTCCCGTTCCTCTACCACTTGTCCCCTTGCCTCATCCTTCCTTACCTCCGTCAACTCCACCTCATATTCCGCCCCCTCGTTGTCAAGCACGATGATACGTTCCCCGACCTCCAGCCGTAGCACATCACGAATCTGATGCGCCTGCTCTCCCAAAACGACCTCTTTATCCTGTATCCTCTCAGGCAGAACGAAAAACCGATGCAGTACATTTTTCCGACTGTCCGTACCATACCGTTTTCGTACCTCTTTCTTTTTCATCGTTGCTGATACCTCTATTCTACAGATGCCGACTGCCTCTTCCATCCCCAATGATATACCTGACTCGCCCCTCCATCAAGCCATAAACCACCAACAACCCATCCAGCTCCCAAATTACCCATTACAAGCGTCAGAATTTCGCTTTTTACCTCGCTGGGTATCTCCCTTATAATACCGTTGCTGATAAATGACAGGGATACTTACACAATGGGATTGCACTTGGCAGATATCTGTATCTTGGCCCTTTATTTCCTTGGCATGATTGCCATCGGGGTCTGGTCCGCGAAGAAAATAAAAACCAGCGCCGATTTCTTCATGCCCCGAAGGTTCGGCAAGGCGATGATGATAATGTTCTCCTTCGGTGCCGGCACCCACTCCGACCAGGCCGTATCCGTCGCCTCTAAGAGCTTCACAAACGGCCTCTCCGGCATCTGGTACCAGTGGCTTTGGCTGCCCGTTACCCCCTTTTACTGGCTCATCGCCCCCGTCTTTCGCCGCTTCCGCGCCATAACCACCGCCGATGTGTTCCAGGCCCGCTTCAATCCCTCCGTTGCAATGCTATACGCCCTCGTCGGAACCCTGAGCCTAATGGTCACCACCGGCGTAATGCTGAAAGGCTCAAGCGAAGTCATCTCCGCCAGCACACAAGGCCTGCTCTCCGCGAACCTCGCCATCGCTATTATGACCGTAATATTCGTCATCTACGGCGTCGCAGGAGGCCTCGGTGCGGCAATCGTAACCGACTTCATCCAGGGTATCCTGACCATCATTTTTTCCTTCCTCCTTCTGCCCCTCATCCTGAACGCGGTAGGGGGGCTGCATGGGATAAAACAGGCCGTCCGGGACCCTCAGATGCTCTCCCTCGTCGCCCCTGCCGAAATAGGCCTCTTCTACATCGTCGTCATTGCCTTCAACGGCCTCGTCGGCATCGTCACCCAGCCCCACACTATGGGCAACTGCGCCGCCGGCAAGACCGAAATCGAGGGCCGCGTCGGCTTTATGTGCGGCCCCCTCATAAAACGCCTCTGCACCATCCCCTGGTGCCTCACCGGCGTCGCCGCCATCGTCTATTTTGCTGGCAAAGACATTGAACCCGACAAGGTATTCGGCGCCGTCGCCGGCGAATTTCTCCCGAAGATCCTCCCCGGTATCCTCGGCATCTTCCTCGCCGCCATCCTCGCTTCTGTAATGAGCTCCTGCGATGCCTTTATGATATCCTCCTCGGCCCTGGTTACCGAAAACGTCTACAAGTTCTTCGCCCCCGATAAGACTCAAAAACATTACATCCTCATCGGCCGCATCGTCTCAGTCCTGGTCGTAGCCGGCGGTGTCGCCTTTGCATACTGGCTCCCAACCGTCGTAAAGGGCCTCGAAATCTTCTGGATGATACCCCCAATGATGGGAATCGTATTTTGGCTCGGACTCTTCTGGCGACGCACAACCGTCCTCGGCGCCTGGGCCGCGACACTCACCGCCTTCGCAATCTGGTGGCTGACCACCCAGCCCTTCTTTATCTCATTCGTAGCTGGCTGCCCAACCGCACAATCCCTCAGATTCATAATGCAAAAGCCCGCCGACCCCGAAATCTACCTCCCCTGGCAGATGCTCTTCTACCTCACTGCCGGCTCCTTCGCTGGCATCATCGTCAGCCTCCTTACCAAACCGGTTCCAAAAGACAAACTCGACAGCTTCTACGCCCTCGTACGAACGCCAATCACCCCCGGCGAAAAGGTCCCTGCCCCCTGTACGTTGCCCCCTGACGCCGTCGTCCCCGAGAAAAGAGCTATCTTCCCGAATACCAATCTCGAGATAATGGTCCCCTCGCTCACCTCCGTCCTCGGCTTCCTCGCTGGCTGGGTCGCCGTTGCGGTTATCATCTCCGCAGTTTACCTCATCGCTGGTTTCCAATATACTAACCAGCTGTGAATGTCGCCGCGACTTGGAAACAATAGGCCACAAGATGCAAAAGCTAATCTTCAAAACAAAAGAGCAGCTCGGCAAAGCCGCCGCAAAGGCAGTTGCCGAGAAAATCAAAAACGCCATCGAAACAAAAGGTTCCTCCAACATCATCCTCGCCACCGGTATAAGCCAGTTCGAAATCCTCGCCGAACTCGTCAAAGCCGAAGGCATCGACTGGTCTACTGTTACGATGTTCCACCTCGATGAGTACATCGGCCTCAGCCCCGACCACCCCGCAAGCTTCCGAAAGTATCTAAAGGAACGCTTCGTTGATAAGGTTGGCACCCTCAAAGCTGCACACCTTGTCAAAGGCGATGCCGATGACCCGCAGGCAGAATGCGACAGACTAAACCAAATCATCGCTGACCATCCCATCGACCTTGCCCTTGTCGGCATAGGTGAAAATGGCCACCTCGCCTTCAACGACCCACCCGCCGACTTCGATACCGACCACCGTTACATCATCGTAAACCTCGACGATAAATGCCGAAACCAGCAGCTCGGCGAAGGCTGGTTCGAAAAACTAAACGATGTCCCCACCCGCGCCATCTCTATGAGCATCAGACAGATAATGAAAAGCTCATTCCTCATCGCCTCTGTCCCCGACCAGCGAAAGGCCCGGGCCGTCAAAGACGCCCTCGAAGGCCCCGTCACCAACGCATGCCCCGCCTCAATCCTCCAGAACCACCCAAACTGCAAAATCTTCCTCGACCACGACTCCGCCTCACTGCTCTCACCCGATAGCGGCAGGGGGGCTGACCAATGAAAGTACCCGCCCCCATAGACCTGCAGGTAAATGGCTACCTCGGCGTAGACTTCTCTAATCCCGACCTCACCGAGGATGATTTCATCCGCGCCTGTGACGCGATGCTGCAGACCGGAACCGCCGCTTTTCTCCCGACGATGATAACCTCTCCCACCGAAGTCTATAAACGCAACCTTCCCATTATCGCACGTGCAGTCAACTCCGACGAATTCCGCAACCGCCTCCTCGGCATCCACCTCGAAGGCCCCTTCATTTCCCCAAAAGACGGCGCCCGCGGCGCACACAAACCCGATTGGGTTAGAAAGCCCGACACCGCCTTCCTCGCCCGGTTAATCGATTGGTCCGACAACCAAATCAAGATGATAACCATCGCCGCTGAAGTTCAAGGCGCCGCCGACCTCTGTGCTTGCGCCACAGAGAAAAATATCGTCGTTTCACTCGGCCACCAGATGGCCCGCACCGACGACCTCCACAAACTCGTCGACGCAGGGGCCCGCGCCCTCACCCACCTCGGCAACGGCGTCCCCGCCGTAATCCCTCGCCACGAAAATCCCGTCTGGGCCGGCCTCGCGAACGATAACCTGACCGCCATGATAATAACCGACGGCCACCACCTCCCGCCCTCTGTCATAAAAACCATAATCCGCACCAAAACCCCCGCCCGCTGCATCCTCGTATCAGACTCCTCACCAATCGCCGGCATGCCCCCCGGCAGCTACCAGACCCTCGGCCAGAAGGTCGTCCTCGACCCCTCAGGCCGACTCTACAGCCCGAAAGGGGGGTACCTCGTTGGTTCCTCCGCCAATCTCAACCAATGCATAAACCACCTCGCCTCACTGGACCTCACAACCCCCGATGACCTCATTACAATGACCCACCACAACCCCCTGAAACTCCTCGACATAAACCCCGACAGTCTCCACCAAACCCAAAACTCGTAGCGAAGGGAAGACTTTTTGTCATCCTGAGCCAAGTCGAAGTGCGACACCGACAATCTGAAATTTGAAATCCCGCTTGTGGCTAATACCACAGGCGGGATTGCTACTTATAGTCTCGTAGACTATGTGCAGCTAATGATCAATAATCCCTCCCATGAATGATTCCAAAATACTCAAGACCTTTGCTCGAAAAGTCAAAACGCTACGTCTCGACAAGGGCTGGACACAGGAACAACTCGCTAAACATGCTGACCTGCACAGAACCTACATAGGCAGCATCGAGCGTTACGAGCGAAATGTCAGCCTGCTAAACGTCGAACGCATAGCGAAAGCCCTGAGAGTTCACGTTAGGGACTTGCTCTAAAGGAGGCGCATATTACTCTCTTGGCAGAAAAATTGGCCAAGCCCTTTTTAAAATGGGCTGGCGGCAAAAAACAGCTCCTCGACGACATCGATGCGCGCCTCCCCAAGGGAGAAATCGAATCGGGTCAGATTGACACGTACGTTGAGCCCTTTGTCGGTGGAGGCGCTGTCTTCTTCCACATTGCTCAAAACTATCCTAACCTCGAACGATTCTACCTGCTCGATATCAACCCTGATCTCATCAATTGCTACAACGCAGTCAAGGACGATGTTGACTCTCTAATTCGTAAGCTCAGACACCTCCACAACAACTTTCTCCAATCTGATGACTCCAAGGAACGTAAGGACCTCTACTACAGTACCCGCAAGAAGTTCAACCGCGACCGTAATCCTGCAAAGCTCATTTTCCTGAACAAGACCTGCTACAACGGCCTTTACCGTGTCAACAAAAAGGGCGGCTTCAATGTTCCCTTCGGTGATTATAAAAACCCTAGGATCTGCGATGAAGAAAACCTCCGAAGTGTTTCAAGACTCCTTCAAAAAGCCGAAATAATCTGTGGCGACTTCACCGAAAGCGAAGAATATATCAATAAGCACACTTTTGTCTATTTCGACCCCCCATACCGTCCATTAAGTCCGACAGCAAGCTTCACTTCTTATTCGAAAGACAGCTTCTCAGAAGACGACCAAAAAAAGCTGGCCGAATTCTGCCGACACATACACGGCAGGGGGGCTAAGTTCCTTTTGAGCAACTCCGACCCAAAGAACGAAGATCCAAGCGATCACTTCTTCCAGGACCAATACAAGGAATTCAATATCGAAACAGTCAAAGCCGCTAGGTTCATAAACTGCAAAGCATCCGGCAGAGGACAAATAAACGAACTCTTAATAACAAATTATTAGTTATAGGGGATGTCTATGAGTATTGATTTGCCCAAAATGACTTTTAACAAAAAAGGCACTACACATATTCCAATCAAGGTCTTCTGTGTTAACGATAACACTATAATAGCTGTCTACGAAGGGTCATTAAGCCAGTTTGATATACTAATCAAATATAGGCAAAAGCTAAAGAATGGGAGATGGTCAAGGATTAGGACTCCTAAGCATATTCACTGGACCGTTGATATTTTAATGAAAATGCAGACATTTAAGGATTTAACACAACAATTTTTAGACTTCTTTATTGGCATTTGGAATAAAACTGTACCCATTCAAAGTGAACAAGAAAGACAATCATTGGATTTACAATCTCTTCTCAATCTTAATAAAGAAGAAATAGAAAGATTCCAAGAATTGAGCAAAAAAGGGGAGTATAGCGTAAGATTTCTGATTCTTTTAGCGAAATTACTTATGTTACAAGAGAAGACCAATAGACCGGACGCATATATGTTTAAAAGGGTATTGGATGGCCTCAGAACAGGCGAAGATTTATTCCATGTTCTCTCTACGGCAACATTACAAGCTCGTGGAGGAAGAAGATAAGCTGAAAATGCTATTTATTGCTGCTGAGTTGTGGACAAACTTAAACTGCAAAATTTTAAATCAGAAGTAACAACTGTCTGGTCCTTCCCAGATCGCGGCAATTGGGCCACCCACAATTCCAAATACCGGGGCAACTTCGCTCCACAGATAGCCCGCAACATAATAGAGATGTATTCTGAGCAGGGCGATTCCATCCTCGACCCTATGGTCGGCGCTGGCACGACCCTTATCGAAACCAAACTATTGGCCAGAAACGCCCTCGGCCTGGATATTAACCCTGAAGCTGTAAAGCTTAGTGAGGTCGCTCTGCGGTTTAAACACCATCCCCCAACCAAACAGAAAGCCCAGATTGGGGATGCGCGGGATTTGTCATTCCTAAAAGATGATTCCTTCGACCTTATACTTACCCATCCCCCATATATGAATATTATCAAGTATTCCGAAGGAAAGGTTGAAGGCGACCTCTCCAATATAGGCAGCCTCCCAAAGTTCTGCGATGAGATAGAGATAATCGCGGCCGAACTATTCCGCGTCCTAAAGCCCGACAAATACTGCGCCATACTCATCGGCGACACCCGCAAGGGAAAGCACTTCGTCCCCCTCGCCTTTAACGTGATGCAGCGTTTTTTAAAGGTCGGCTTCGTCTTAAAAGAAGATATCATCAAAGTCCAGCACAACTGCGCCTTCACCGAACGCTGGCGTCCCAAAGCCAAAGCTCAAAAGTTCTACCTAATCATGCACGAACACTTATTTGTATTTAGAAAACCAACACCCAGCGAAAACCTCTCCCGCCTAAAATACAGCTCCGCTCTTCCAATCTGAGATTTGCAATCTGAAATTCGCCAAGCGAGTCCCCACCCACTAATCACGAAATGCCGGTTTAGATTACTTTCATTTCGCAACACTCTTGCGACGCTCGAGAACTCCCTCGATCTTCTCTACCAGCGCACCCAACTCAAACGGCTTAACAATATAATCCTCCACACCATAAGCCTCAGCCTGAGCGATGTCCTCCTTTTCGCTGCTTACAGTTACCATCATAACCACACGGCTCTTGCCTTCCTGGTCCTTCCGCAAAGCCTCAAGCATCTCGAAACCATCCATCACCGGCATCTTCACATCAAGTAGCACAATATCGGGCTCTTCTTCCACGGCCATCGCCAGTCCTTCCTTGCCGTTACTGGCCGTGATGACCCCGTATCCGCTCATCTCCAGTCGCTCTTGCATCGTCTGCGCCACACCAGGCTCATCGTCGACTATCAGTATCTGGGCTTTCGCCGCTTTTTCACTTGGTCCGAAAAAATCAAGCATATTTCACCTCTTTCGATGCCCCCAGCCAAACCATTTTTTCCACCCATGCCATCATACCCACATCGGGAATATTCCCCTCTCGCTATAGCCTTTTTACCGTATTTCTTCCAATTTCCGCCAGTACCCTCTGCGGCTAAATTTCCCTTAGAGCCTTCGTGCCCCACTTATTTTTTCTCTGCCCTACCACTTGCCTGTGCCATAGGTACTTGTACTGCCTCTCGAAGCGCAGCGCAGATCCTGAGCGAAGTCGAAGGGCAATCCCTGCCCCCTCCGAGCCCGTTTTGAGCGAGCAATCTTGATGCAGATGCAAGGCTTGCGTCCGCGCCCGGCCGCAGGTGTACTGGAGTACTTCGAGGACCTTTCCAAGCGGCCCGTAACCCGGCAGATGCCCAGGAGGGCCGCTCAAAACCTGGTCCGCCTACAGACCCAGTTTTACACCCAGATACACCCTCACGGGACATGTGCAGAACCAGCTGTGTCCAATATTGAATCTGAATTTGCACGCCCATGTATTTTCGTGTGAGCACTCAAGAACGCTGTCATTTCCGATCGCCCTTGCCTTGCAAAGGTTCTCAAATTCCGATTTATGACACGTAAGGCCGCTCTCGCATTTCGTCTCCGCCATGATTTCCTCTATTCGCCTCTTGTGCTCTGGCTCCACCTGCATTTGTCCGGTACCTTAATAACTTACCCGGCCGTTATGACCTCGCAAAGCAAACCATCACCTTTAACCTCACAACCTGATTATAATGTCCCCGCCAAAACTGTAAATCAGGTCTGACCCTGTTTCTTTCATAGGGCAAACCCCTACCCCACCAAGGGTCTCTCCCCCATAAAATTCGGCAAAGCTTTCCTCTGACTGGATACGAAATACTGGATATGAAATACGCTTGATGCGCTCATCCTCTACAGATGGCACAACCGCAGATACCTGTCCCCCTCAGGTGGGAAATCCCCGCAAGCTCCTTTGTATCAATCAATCTCGCCCCCATCGTCTCCATAATTCGAAATGCCAGTCTCGCTGCCCTTCTCTTATACAGCCCCACTGCGTCAACTACAACGCTGACCTTCTTTCCTCGGCGCAGCAGCCCCAATACTGTTGCCTTTACGGCACCCTCCGCTGCTGCCCCCATCACAATAAATTCATCTGCCTCCACCTCGCTAAGCGCTCTCTCTATCCGGGGTTCCTCGAACGGGTCCGCGCACCGCTTGTTAAAGATAATCTGTCTGTTCCGCCACAGCAAATCTACCGGCAGGTCCGTATTGCTGTCCGCCGCAAAGCTCACACGCTTGCTCAGTATCGTGTACCGTATCTTTTTTTGCCCCGGCGTACCGTCAAGACAGTAGTCTGTCGCGCTGTAGCCGTTATTGTTCCGATGGACCTCGCACGTCGAGATTATCCGCACATCGCTGTGTCTTGCCCATGCCATTACCCTCCGAACATTCGCCAGGACCTTCTTGTGGTTCCTTACAGATGCGCTGCCGCAGCCTAATAGAAAATCTCTTTGCGTATCGATATCGATTAGTATCTGCCGCCTCTGCTTTTTGAGCAATTGCAAAATCATTTCATAATTGCCCTTTAATCTTGCAGGCCTAATCTTTAAGGCCTATACGTCCTATAATCCTATTTATAATATACACTCGATGAACTTTTTTGGTCATTGGGATATTCCTGATTTCGGGGGCGAAAATACCCTGTACCCCCTCTTTTAGCCCAATTTCGGCTCTATTTTTCACTTTGAATCTTGGCATCTTGAACGCCATGATTTACTCCCCCATCTGCCAACCACGAACCTTCCCACTCAACCCGCAACTCTCATCTTCACATCAGATTCAGCACCTTTGCACCAGTTACGAGGCCATATCCACTCTTGTGTCTTGGGTCTGGAGTTTTGAGTCTTTCCCAGCCACGTAGCCGGCCGAGCCAAACCGCAAATTCGCGCGGCGCCAGTCAAAAAAAATCCCTCAAAAGGCACATGTTTTTGTAAGCTTCCTTCACACTTTTGAGCGTTTTGCGAGTGTTTTCTAATGTTTTCAAACGTTGTAGCGCGCCTTTTTGAACAAACTTGCGCGCTTGGTGTGAAAACTTGCGCAGATTTGCGCAAATACCCACCCCGAAACCGCTAAACCCACACCCCAAAAAAGTCGATTTTACCTCAATAGACGGACATTTTTTCTTTGACAACCCTTTTATTTGAAACATAATTAGCGGTTTTGGAGTATTATCCCTATGGATCCGCACCAGCCGACGGACCGGCCGTTCAGGAGGTCGTGCCAGCAGAATCAGCGAGAACGCTAATGCCAAAGGACGAAACAAGTTACGACACGGTATTCGGCAAAATGGCCGTAGAGTTCGGCCTCTGCACGGACGCAGAACTGGGCCGCTCAATTGAGGAGCTCAAATCCCGCCGCAAAGATACCCCCGTAATGCTCAAAGACCTCATGATTAACCTCGGCTACCTCACCAACACGCAGGCCGAAAGGCTAAAAAAGAGCATCAAGGAAACCAAGGCCGCCGCCCACCAGATCCCAGGCTACAAAATACTCGGCAAGCTCGGCGCCGGCGCAATGGCCATCGTCTACAAGGCAAAGCAGTTAAGTCTCAACCGCACTGTCGCAATAAAGGTCCTGCCCAAGCGTTTCACCGAAAATCCCGAATACGTGGAGCGTTTTTACAAAGAAGGTCAGGCCGCCGCAAAACTAAACCACAACAATATAGTACAGGCCTTCGATGTCGGCGAGGCAGGCGGCTATCACTATTTCGTCATGGAATATGTCGAAGGAAAGACCTTGTACGATGACCTCTCGGAAGGTAAGGTTTTCGGCGAGGAGGAGGCCCTCGATATAGTCATTCAGGTCGCTCGTGCACTCCTTCACGCCCACTCCGTCGGACTTATCCACCGCGACGTCAAGCCCAAGAACATAATGATAAACACTGCCGGCGTGGTGAAACTCGCCGATATGGGTCTGGCCCGCGAAACCACCGATCTGGAAGCCGCCAAGAGCGAGGCAGGCAAAGCTTACGGCACGCCCTATTATATCGCGCCCGAGCAAATCCGAGGCAAAATCGACATCGACGAAAGGGCCGACATCTACGGCCTCGGCTCTACGTTCTACCACATGGTCACCGGCCGGGTGCCCTTTATGGCCGATGACCCATCCGATGTCATGAGAAAGCATCTAAAAGAGGAGCTTATTCCGCCGGACCATATAAACACTGCCCTCTCCGCCGGAGTCTCCGAAGTCATCGAAGTTATGATGGCCAAGAATAAAGAAGACCGCTACAACAGCGTCCAGGAACTTCTTGAAGATTTGATAACTGTTCGGGATGGCCAGCCGCCCATAAGGGCCCACAAAAGGTTCGATGTTTCCATGCTGGAACAGCTTGAAGTTGGTGCGGCTGTAGAGGACGAGGAGCAGGCCTACAGAGAAGATACCGTTACAAATTACCGCATCGCGGTCTTTGTTTTAGGTGCGCTTTCGGCAATATTAGTTTTGGTCATCATTCTCCTTTTGTCTTAGCCTGCCGACATTTGACACCTCAAAATAAATTAAAATCATTGCTGCGAAAGCATTTAGCCATATTTTCATTGACTAATCCGACCTCAGCCGCAATTATTACGCGACGGCTGCTATTTTCTGAAATTACCACGTTTTGGAGCAAAGATTTATGCCCAGAGGCGGCGCACATTTTTCGTCAGAGGAACTCGCACAGGTCCTCAGTCATTACGACATAGGTGTAATCCATCAGGTAAAGCACCTAACCGCAGGCAGCAGGCGCGCACCGAAAATGGTCATTATCTCCGAGCAGGGCAAGTTCCTTTTGAAGCGCCGGCCGAAGGGAAAAGACGACCTTTACCGCGTCAACTTTGCGCACGCTGTCCAGAATCACCTGGTGGGCAAGGATTTTCCCGTTACCAACCTCGTTACTACCCGCGACCAGAATGATACGGTACTGCAGCTAAACCATCACATTTACGAGCTTTTCCAGTTCGTTACCGGCTATCGCTACGACGGCTCAGCCGAGGCCACTGTTGATACTGGCAGGCAATTGGCCAGATTTCACGAGTATTTGACTGATTTTGCCAGCCAGACCAATCTGCCGAAGGGCAGTTTCCACGATTCGACCATCGTTCGCAGGCACCTGAGAACGACCGGAACGCAAAAAGGTGCCACACCGGGCAAGAAACTGCAACAGACGGCCGAGGCATTGATGGTCCTTTATAACGCTTCTAGCGTTCGTATAAGCGAGCTTGGGTTCGATTCGTGGCGCGAGCAGGTTGTGCACGGTGACTGGCACCCTGGAAATATGCTTTTTAACGAGGGTAAACTTACTGCAGTGCTTGATTTTGACTCTGTAAAGCTGGCTCCGAGGGTAACTGACCTGGCGAACGGAATGCTTCAGTTTTCGATAGTAGGTAATCGGCCCAATCCGTCAGATTGGCCGGATTATCTTGACCAGGCGAAGCTTGTTCAGTTTCTGAGTGGGTATCGGCAAGTCATTGATATACAAGGAGATAGGTTGGATTCGCTGCTGGATTTGATGATAGAGACGATGATAGCGGAGGCGATACTGCCGGTGGCGGCGACGGGATTTTTTGGTCATTTGAGCGGGTTGGGTTTTTTGAAGATGATTCAGCGTAAGTCGGAGTGGATAGATAAGGGCCGGGATAAATTGGCGCAAGCTATTGCGCATCAATGAGTTATTAAGGGCGTGGGATTTCAAGTGAGAAGTGAGAGGGCAGAAGGAATTGCAGCCTTGATTTTGGGTTAAAAATGGGGGTTGGGAATTTGTCAGGTGCGGGGTCACCCTTGTTTTTGGGCGAAAAACGGGGATTGGGGGTTTTTAAAAGTGTTTCAAAGTGTGAAAAATTACAAAAAGTGAATAGAAACTTACAAAAAGGGGTGGAATTGCGCTCGAATAAGTGTGCGAAATGTGTAAAACGTTTGAAAATTTACGAAAAATTTAGCGTTAAAATGGGGGGTTTGGAGGGGCGAAGGAGTGGCGGAGTTGGGGCCGGCGCGCAATATACACTATTTAAACTAGTGTATATCTTGGAGGAAAGTGTCGCA
>CAZENQ010000067.1:0-16032 GCA_964513655.1 uncultured Pirellulales bacterium | reverse complement strand
ATTTGCTCACAGTGCTGCGACGTCAAGGGCCTACGCTTGAGACGCAAGTTCACGGTCTTTCTGCCGAGCAAATCAAGCAGTTAGCAGCAAAGCTGACCCAGCGGAATCTGTACACGCGAGCGGTGGAGGTCTGGCAGGATTACGTGTCCGGGCGTAACGTGGGGGATGTGGAACGTGCGAAGGTACTGTTTGAAATTGGCACGTTGCTTGAGAAGGCTAACCATTTTGACGAGGCCATTGAGTATTACTATCGAAGCGAAACCGTTGCGAAGCTTGATGAATTAGAAGCTCAGATTAACTCACACATAAAAGAGTGTTTTGAAAAACTTGGAAAGTTCTCAGCTCTACGGTATGAATTGATGGACCGGACAAGTTTGGAGGGAACTAACCATGCGGGAGGAAAAATAGTTGCCGAGATAGGCGCCGAGAAGATAACAGAAGCCGACCTTGACGCTATAATTGAAGATAATATTGATAATCAACTGGAGCCGATGGCGGAATTTATATCAGTTGAGCAGCTTAATGAACAAAAGAAGGAGATGCTCAAACGGTACAGAAGCGCAGAGGTCAGGGGGCAATTCTTACAGGGCTGGCTGGCTCAGGAAATTCTGTACCGACGGGCGTTGGAGGAAGGACTGGGGGAGGAAGCCGGAGTTAAGAAGCTTCTTGGCGAGCTGGCCCGCGGGGTCTTGAGCCAACATCTGATGAATCGGCAGCTTGCGGCCAAAATCAATATTACAGAAACGGACCTCCAAACATATTACGAGGCAAATAGAGACAAGTACGTAGAACCGGCCAAGGCACGAATAAGTCATATACTCGTTGATGACAAGGCGCGGGCGAATGAGCTGATGGGGCGCATTAAGGACGGGGAGGATTTCGGCAAACTGGCAAAAGAGTTCTCAATGGACGAAAGCACAAGGGAAAACGGCGGCAAAATTGATACGGAAGTCAGCAAGGGTTCCTACGTACCGATAATTGGTGAGTCGGAAGAAGTCAACGAAAAGATATTCTCTGCAGATGGGCCTTCTGTGCTGGATGAGGCGGTGGAAACAGAAAAGGGATGGGAGATTGTCAAGGTCGAGGAAGTGACAACAGCGCGACAAAAGAGTTTCGATGAAGTCAGGCAGCAGGTTATGACCACGCTTGTCAGTAGAAAACGGCAAGATGTCCAGCAGGAGTATATAGAGCAAATGATGGACAAATATAATGTCATCATCCACACATCCACCCTTATGACAAAAGAACAAGGCGAATCTGGAGACGCATCTTCAGGGATGGGAGAATAGGGAGTTGCGCCAAAGAGTATGACGGGAAATTCAGCGAAAAACTGTATCGTTTTAGCTTCGCTTGTTTGCTGGGGGTTGCTTTTGGCGTGCGCAGGTTGTGAAGAAGGCACGGCTACTAAATCGGAGAAGGTGGAATTTGAAATTGATAAAGTGTATGAGCGCGGGCCGTTGACTGTTCATGTGCGGCTTGACAAGGGCAAGATGACCATAGCGGAGACTGTTCTGCTGGAACTGGAAGCGACAATTGAGGGGAATTATGAGGTGCAGATGCCGAAGGTCGACAAGTTACTCGAGAGTTTTGGGATTGTCGATTGGGATAATTTAGGTAATAAGCTTGACCCAAACAACAATGTTGTCAGTACATACAGGTATCGGCTTGAGCCTTTTTTGTCGGGGACCTACGCAGTGCCGGCCTTTACGTTTGAATTTCATGAGCCAAATGATGTGGAAGAAAAGCAATATGAACTTACGACTGAGCCAATAGATGTTGAGGTTACTTCCCTTTTGGGTGAGCAGCGGGGAGAGTTGGTGATAGTGGATATTGAAGATGTTGTCGAGATGCCCCAGCAGGCTTCATACCTGTGGTTTTGGGTACTCGGCTCGGTGGGTGTTATTGGCGCTTCTGTGGCCGGGTGGTATTATTTGCGGCGGAGACGCTTGGACAAACTTATCAGAATCTTCAAACCCGCTCACGAGATTGCATATGAGCGTCTGCGGGCTTTGGTCAAAGATGACCTGGTAAATGCGGGAAAATTGAAGGAATTTTACGAACGCATCAGCGATATTCTCAGGCATTATATCGAACATCGTTTCAAGTTACGGGCACCGGAGAGAACTACTGAAGAATTTCTGGTTGAGCTTCAATGGACGGATATCCTTTCTGCATCCGACAAGGAAAGCGTGGGAGAGTTTCTAAAGCATTGTGACCTTGTAAAGTTTGCAAAATACAACCCGACGAGTGAGCAGATTCAGCGAACGTTCGATTTGGTCAAGGATTTTATAGAGAAAACCAAGTCTGACGAGCGGAAGATTGACGTAACAGAGAGGGTCGAGAGGGAAGAAACCATAGAAGTTGGGAGCGTATAAATGCAGTTGTATTTTCCGTGGGCATTGTTGTTACTTTTAGTTCTGCCGGTCATGGTATATCTGACGGTTCGAAGGAGGCGGACTGCGGCGGTGAGATTTCCGAGCCTGACGAATGTGAAAGGTTGTCTTGTCTCGTGGCGGCTAAGGCTGAGGCCATTGCTGACAGCGGCAAGGTGGGTGTGTCTGGGTCTATTGATAATTGCCCTTGCCCGTCCGCGAAAAGGAACGGTACTGTCGGAAATATCCACCGAGGGAGTGGCAATAGAAGTTGTTGTCGACCGCTCAGGCAGTATGCAGACGGAGATGGATTATTATGGCGAGAAGCTGAACCGCTTGGGAGTCGTTAAAGAGGTTCTTTCCGACTTTATCGGGGGAGACGAGAAGGAGTTGGGCGGCAGGAGCAGTGACCTTATAGGGCTGGTTACGTTTGCCCGGTATGCTGATACTATGTGTCCTCTGGTACACAGTCATAATGTACTACTTGAGTTTTTGAAAAAGACGGAGATTGTGAGGCTTCGCAGCGAGGATGGTACTGCGATTGGTGACGCGATTGGATTAGCGGCTGCCCGGCTGCGAAAGGCTGAAGAGGAAATTGAGCAGAGACGAACACAGTTAGGATTAGACGATGAGGAGCTCTCGGGCAGCTCTGAGGAGAGCGGCTTTAAGATAAAGAGCAAGGTGATTGTTTTATTGACAGACGGGCGGAATAACATGGGTGAATATGACCCTCTGGAGGCAGCTGAATTAGCGAAGGAATGGGGCATAAAAATATATACGGTCGGGATTGGTTCTGCCCAGGCGTACACAACCATTCAGACGATGATGGGAACGTTCAAGATGCCGACGCGGGAAGACCTTGATGAACGTTTGCTCAAGGCGATTGCGGAAAGGACGGGCGGGTTTTACGGCCGGGCGGATGATGCAAAGGCCCTCAGGGGGATTGTCGAAAAAATCGACAGCCTCGAGAAGACTGAAGTCAAATCTATTCAGTATACGCAGTATGCCGAGCGTTTTGGTCCCTGGACGCTGGGAGCACTTTTGGTGTTGGGTTTGGGGATGTTAGCAGGTTGCACAGTATTTCGCAAGATACCGTGAGGTATTGACAAGAGCAATTATGAACCTTGGAAATGACAGAGCATTGTGGCTGTTATTTACGGTGCCGGTGGTGCTGTTGCCGACTTACGTATGGTGCTTTTGGCGAAAGGCCAGGGCACTCAGGGTATTGGCCAGTAACGAGATGCTCAAAAAAATCAACACGTCGGTGAGTTTGAAAAAGCAAGTATTCAAGGCGTTTTTGCTAATCGCCGCTTTTGTGACTATTGTGGCAGCATTGACCGAACCGAAATGGAATCCACAAGCTCAGAAAATCAAACGAATAGGCAGAGATGTAGTCATATTATTGGATACGTCCAGGTCGATGCTGGCAGAAGATATCAAGCCGAGCAGGCTCGAACGTTCGAAGATAGCGGTGAGGGACCTGCTGGAAAGACTTAAGGGTGATAGGATCGGTATTGTTACGTTTGCGGGCAATACTTCGGTTAAGTGCCCGCTGACGCAGGATTATGCTTTTGTTAGAATGGTTCTGGCTGATATATCGACTGAGAGCACCAGCAGAGGCGGCACAATGATAGGTGATGCGATTCGCAAGGCCACTGAAGAGGTGTTCGACAGGCAGAGCCGTGAATACAAAGATGTAATATTGATTACTGACGGTGAAGACCATGAGAGTTTTCCTGAGCAGGCTGCTGAAAAGGCGACAACGGAGGGGATAAGAATAATTGCAATCGGGCTGGGTGATGAAGCAGAAGGTTCGCGGATTCCGATTACGGAGGCGGACGGCAGGAAGACGTTTTTGAAGTATAACGGTGCGGAAGTCTGGTCGAAGCTTGATGCAGATACGCTGCGCAAAGTTGTCTATGCAACAGACGGCGGCAAGTATTTGTCGGTTGAACCGGGGACGACTTTGGATTTAGGGGAAATTTACACCAAACTCATCGACTCAGCAGAGAAACGCGAACTGGAATCGGTGACAATGATGAGATATGATGAGAAATTCCAGATATTTCTGGCGTTAGGCATTGGACTTATTATTTGTGAGGCGCTGATAAGTGAACGTAAGAAAGCTTGAAATAATTATAGTGGTGTTGCTTGTTTTGGGGCTGATGCAACAGGTTTGGGGAGAGCCAGCGCGGGTTTCGCTGCAAGATGGGAACAAGCTATACGGCCGGGGCAATTACAGCGAGGCAATCAACAAATACAATGAGGTTCTTATTGACGAGCCACAGGCTTTGGAGCCGAGATTCAATAAGGGGAACAGTTACTACCGACTGGATGACCTCGCGAAGGCGCAAGATTTGTACAGAGAAGTTGCAGCCGAGAGCAAGGATATGAAACTGGTGACCAAGGCCAAGTACAATCTCGGCAACAGCTATTTCCAACAGGGAATGAAACAGAAAGATTCTAATCTGCAGAGGGCGCTAGAGAATTTACAAACGAGCATCGTTTTTTGGCGGGGCGTATTGGATATTGAGCCAGAAAATGAGAAAGCAGCGAAGAATATTGAAGTTGCCAGGCTGATTATAAAAGACATTATCGACCAGCTGAACAAACAGAAACAACAACAAGACCCAAACCAGCCACAGGACCCTAATCAATCACAACAGCAGCAACAGCAAAGTCAGGACCAACAAGGAGCACAGCAGGACCAATCTCAGCAAATGGGTGAACAGGACCCGAATGAGGGACAAGATGAGCAGGGTGAGCAAAAGCAAGAGCAGCAAAAGGCCGATGCTCCTGATGCGACTGCACAGGAAATACTTGATAAGGAACAGCGTCAGAGAAAGGAAAGACAGCTGCTGCAGAGGGCCCGCTGGCAAAAAGTTGAAAAAGACTGGTAGTATGAAAGCATTTACGATAAATATTGCTGTTTGTTTTGCTGTATCAGCGGTCATGTCAGGCTCCGCTTCGGCACAGGTAACAGTTTTTGCGCAGGTTGATTCATCAAGAGATATTTATGTTGGAGAGAGTTTTACATACCATGTCATCATTGATGGAGAAAATAAACCGGGGAAAGTCAACCTGACGCCGTTAGCACAATATGGTCCGAAAAGTGCGGGTAACAGGGACCTCTCGCAGACTTCGATAAGCATTGTAAACGGCAGGACAACGAGAAGCATCGTTAAGCGGTATGTAATGAGCTATTTGCTTGTAGCGGCCGAAGCGGGACGGATACAGCTAGCGCCGGTGACAGTTGCTCTTGACGGGAGGACCTATCAGACGAATCCGGTGGAAGTAAACATTCTAAAGCCCGGGACTACTGACAAGCTGGACCTTGAAGTTAAACTATCAGAGCAACAATGTTATGTTGGTCAGCCGGTTATGATGGTGGTTAACTTTTACTACTCAGCTGATATTAGTGACCCTCAGTTCAACGTTCCTGTTTTTAATAGCGCCCTCTTTTACTTTGAAGACCCGGATGTTATCGACCCTCGTGCCAAACAATTCCGTCTAAGTACGGCAATACCGGAACCAGTATATGTCACTCAAGGTCGCGCAGTTCATAAAGGCAGGGACTCTTACCTGCTTTCTTTCAGCAAGATTATTATCCCGAAGCGCGCGGGTAGGCTACAAATCGAGCCAACAAGTGTTTCAGCAGATGTGGCGGTCGGCCGGGTGCGGTCACGTGACCGTTTCTTTGGTGATTTTTTTCGTTCGCGAAGCGAGTACAAGCGTTTTATGGTAAGCTCGGCCCCTATAGAGCTTGCGGTACTGCCTTTGCCTGAAGATGGTACGCCGGTGCAATTTTATGGTTTGGTCGGACGTTATATGATTTCGGCGTCAGCGACGCCGACTAATATTAATGTGGGTGATCCAATTACGCTGACCGTTAAAGTCGGGGGCAGTAAGTACTTAAAACCCGTGCAGTGGCCTGCGCTTGAGCAAATTCCTGAACTGGCGGAGAACTTTAAGATTCCGTCGCAGCGGGCATCTCCAAGCATCGAAGACGGATTCAAAGTCTTTACACAAACGATACGAGCCAATAACGACAAGGTGACTGCGATACCGCCAATTCCGCTGGCGTTTTTCAACCCGGACAAGGGGGAGTATATAGTTGCAGAAACCGAGGCGATTAAACTGGAAGTTGCACCGACTAAAATACTGACGGGCGCGGATTTGGAAGGCCGGGACTTTGCGCCGATAAACAAGGAGGTTGAGGCGATAAAGAAGGGGCTTTCAGCGAATTACGAAGGCCTTGATGTTTTAAGAGGCAAGGGTTTCTCGCCGCTGGGGGCCGTGGTTAGTCCGGGGTATGCGGTGCTTTGGGGGATGCCTTTGGCCGGGCTTGTATTGAGCACACTGATTAAGCTTTCTACGCACACGACTCCTGAAAAAAAGGCGATGAAGCGCAGGCGGCAGGCGTGTGGCAAAGCCGTTCGACAGCTAAAGAGGGTCGTATCTGCGAACTCCCGACAGCGGTGTAAGTTACTTGTTGGGACGATGAAGCAATATCTCGGTGAGCGCTTTGATAGAACCACCGGGTCGCTTACCGCCGATGATTGTCATGAAACAATAGTCTCTGCCACACAAGATGAGCAGACCGCGGAAAGATTCAGGGATATTGTATCAGAGTGCGAAGCGACGCATTACGCATCCATCGAGATCAATATCGAGGCCGCTCAAATCAAAGAAGTAGTATCACTTGTTCGCAGTATCGAAAAGAAGTCTAAGAAATGAATGTCAGACACTTTCTGGTCGTACTAATTGGTTCGCTTTTATTTGAGTCTATGGCTGGAGCGACAGACCGGCTTTCGCCGGAGCAGATACACTCACTTTTCAATCAAGCAAACGAAGCGTTCCGAAGTGCAAATTCCATTACCAAGGACCCGGACCAAGCCGAAAGGCTCTACGAGACGGCAGTACTTTGCTACGAAAAAATCATAAATGACAGTGAAATAAAGAACGCCAAGCTTTATTATAACCTTGGGAATGCATATTTGCTCAAGGGAGAACTTGGCAAGGCGATTTTAAATTATCGTCGGGCTGAGAGACTGGATGGCGCCGATGCAAACATTCAAAAGAATCTGTCTTTTGCGCGCAGCAGGCGAATAGACAAGGTTAAGCTGGAAACTGAGAAACGTGTTTTGCAGACTTTGTTTTTCTGGCATTATGATTTCTCCATTAAGACCAAATTTGTAGTTACGTGCGTCTTTTTTGCCATCGTTTGTATCATCTTTACAGTAATGGTATGGTTTGGCCGGACTGCTACGGGAACCACTGCGGCGGCTATTTGCGGTATTTTGCTGGTCTGTTTTATTGTCTCTGTTGTTTTAGACGCTCGCAGTCAGACGAGGATGGTTTGTGGCGTTATTACAGCCGAAGAGGTTGTCGCCCGGCAGGGAGATGGTCAAAATTACCCCGCGAGCTTCAAGGCCCCGCTGCATTCGGGGACGGAGTTTGATTTGCTTGAGCGGCGGCCGGGTTGGTTCCATATAATGCTTTTCGACGGCAGCGAGGGCTGGATACCTGAGACTGGGGCGGAACTGATTTGATATTGCCACCCGGATTAGGTAAGAATCTGTTATAATAGAATAAGCCGCTGGTACGGTTTGGCTCAGCAGTCAAAATATGTTGAACACTGCATAATTGGTTATTGTGACAGGTTTTTTGCCGGATGGTATAAGCAGGAAGTGAGGCTTTAATTGACGGTTCAATGCGAGCTATGCCCAAAGAAATGTATGATTGAGCCCGGGCAAAGCGGCGAATGTCGGGTGAGGGTAAATGTTGACGGTGTATTGCGAACCGTTGTGTATGGGCACCCCTGCTCGATTCACCCTGACCCAATGGAGAAAAAGCCGCTTTTCCATTTTCTACCCGGCACCAAGATTCTTTCAATTGCAACGGTTGGCTGTAACCTTCACTGCAGAAACTGCCAGAACTGGGAGATATCGCAGGCTAATCCGGAGGACAACCCGGCTTATGTTTTGTCACCTGAAAAACTTGTTGATTTAACAATAAAACAGCGTTGTCTTTCGCTGGCGTATACATATACCGACCCGATAATTTTTTATGAATACACTTATGACACGGCGAAGCTAGCCCGCAGGGCCGGTATACGAAATGTTCTTGTGACAGCTGGGTATGTATGTGAAGAGCCATGGAAACGATTGCTTGAATATGTGGATGCGGCGAATATAGACTTGAAGGGGATGACGGAGGATTTTTACCGGCAGGTTTGTTCAGGGACTTTGAAGCCGGTACAAGACGCTCTCATTACGGCCAAGGCAAGCGGGATACTTGTTGAGGTAACGAACCTGATTATTCCGACACTGAATGATAAGCCTGAACAAATACGGGAACTCTGCCACTGGATAAAATCGAACCTCGGCGGGGAGACACCACTGCATTTTTCCCGATTCTTTCCTAAATATAAGATGCGGCATTTGCCGGCGACTTCGCCAAGGACGTTGGACATGGCACGAGAGATTGCGATGAGCGAGGGGCTGGACTACGTCTATATAGGCAATATCCGCAACAAGGTCGGCCAGAACACATATTGTCCGGCGTGCAAGGGACTGCTGATTGAGCGCAGTGGCTATACAATTTTGAAGAACAGGCTGAAAGAAGGCAGGTGTTCGGATTGCGGCAAAGAAATATACGGGGTTTGGAAATGACGCGCAGAAAATTCGTTCAGAGATTGCTAAAAGCAGGTTCAGCGATAGTTTTGGGTGTTGTGTGGCTGGGTAAGAAAGCGGCACCGTGTAAATTCATATGGGCGGCTCGGCTCAAAAAGTATCCCGGACCTTTAAGACCTTTAGAGGATGTTAATAACCAAGGTAAGTGGAGTGGTTGATATGGGCAGGCAGTTCAGGAAGCCATTTGCCAAAAAACTTCTGCTGTGGTCGGCAGCAGTTTTACTGGTTGCTTTAGGGTTACTTTTGCGAAGAACATATAAACCAGAGCCCGTCTCCGTTGTTAAAGAAGCAGCGAAGCCGGAAAGGATAGAGCCTGCGAAGTTAGCCAAGTCGGTTCTTCGTTCGTCGCTTGCAGGTGGATGGTATCCGGCCGACGCTGCAATTCTTAGGGAACAAATCGGGGGCTTTTTCCGGAAGGCTGATGTCGAGCCTATAGAAGATGTTATCGCCCTTATCCTTCCGCACGCGGGGTATCAATATTCCGGGCAGACGGCGGCTTTTGGACTCAAGACAACTAACAAGAAGTATAAGCGAGTTGTTGTTATTGGGCCAAGTCATCGCGTGCCTATGGAAGAGGTGTTGAGTGTCCCGAGAGTAAGCCATTACGAAACACCACTTGGAGAGATACCGTTAGATGTGGAATTTATCGAGAAGCTTCTGAAATATCCGATGTTCAGGAACGTACCAAGGGCACATAAGTATGAGCACAGTGTGCAGATAGAGATACCACTACTGCAATACAGTGCCGGGGAATTCAGACTTGTTCCGATTGTTGCCGGAAGATGTTCGTTAGAGACAATTAACAAAGTCGGAGCCATTTTGAGCAGTTTGATTGACAGTGATACTCTCGTTATCGCAAGTTCGGATTTTGTCCACTATGGAGTAAACTACGGTTATATCCCTTTTAGAGAAAACATACCTGAGCAAATCAAGAAGCTTGATATGGGGGCATACGAGCATATAGCTGCGGTGGACGCCAAGGGCTTTTTAGAATATAAGAAGCGGACCGGCGTGACGATATGCGGTTTTGTGCCGGTTGCGATATTGCTTTCGATGTTGGAAGGACCCGTTGAAGCCCGACTTGCGAACTACGCAACCAGTGGTGAGTTGACGGGTGATTTTAGCAACTCAGTCAGTTATCTTTCAGTGGTTTTTTCGGGCAGGTGGGGAAACCACCCGGCGATTGAACCGCAGGCGGATGATCCGGAGTTGAGTGAGGAAGATAAGAAGCAGCTTCTGTCATTAGCACGCCAATCATTAGTTCATTTTCTGGAGAAGCGAAGATCTCCTCAGGCATCGGAATTAGGTATAACAATCAGTGATGAGATTGGGTGCGCTCGTGCGGCTTTTGTAACGCTGAAAAAGAATCATCGGCTGAGGGGCTGTATAGGTGATATTTTTCCGCGACAGCCTTTATATAAGTCGGTTATTACAAACGCCATCAACGCCGGTGTCAACGACAGACGTTTTCTGCCGGTGACGAGAGCAGAATGCAATGATATTATGATTGAGATATCGGCACTGACAGCACCCAAGCCCATTGCTTCATCGGAGGAGATTAGAATCGGAATAGACGGTGTTGTGTTGAATAAAGACGGTCGCTCAGCTGTGTTTTTGCCTCAGGTTGCCCCGGAGCAGGGCTGGCATGTAAATCAGATGCTCACACAACTGTCTTTGAAGGCGGGACTGGCTGGTGATGCATGGAAGGAGGGTGCGAACTTTCTGGTTTTTCAGGCCGATGTGTTTGGTGAAGAGAAATGAAGTTCGCCCGCCGTCTGCTGATATTTAGTTACGGCCTCTTTACTATCGCAGCCCAGACTTTGCTTTTCCGAGAGTTCATCACTACCTTTGAAGGTAACGACATAAGCGTAGGGATATTCTTTGCTTCGTGGTTTTTATGGGTTGGCCTGGGAGCGATATTCATTTACAAGGCACGGGCCATCGCCGAGAGCTTGCTGAAGAATATAGAATTTCTGTATCTGGCGTATCTGCCGGCCTTTATTTTAGGACTGACATTGATTATTCAGGCGCGTGAGCTTGTGGGGGTCGAATCCTATGCACTGCTGCCCATACGGACTATTCTACTTTTATCAATATTAGTTAACGCGCCGGTCAGTGTCTTAACAGGGATGCTATTTCCCCTTGCCTGTCGATGGGTGCAAAGGGACGAGAAACTTGTTGTCTCTCGTGTGTATATCCTTGAAGCGGCGGGCAGTTTTTGTGGCGGGCTCGGTGTAACCTTTCTTCTATCGCTCGGTGTAAGTCCGGCAAGGATTTTCTTTATACTTGGTTTTGTTCTTTCCGCATCGGTATTTTGCGCGGCACTTGCCAAGATTAGACTATGCGATGACACGCCGCTAAAGAGATATTGTAAGCCCATCGCTGGACTTGCGTTTTTGATACCCATCTGCTTACTGGCTTGCCTAACTGTCCGAATTGATAAGACTTTGATGGGTTATGTCCGTACCGTAAAATGGACAAAACTACTTCCAAGCGAAGCCTTGAAGGGTTCATTTCAAACCGCTCAGGCCGAGTATCTCTACGGAATGTATCAAGGTCAATGGTTGGTTATCCGGGAGGGAAGTGTTTGCGAAGCGCTGCCTGACGAAAGTACGGCAGGTCAGATAGCAGCTCTTAGTCTGTGCCAAAATCCTGGTGCCGAGAGGGTTCTTGTCATCGGCTCGGGTTTGGGTTTGTGCCGGGAATTGCTGCGTTTGCCACAAATTGAGCGCGTGGTTTGGGCGCATTGTGACAATGAATATGCGCAGGAGGTGGAGAGGTATATACCGTTGGAGCTTAAGATTAACGATGGGCGATTTTATCGCGCTGGCGGTGATGTGCGCTCGATGCTCACTGAGGAGAAAGGATATTATGACATAGTAATCCTGAATCTGCCCGAAGCGACGAGTTCTGTTCTGAACCGGTATTACACGGTTGAATTTTATCAGCAAGTTAAAGAGGCGCTGCGGCCTGACGGTATTTTGGCGGTGCGGATGGCGGGTGGTGAAAACATAATGGGCACTGAGCTAATTAACCTTGGTGCCTCGACGAAACTGACGCTTGAGAAAGCCTTCTCACAGCTTGTTCTAACACCCGGTGAGGAGACGTGGTTTATTGCGTCTGATTCTGAGACGCTTACCGGCGAACCGGGTACTTTGCGAGAGAGGTTTGCGGGGATAGAGGGCGGAACAGACGTTTTTCCTGCTGACGGTTTGCTTTCCGTTTATTTGCCGGGACGCGCTGCTAAGGTGCTTGAGCACTACTCAGCCGCGGATTTACCTGAGAGCTTATTAGTTAATCGCGACTTTAGGCCCCTGACGCATTTGTATAGTTTATTGCTTGCGGCTAAACAATCAGAAGCACCGGTTACGAGATTTGTTAAGTATTTGGCGTTGGCCGGGGTGTTTGCATTTTTTATCCCCATTTTGGTCTTCGCCGGCTTGCGCATTGCATATATTTTGAACACGCCACAACAAGGCAGTAAATCCAGTTTTGACAGTACGTTTCTGGTTTTCTCAGCCGGCTGGGTCGCGATTGGTGTAGTAATTGACCTGATGTACCTGTACCAGACACGGTTTGGGTCGCTATATCTGCACATCGGAGTCATTTCTTCTGTGTTTATGGTGGGTTTGACCATCGGTGCAATTGTAATCAGGTATTTGCTCGTAAAAGGCGGAGAAAAAGAGACTTTGAAGATTCGGCCGGAGGTATTGTTATTTGCAGTAATGGCTGCACAGGTAGCAATCCTTGCGACAATTGCCTTTTGGCCGGCTGAGGAATGGACGCATGTAGTCTTTGGAGCTGCGTTTGTTCTCTGTGGTTTGTGCGCCGGCAGCTATTTTCCGCTAGCGGCGAGCCAACTTACTGATGCCGGCCTTGAGACAGGCACAGCCGGCAGCAAGCTCGAAACAGCCGACCATCTCGGAGCCTCAGTGGGGGGATTAATAACTGGCCTTATTCTTGTTCCTGTGTTGGGAGCCAAGACAACGCTGTCTGTATTTGTTCTCTTGATGCTGGTCAATATACCCGCCGCCGCTTTAAAGATTTACAAACCTGAGAAGATTTGCTTTTTGGCAACGCCCGCTTTTAGATTACGCAGGCTTGGCTACATCTTATTTGGTATTGGCCTATCCGTTGTTTTGTGCTCGAACCTGCTTGCTGCCGCCGGCGCACGCTTGCGGCCTTTACTGCCGCAACACACAGCTCAAGCTTTAGCTGCTCAGGCAAGTCTTGAACAGGTAGTGGCCAGCGGCGAAACAGGCAGGCGGATAAACTACTTTAAAGTGTATGAGGAACCCGAAGAAGTGGCTGGATACATCTTCAGCTCAGGGGAGCTGGCACCTGAAGTTCGCGGTTTTGGAGGTAAGATGAATCTTGCTGTTTATGTGGATCCTGCCGGAAAATTGATTAACTTCCATATAGTGCGGTCAAATGAAACGCCCGGTTACCTCAAACTGCTCAGTCAATGGCGAGGAGAACTCAACGAGCATCAACTATTTGCTGGTGATCCCTTCTCTGATGTTCACGCAGTAAGCGGTGCGACCGTAAGCTCTGAGGCCATTATTTCAGCGTTACAGATATCGGGACATCGGTTCGCTTCGCAAATTCTCGGGCGTCCTGTCCAAGCGGATGTCGAAGAAAAGGCCCACCGGGCGCGCTATTTGCCCGACGCCCAGGGCATGTATTTGATAGGTGCTTTGGTACTTGTCTTAATTGTAATCTACCGTGGCGGATTTTGGAGTAGATTGGGGGTGCTTACGATCAACGTTGTGGTTGGCGGCATTGTTTTGAATGCCCAGTATTCCAGTGAGCAAACATCGACCGTACTTTCGTTGCACGGGCCCGCTGTTGGTTTGACAGGTGCATTTTTGCTTGTTGTAGGAGTGCCGCTTTTGGTTATCCTTTTCGGGAATGTCTATTGCGGCTATATCTGCCCATTCGGCGCCGCGCAGGAGCTGCTCGGCTATATTGTTCCCGGGAGATTTAAGGAAGCGATGCCGGTGGAAAGGATGCAAAAGGCTAGGTTTATCAAATACGTAGTTCTTTTTGTTTTGATAATGGTATTTTTTATTTCCAAGGACCGAACGACACTTGTAGCAGACCCGCTCATAGAAATTTTTGCGAGCAATAAAATAAGTTTTTGGCTGGCAACATTGTTTAGAGATATTTTCAGTTTGGCAGCTGTGTTGATAATTGGGGTAACTCTGATAGGCTCGCTGTTTTATACTCGCTTCTGGTGTCGTTATCTGTGTCCGGTGGGGGCTTTTCTTTCATTGTTTAACAATGTCGTGATACTTAAGCGGTACGTGCCAGCAAAAAGATTCGGCAGATGTGAATTCGGTCTTACTGCGAAAGACCAGATGGACTGTCTATATTGTGATAAGTGCCGCTACGATGCAAAAGTCGCTATAAAACGAGAAGTTTTGCCGCACTCTCCCTATGCCCCGGTGAGGTTAATCTCTCGGTACTTTTTGGTGGGTGTACTTACAGTAGCAGTTCTTGTATCAGGGGTTTCAGTAAGGAGGTTTTTGGAGGTTATTCCTGCCGGTTTTGAGCAGCCTGCTGTTTCAGCGGCTTCCGGCGGTGAGCCGCGAGATGTAGACATGCAGCGCATCCGCACCATGATTCAACAGGGAAGACTTTCCGACCAGGAAGCTGAGTTTTACAAAAAGGTTGAGTAATATCAGGGGTTTCAGCGACGAAAATAGTGTACAAGCCATAACACAGCTGTCAGGATAATCGAGATTACTATGCAACTCGCAATAGGAATGTAAACGCGCCAGTGTTTGGAGCCGAACTCCAGGTCACCCGGCAATTTAAACAGGCCAATTCGGCCGAGTATCATTACAAGAGCGCCAAGCAGCGTCATAATAATACCGGCGGAAATCAACCATTTGCCGATTTGTTGCGGGCCTAACTCCATTGCATCGAATGCAGAGAGCTGTTAGGTATCTATCGCCTAAATTAATAATTCTCTAACAATTCGAGGATGACACCAAGCTGGGGCGTATCGAAATAAGCATAGGCGCCGCCTGTGTAAACGGTCCACTCGCCGCGCTGTATCAGGG
Source organism: uncultured Pirellulales bacterium (assembly GCA_964513655.1). Lineage (GTDB taxonomy): Bacteria > Planctomycetota > Phycisphaerae > Sedimentisphaerales > Anaerobacaceae. The sequence goes on along the minus strand of CAZENQ010000067.1, from coordinate 897 downwards.
GCATGCCCTGCTTTTCGAGCTTTGCCACGTAGTCGTCCATACCTTTGATTTCAAACGCTACGTGATGGACGCCTTCGCCCTGGGTTTTGAGAAACTCCATCCAGGTGCTCGGCCCCCCTACCGGCTCCATGAGCTCGATGCGAAGGTTGTCAAATTTCACAAAAGCCGTTTTCAAACGAGCTTCGGTTGGCTTACCGCGGTACTGGGCGTTTGACTTTTCCAGTGGGTCGTTCAGTGACCATTTCGGTGCTTCCATCCCGAACAGGTCCGCCCATTCTTTGGCAGCCTTTTCGACATCGCGCACGATGATTGCAATATGTACCATGTTGCGTGTGGGCAGTGGTTCCACGGCCTTCTTTGCCGGCTCGGTCTTTTCGGCCGTGACATAAGTGGCTGTAAACAGAGACAAGGCCACCAGGACTGCCACAGTTACAAGGATTCTCTTGTACATACTATTTAACCTCCTTTTCTAAGAGTAGTAACATTAGAGGGTTAGCTCATTTTCAAATATCCGTGGGATTATAAGCTGGGTATGCCTAAATGTTAATAATGAGTAACAAGCCTGCTTTCCGAGTTTATAAACATTAATTGCTCGCAGCCGGAGTGCAAATCGGCTGCGCTGGACCTATTATATCAAACGGGCCTGCAGAGTCAACCGTGGAGTGCGCCCGCTCGGACGGCGGAGGAGCCCAGTCGCCGAGCTGCCCGGCCTATGGTTACTTTTTATCCTCATCTTCGGCAAGGACGGCTAATATCCTGCTATACTGGGAATAGGTCATTTTGGAGAGGTCAGGGTTGTCGTGATTGTGGGCAGGGTCGCCGTTATTGCCGCCGGAGGTGCCGTGATTTAATCCGAAAATGTCCCGATTTTCCTCGAAAATCCCCCGATTCCCCCCG
>CAZENQ010000066.1:0-16035 GCA_964513655.1 uncultured Pirellulales bacterium | reverse complement strand
CAAATTATCTCAGATTATCAGGACCATCCGAGCCGATGGACAATTGATGATTGGCTGACTTGCCTTTATAATCAGCGGCTGATTATAGGTCATTCCATTGTTTTGTACGAAAGATGCAGAAGACAAGGAAAATATATACTGTCAGCGAGCTCAATTCCTTAATCAAAGGAATCCTCGAAAATAACCTACCATCCCGGCTGACCGTCACCGGTGAAATAACGGACTTCAAAGTCCACCAGAGCGGACACTGCTATTTTTCCCTCAAAGATGAAAATGCCCTGCTGCCCTGCGTTATGTGGCGAAGCAATTTCAGAAAGGTAAAATTCCAGCCGGAAAACGGTCTGGCCGGCATGGCTACAGGTTACGTTGACGTCTATGTCCCCGGCGGCAAATACCAGCTCTATGTGGAAAGACTCGATCCTGCCGGCGTTGGCGCACTTCAATTGGCCTTCGAGCAGATGTTCAGGCGCCTCCAGGCACACGGGCTATTCGATGAAAAATACAAAAAGCACTTTCCGCCCTACCCCGAAAGAATCGGCATACTCACCAGCGAGTCAGGCGCTGCGATAGCCGACATACAAAATAGCATCCATAACCGTTGGCCGCCTGTAAAATTATTCCTCTATCCCGTGCCCGTCCAAGGAGAAGGCGCAGCCGAAAAAATCGCCGCGGCCGTAAGAGACGCAAACAGACGCAATAATAAACTCAAACTCGATATCCTCATTGTCGCACGTGGCGGCGGCTCACTCGAAGACCTCTGGGCCTTTAACGAAGAAGTATTGGCCAGAGCAATCTTTGATTCCAAAATACCTATCATCAGTGCCGTCGGCCACCAGGTCGACACTACAATCGCAGACCTCGTCGCCGATGCAAGGGCCTCAACACCTACAAAAGCCGGCGTCGTCGCCGTCCCCGACATGCAGGAAGTCCTGGAACAGTTGGCTTACCTACAGGAAAGGTTGGAGTCCAAAGTAAAATCGTTGCTGCACAACTCCGAGCAACAATCAGATGAACTCTTGATGAGACTTGGAAGTTCGGTAAGACAGCTGTTAGCTGAGGCGCGGGCGAGATTGTACTCAATCGATGAGCAAGTTCGAAAAATTGAACCGCACCGGCTGTTAGGCAAAAAGATGCTTGATTTGAACAATCTGACCAATCGGGCAAATGTAGCAGTAAGGAATATAGTTGACAAAGCTCATTTACAGCTCACGGCAGAGACCTCCCTACTGGCCGGTCTGAACCCAAAATCCATCCTCCAGCGAGGATACAGCATTACCACCAACAAAAAGACCGGCCGCCTCGTAAAACGACTACAGGATGTCCAAATCGAAGATTACTTAATTACCGAACTTGCAAACGAAAATTTCATTGAAAGTAAGGTGACAAAAAAGCAAAATAAGGCTAAATAGATTAAGGTCTGTTTCTATGGCAAAAAACGAAAAGAAAAATAACATCACCAAACTCACCTTCGAACAGGCAATCAGGCAGCTCACCGACATCGTCGGCAAAATCGAGCAGGGCGAAATACCCCTCCAGGACAGCCTCAACCAGTACGAAAAAGGAATGGCCCTGATTAAACACTGCAAGGATATACTCCAAAAAGCCGAAAAAAGAATCGAAAAAATATCCAAAGAAAAAAAACAAGAAGACCAAAGTTAGAGTAATTAGTTCTACCAAGTCACGAAAACGCGAGCGTGGCGGAACTGGCAGACGCGCAAGGTTTAGGTCCTTGTGTCCTTAGGGACGTGTGGGTTCGACTCCCTCCGCTCGCAGTCCTTTTTTGCAATGCCCCTGCAATGCCAACTTTAATCGCCAAGAACAACATCCAACAGTCTGACCCTTTTACGTAGACAAAACAGACCATATAAACGAAAAGAACTGCTTGATTTGCGATTCGATTCTGTTCTATCGTAACTCAATCAAGCTTCGATTTTTCTTGTCAGTAGCGACGTTTACCGCGACTGCCACCGGAACCGCCTCGTCCGCCGCCGCGGTCACCCCCAAAACCTCCGCGGCCGCCGCGACGGCCGCCCCCCCCGAAACCGCCACGCCTGCCGCCGCCGCCACGACGGTCTTGGGCCTTGGGGCGGGCCTCCGCAACATTGACAGTCCGCCCTTTAAAATCCTTGTCGTTCATACCTTCTATCGCAGCACGACCTTCAGTCGCAGACGGCATCTGCACAAAACCAAATCCCCTTGATTCACCACTGTCCCTGTCTCTCACAATATTGATAGACCTGACTTCGCCGAAGGCCTCAAATGCCTCACGCAGCTCATCGTCGCTTACATCAGTTGATAAATTGCCTACATAGATATTCATTTCAATTTTCCTTCTCTCTTTATTAAGCTTGACCTTAAATCTTTATGCCGGTATCCCGGCTTCCATTACTCCAGTGCGTACGCACAAATTATCTCATTGCAAAAGTTATCGGCAGAGTAAGAGAAATGACGCTAATGAGAGGTCAGGGGGCCAAGATATATCAGCGTTGTCTCTACCTTTTCAACGCCTTTTACGCAATCATTTCAATCTCCTCGTATTCTATTATCATCTGCAACGCAGGACAAGTGTTTTTGTCGACCTGATGAAATATTTTTTTTAGACTCTGCCCTCAGCCCTCTAGCGTCCTCTTAATCCTGTGTCAACTGGCTTCTAAGGATAATGTTGACCTTAGTATGGATTCTGAAAAATTTTTGAAAATCAGTTTTCACATGCGGCTTTTCACGGTATAAAAGGGTACTTTAAGCGAGGGTTATAAGATGAAATATTGTCAAACAAGAAGACAATTCTTAACGACCGTTGGCCTGGGCGCAGCATCACTGGCGGCATCACAGTTTGCGTTCGCCCAACAAAACCCGGCACAAAAACGAAACGTGCTTCTTTACGTCGTTGATGACCACGGCACCGACGATGCGGGCTGCTACGGCAACCCTGTCATCAAGACCCCCGGCCTCGATGCGCTTGCGTGCGAGGGGACACGATCCACACATGCTTTCTGTACCACCGCCAGCTGCAGCGCCAGCCGCTCAGTGATACTCACCGGCCTGCAAAACCACGCCACCGGCCAATATGGACATGAGCACGGCTACAACCACTTCGTCAGCTTCCCCCACATCAAGAGCCTGCCCGTCCTGCTCGCCAAGGCAGGCTACCGTACCGCATCGGCTGGAAAATACCACGTAGCACCAGAAGAAGTTTATCACTTCCAGCAATACATCAAGGCCAAAGACCGCTCACCCGCACAAATGGCCGACGACTGCAAACAATTTATCGACGACGACAAAAGACCCTTCTTCCTGTACTTCTGCACAACCGAGCCGCACCGTCCCTTCCGCCGCGAAGGTTCAGATACATTCGACCCCAAAGACGTCATAGTCCCGACGTATCTGCCCGACACGCCTGCCTGCCGCGAAGAACTGGCTAAGTACTACGGCTCGGTCCAGCAGGCGGACAAAGGACTCCTCCGCCTGATTGAAATCTTAAAACAGACCGGCCGCTGGAACGACACTCTCATAATTTATATCTCAGACAACGGCATCGCCTTCCCCGGCGCAAAAACCACCCTCTACGAACCGGGTATCCGCCTGCCCTGTGTCGTCCGAAACCCATACTCCGGCAAAAAAGGAATTGTCACGGATGCCATGATAACCTGGGCGGACATCACACCAACCATTCTCGATTTTGCGGGCGCACTGCCCAACAAACCAGACTTCCACGGCCGCTCCTTCTTACCAGTCCTGGAACAGGAACATCCCAAAGGCTGGGATGAAATCTACGCTTCCCATACCTTCCACGAAATCACCATGTACTACCCAATGCGAGTTGTCCGCACACGCCGCTATAAACTCATCTGGAATATCGCACACAAGCTGGACTATCCGTTTGCCTCCGACCTGCACTACTCTTCGACCTGGCAGGATGTTCTTAAACGCGGCGATAAGCTGTATGGCAAGCGCACCGTCGATGCTTATATCCACCGCCCAAAGTTCGAGCTATACGACCTGAAAAACGACCCCCACGAAATTAATAACCTCGCCGACAATCCAGACTATGCCGAAATCCTCCAGGAACTTAAGCAAAAGCTCAGAAAATTCCAGCAAATAACCAAAGACCCTTGGATTCTCAAATGGAAATACGAATGAGTACCACTAACAAACATAGCTGAGGTGCCTGAATGATTAGGAAGTACTTTGAGTTTCAGGAAAGAAAAACAAATCTCGAAATCGAATTCGTCGCTGGCCTGACCACATTCCTCACAATGGCATATATCATCTTCGTCAATCCCGCGATTCTTGGCCCCACGGGAATGGACAAAGAAGCACTGATAGCCGTCACCTGTATAGTAACCGCCGCCGCCACAATCATCACAGGATTATTAGCTAACGCCCCAATTGCTATGGCACCGGGAATTGGCCTTAACAACTTCTTCGCATATCTCGTCGTATCAGGAAAAATGAACTGGCAAACTGCTCTCGGTGCAGTCTTTGTCTCAGGGGTCCTCTTCCTGCTGTTGACGTTGTCGGGATTGAGAAAAAAAATCGTAGAAGCAATACCAACTTCTCTCGTCGCCGCTATTGCCGTCGGAATCGGCCTGTTCATTACCTTCATAGGACTAAGAAACCTCGGCGTTATCGTACAGAATGAAATCACCCTCGTCTCCTCCGGCCCGCTGACCGTAACAATCATCATCGGACTCGTCGGACTGCTCGTAATGCTCTATCTCGAAATGAAAAAGGTAAAAGGTGCCCTTCTGGCTGGTATCATCGCCTCTACAATATTGGCCGCCGTATTCAAAAAAATTCAACTGCCCCACCAATTCATTTCTTCCCATCTCAACATAACCGCCATCGCCTTCAAACTCGATATCCTAAGTGCCCTGAAATGGGGCTTCTTCGGGAGTATTTTTACCCTGACCTTTATTGATATGTTCGACAGTGTCGGGACCCTCGTCGCCTGCTGCCATCAGGCAAACATGGTCGACGAAAATAACAAAATTAAGGGACTGGACCGACTACTGAGCATCGACGCCGTGGCAACTGTAATTGGCGCTGTATTCGGAACCTCCACCGTCACCGCCTATGTCGAATCGGCGGCAGGAATCGAGCAGGGAGGCCGAACTGGGCTTACCTCCATAGTTACGGGCGCCTTGTTTCTGCTGGCGCTGCTATTCGTGCCGATTGTCGCGATTGTGCCCCTCTACGCAACCGCCCCGGCCCTCATTATGGTCGGCCTTTTTATGATGAAAGAAGTCAAAAGAATAGATTTCACCAACTTGGAAGAGGCCTTCCCGGCCTTTATAATAATGGTAATGATTGCCCTGAGCTACAGTATCAGCACCGGATTGGCTTTTGGCTTCATCTCTTTTGTCCTTATAAAAACAGTTTCCGGCAAGGCCAGGCAGATACGCCCCACAATGTGGATTGTCGCGATTTTCTCCACACTCTTTTTGACTCTCGACCGAATCGGTGATATGATTAATTACCTAAAAAGCGCTATGTAACTAAAAGATAAGGGAGAAATGCTATGCCGAAAAATTCCGTCATTTTAATAGTCGCACCCGTATTGTTGTTCTGTTCTTGCGAGGACGGCGAACAAGCCGGTCCCGAAGAAGTGGGAGGTAAAAAAATGGAGATTAATGTTACAAGTTCGGCCTTCGAAGAAGGTGGTATGATTCCATCCAGGTACACCTGCGATGGCGACGATGTCTCCCCGCCGTTGCAGTGGGACGCCGTCCCGGAAGGCACCAAAAGTGTCGCCCTGATTTCTGACGACCCTGATGCGCCAATGGGAACCTGGGTACACTGGGTCATGTTCAACTGGCCTGCCGATTCCAGAGAAATCGCCGAGAACATCCCGCCGGACAAGATTTTGCCCAACGGAGCCAAACAGGGTATTACCGACTTTCACAGAATCGGCTACGGCGGGCCGTGTCCTCCAAGCGGCACTCACAGATACTTCTTCAAGATTTACGCACTCGATAAGATGCTTGATTTGGACGCCGGCGCCGACAAATCCGCCCTGCTCAAGGCCATGGAAGGACACATCCTCGGACAGGGACAACTAATGGGCAAGTACAAAAGAAGATAAGCTCGGTGACATATAGTTTCTGAGTTGCTCGTTTCGGCGCAAACTGATTTAAAGTTTCTGCGCCGCAGCGGCTGCGTGGATACCAAGCAGCATAAGATAGTCCAAATCGCCAAGATTGTAGTGCTCGTCACGAATGGCGTTGTCAACGTACAACACGCCGTAGCAGCCGCCGGGACCCATAACAGGGCCCATCACAACAGACCGTATCTGACCCTCTTCCGCCCTGTCGAGGTCGCGTGAAAATATAAACAACAGGAACTGCTCCTTCTCAACCGCCTGAGTAATCTTGTCTTGAAGCTCTATGGCATTCAGTTCCAGGCTGGTGCCGTCTCGATGTCTGCCCGCGTGACAGGTCATAGGACCGTCAGGCTGCTGTCTTAATGCACACCAGCTATGATACGCACCGAACTGCTGCGATGTAACATCCAAAAACGCCAGCAGCAATTCATCGAGATTACCCGCCTTGCAAATTCCCTCGCTGGCCTCAAGAAAATCCGTCGCACGCTTCGCCGGCAGCCGCAGAGGCGGCGCATCCGCTGTGCCTAATTTCCTCTCGATGACCTGAGGACCTCGGGCAGCTGCTGTCAGAGTATCCGCCAGATTAATCTGTTTCTCCGCCTTCGCAGCGTCTTCGAAACTCACCTCAATTGTATAATCAGCTATTTGGATACGGTCGCCTGTCTTAATCTCAGCTTTGTGGACCGCCTCCTCATTCAGGTATGTCTTGTTCGCCGAATCAAGGTCTTCCACCATCCATTTGCCGTCCTGCGTGGCAAACAGCACAGCGTGTTGTCTCGAGATCGCCCTGTCCGGCAGAAAAACCTGGCTGTTCTCCTGTCTGCCTATATAAACAGGACCCTTGTCGAATCGAAATTCATTGACCTTATTCTCGTTTTGCTTTATAACCAAACGCACTACTTTTTCTCCCTGTATTTCGGGTTCTAATCTCTTTTAGTTTATTATCCACAATTACCCGCAGCTTGTCAAGCAAACAATGTCTGAATCCATTATACTGCGATTATCGGCCAATTAGCACAGATTGTTTACCAAACAATCCTGGCTTTACACGAAAAACACCACCTGCCCAACCTGCTTTATCCAATACTGCCCCAAACTCACAACAAAAAGACCGGCTTCGAATCCCCTCATCGCTATTTTCGATCCGCCCCCCACGTGCAAATATACCCGCCTCATTGCAAATCGGTTGAGGCTATCGCCCTCCCCGCACCGACTCCTATGTAATTCTCGCCGAAATGCTTCTCAAACATGCCCCGCGCCTTATCACCGCTGCAGTGACATGGCCCGACATAACTTACCCCCAGGTCCTTAAAAGCTGAAATGATTCTCTTAATCTTCCCGCGCGTCGACCACTCAAGGTGAAAACCTCCCATCACCAAGAAAACCTCTTCCTCCAGTAACTCCTTCGCCGCCTTAACTATCTTTACTATCCCCGGATGCGCACAGCCGGTTATCACAACCAGACCCTTATCCGTCCTGATAACCAAAGACTGCTCCTTTATCAATGTCCCAAGCTGACCAACCGAATGCACATCTTTGCAAATCTCAACTGGTTCTTTCACCTCAACAACCTCTACGCCATACTTCGCAACACCATCCTTAAACTTCTTCGCAAATGACTCCGGCAAATAAACACTCACTTTGGAATTTTTTCCCAGAAAACCGTCCAGCCCCCCCGTATGGTCACCGTGAATATGAGACAGAACAACTAAATCTATCCCGTTCACATCTATTCCCAATTTCCCCATATTACCGAGCAATATCGCCCCGTCCCCGCCCGTATCGAAAAGAATTGTCTTCTCACAACCGCTTATAACAACAGAGAACCCCCAGCCGGTCTCCAATCCCTCCTTACATGCATTATTGTCGTAAACAACTGTGATGGTCATATCAGCATTATTATACGCCAAATTGACAAATTCAGTATGACTTTTCATTGGCAATCATCCGGTTCTTGCCTATAATAGCCCGGTTGTCCAAAGGCGCAAAGACGCCCGGCACCCTTTGTGAGCGCAGCCAATATAGAGAAAGGCAAGTATTTACGCCGGATTTCCCAATTATGAACTCACAACTCGGGAGACTCTAAGATTATGGAATACGACGAAGAAGACCTCTTGGCAAAAGCGACAAAACCATTAAAAATAGCTTCACAACTTCATTCATATTACAAGGGCAAGATAGCTATAACGCCCAAGTGCCGCGTGAAGGACCTGCATGACTTTGACATATGGTACACCCCCGGTGTCTCATCTCCGTGCAGAGACATTGTTAAAAATCCCGAAATGGTTTACGAGTTAACCAGTAAATGGAACACCGTCGCCGTCGTTAGTGACGGCACCAGAGTACTGGGCCTGGGAGACATAGGGCCCCAGGCAGCTCTTCCTGTTATGGAAGGAAAAGCTCTAATCTACAAGTATCTCGGCGGCGTCGATGCATTTCCCATATGCCTTGACACGAAAGACCCTGATAAGCTCATAGAGACTGTCCTCTTATTACATCCTTCTTTTGGAGGAATTAATCTTGAAGACATTGCTCAGCCTAAGTGCTTTTACATACTCGACAGATTGAAGGCCGAAAGCCCCATACCCGTATGGCACGATGACCAGCAGGGAACTGCAACCGTCACACTTGCCGCCCTTATTAATGCCTTGAAAGTAGTTGGTAAGAATATAGAGGATGTAAAAATCGTTTTTATGGGGGCGGGCGCATCAAACATAAGGATTTCGGACCTTATCTTTCAATTCGGCGCCGACGCAAAAAAATGCATTATGTATGACAGCAAAGGCCCCCTTCATAAAAAACGTACTGACATAAGCGACAATCCATCTCTAAAGGAAAAACTAAATATCTGCCGGATTACAAATGAGTTTGGCTTCGAGGGCCCAATCGCCGAAGCACTGCAGCAGGCAGATGTCTTGATTGCACTTTCAAAACCCGGGCCTGATTCCGTTAAAAAGGATTGGATATCAAAAATGGCAAAGGACTCCATCGTCTTCGTATGTGCCAATCCGGTACCCGAAATATGGCCGTGGGAAGCAAAAAAAGCCGGCGCGAGGATTGTTGCAACCGGGCGAAGTGACTTCCCCAATCAGGTAAATAACTCCCTCGGTTTTCCCGGAATCTTCAGAGGTACTCTTGACGTAAGAGCCAAGATAATAACCGACGAAATGTGCATCGAAGCAGCAAGAGAATTGGCAAGAACCGCCGAAGATAAGGGACTAACCGAAGACTACATAATCCCCTCAATGGATGAATGGGAAGTGTTCCCGCGCGAGGCGGCTGCGGTCGGCTCCAAGGCCGTCGAGCAGGGAATAGCTGAAAAGCCCATGACGCGGGAAGAATTGCACAAAACCGCGGAATCAATTATAAAAAAGGCAAGAGACGAAGCCCGAATGCTGATGGAACAGGGATTCATAGCAAATCCGGAAAAAGAATTTTAATCTATTTCTAATGATACCATAATCAACTAATAACAGCTCATCACTGAACAGAACATCAAAACAAAATTTTCACGCCTAATTTTGGCAATACCTGTTGAACTGGGCCGAATAATATTGTAGGGTAGCGGCCATTAAAAACAGATTTCTCAGACAAAGAGGCTTAAATGGAATTGATAAAACAAATTAAGGAGGCCGAAACACAGGCCCAAAAAATCATCGAACAGGCCAGGGCCGACGCGGCAAAAAACGCTCAACACCTGCGAGAAAAACACCAGCAGACCTTGGCTGACGCCGAACAGCAAAGAAAAAAAACCATCGAAGACGCCGTTGCAAAGGCACAATCTCAAGGCCTCACAGAAATTGAGAATCTCAAAGCGCAGGCTGAGAAGCAGCGACAAAAATTACGCGATAAAGTGGCTGACAAAATCGCCGACGCTGTAACCACCGTAACGGACTACTTAAAAGGATAGCACCATGGCCATCGCCGCAATGGCAAAAGTTATGATTGTCAGCCACCGCTCGCAGGCCTCCGAACTGCTTGAGGTGCTCCAGCACGATGGCATCTGTCAGATACTTAACGCCCAGGAGGCCATGGTCAGCAAGAACTCACCCGAACTCTCCACCGCCGCCCAGCCCCCAAAAGACATCGAGCAGCTCTTGAGCCGCCTCGAAAAAAGTATAACCTTCCTCACCGATTACGCCCCCCCGCAGAAGGGCCTCGCAAGTGTACTCGCGCCGCGCACCGTCATACCCGAGCAGTCCTACGACCAGACAATCGCAGACAGCCAAATCCCAAAAATCCTCGAGCAGTCCGAGCAGACCAAAACCGAAATCGAAAGACTCAATTCCGAAATCGAAAATCTCGATGCCACCTTTGACCAGCTCACCCCTTGGGAACATCTCGAAACACCCGTGGAAGAAATCGGCCGCATGCAGCAAACAACAGCGCTCGCTGGCCTGATGCCGGCTCAGCAGTTTGAGCAGGTAACAGAACTGCTAAGCGAGCTGGCAGCGGCCATTGACACAATAGCAGCAGTCGACAATAAGTACGCCTGCATCATCGTCGCCCTAAATGAAAACCTGACACAAGTCCAGAAACTGCTCCGGTCAGCCGAATTCGAGCCTGTCAACTTCGAACCAATGACCGGCACGGTCGCGGAACTTACCGAAAAATACAGCCGGCAGCTAAACGAAGCCACAACACAATTAAACCACCTGCACGAACAGGCGGTTCTGCTCGCCGAAAATCTCCTCAAGCTCCAAATCCTCTACGACCACCACAGCAATTTGCTACAAAGAGAGCAAACTAGGGATGCTGCCCCCGCAACCGAATCTACCGTCATCCTCGAAGGCTGGGTAAGGCAAAAAGACTATCCGCGCCTCGAGAAAATTGTCTCCGCCTTCGAAGCATCCACTCTTGCACGAATCGAAGCCGCCGAAGGTGAAGAAATACCCGTTGAAATCGAAAACACAAATGCCATAAAGCCCTTCGAGGTAATAACACGTCTCTACGGCATGCCCCAGCATTTCGAGGTCGACCCAACGGCCTTCCTCGCGCCGTTCTTCGCGCTGTTCTTCGCCCTCTGCCTGACCGACGCCGGCTACGGACTCGTTATTGTCGCCCTGATGATTTTCTTCATAAAGAAATTCCAGGGCGACAAAAAGCTCATGTGGATGCTCGGAATCTGCTCTGCTGTAACCCTTGTAACGGGCGCACTTACCGGTGGATGGTTCGGCGACGCTGTCCAGCAGTTCGTACCCGCACTCAAGCCTCTCCGCGAAAAAATGATGTGGTTCGACCCCTTCGAAGACCCTATGATGTTCTTCGGCTTGTCCTTGGCGCTCGGTTACACTCAAATTATGGCCGGTCTGTGCATTGCATTCGTCCATAATCTAAAGCAAAAGGATTACATAGCCGCCGTATGCGACCAGCTGACCTGGCTCGTTATGTTAAATTCAATCGTCATCTTCACAGCAGCCAAATTCGACGTTGTCCCGCCACAAGCCGGAAAATTCTTCGGAATTCTCGCACTCATACCCGCAGCGACAATCTTTCTGTTCAGCCAGCGCGAAGGCCCCTTGATAGGTCGAATTGGAATGGGACTGTACAACCTCTTTAGCGCCATATTTTATCTCGGTGACGTCCTCAGTTACTTGAGACTAATGGCGCTTGGTATGGTGACCGCAGGCATCGCAATGGCGGTAAACGTCATATCCAAGGTTGCTGTCGAAATACTTTCAAGCTTCGGCATACCTGAATCCATTGGCATTGTCGTAATGATACTGGTACTTATTGTCGGACATGCCGTTAATCTGGCCCTGAGTGCCTTGGGCGCCTTTGTCCACACGTTGAGACTGCAATATGCCGAATTTTTCCCGAAGTTCCTTATAGGCGGCGGAAAATTATTCCAGCCCCTCTCAAAAAACTACAAACACATTTACGTTAAGAAAATCTAAAAACAAGTTTCTAACTAAGAAAGGCAGGTTAATAATGGATTATGGAACTACATTGGCCTTCGTTGGTGCGGGTTTGGCGGCTTTTTTGGCAGGTATCGGCTCGGCAATCGGCATAGGTATCGCCGGCAGAAGCGCAACTGGCGTACTTAGCGAAAAGCCTGAACGATACGGACAGATGTTCATCATGGTCGTACTCCCCGGTACACAGGGATTGTACGGCTTCCTGGCGGCATTTCTTGTAATGCTGAACATGAACTTTTTTGGCGCCGGCGGCGTGCCCGATATAAGCGTCCAGCTCGGTTGGCAAATATTGGCCGCCTGTCTGCCGGTCGCCTTTGCCGGACTCGTCAGCGCCATTCACCAGGGCAAAGTTTGCTCCGGCGGCATCTTGATGGCTGCAAAAAGACCAGAGATGGCATTCAAAGCCGGCGTCATCTACGCCGTCATGGTCGAACTTTACGCCATGCTTGGTCTTGTTGTAACAATGTTCATTATACTGATGGGTATCGCTTGGCCGGAGGCTCCCGCTGCACCCCTATAAGGCAGATTAACCGCGTATAATTTACTGGATGATAATAATGGATGCTGAACAGGTTGTGAAAAAAATACTTGCCGACGCCGATACCGAGGCCGCAAAAATAAAAGCCGAGGCCGATGAAAAAGTTGCCGACGAGCAGCGTAAATTTGACGAACAGTTGAACGAATACAAAAAACAAACGGACATACTTGCCCAAAAGGCGGCTCAGGACAAAAAGGAACATCTCCTCGCGGCCGCAAGAATGGATATCGCTAAACAATTCCTCGCCGAAAAAAGAAAAATAATCGATGACATCTTCGATAAGGCACGGGCACAGCTGCAAAACCTGCCCGATGGCCAATACACCGCCCTGATGACAAAACTAATGCTCCAGGCCGTCGAAACAGGTGACGAGGAAATCATCATCGACAAGAACGAAAAACGTATCGACCAAAAACTCATCAAGCACGTCAATCGCGAGCTCGGCCCGGGCTTCAAGGGAAATTTGAGACTCGCAAACGAAACGCAAAACCTCACAGCCGGTTTCATCCTGAGGCGCGGCAAAATAAAAAATAACGTCTCGCTCGACGTATTATTGCAGCGCGCTCGAAAAGAACTCGAAATCGAATTGGCCAGAAAGCTTTTCACCTGATAGGAAACATTAATCAGTGAACACGCAGACAGAACAACCAACCGAGATTGCCGAACAAAGCATCCTGAATTTTCACACCTATCCGTTTGTCGGCGCCGACGACTGGCGCTATGCCTTCCAGACCGCTCAGGTACGCGTACTCGAGACCCGGATGCTGAGCCGCGCCGCCCTCTCGGATATGGCCAACGCAGAAAGTTATGAGGCCGCCGTTGCCCTCCTGTCAGCCACCGAATACGCCATACCCCACGCCGGCAGAAACTTCGCAGAACTCGAAAACATACTCCGCCTCAGAAGGACCGAACTTCGCGAACTCTTTGCGGAATTAATATTGGATGAGCCGATTTTAGAGTTGTTCGCAGCGCGTAATGACTTCGCAAACCTCCGCCTGGCACTCAGGCGGACACTTACTGAAAAACCACTGGGCACCGATTACAGCGATGACGGCAATGTCCCTGCCGACCTGTTCCAAAAGACCCTCGAAGAGGAAAACTACGACGCACTGCCCGACTATATGCAGCACGCAATCGACGAGGCCGTTCTCGCCTATTACCAGGACAAAAATATCCGACGCATTGACTACGCAATCGACCGTGTCCAGGCCGAATTCAACCTTCAAAAAGCTCACCAGTTAAAAAACGTCTTCCTCATTGCACTTTTCAGAATTCAGATTGATTTAACCAATATTCGCACCATGCTCCGACTCAAATTCACCGAGTCCGAACAGGGGCCCGGCCTTGCGGCAGCAGAGCGAAATGTCTTCCTAAAAGGTGGATACATCACGCCTGAGCAGCTCCAAAAAGCCCCTGACCTCGGTTACGAGTCTCACGGACAGCTGTTCTTCCACCTGCCCTACCAGCGACTCGTCGAAACAGCCGCCGGCTACCTCGCCTCCGATAAATCTTTCCTGAAGGCCGAGCAGCAGTGTGACCAGTTCCTGACTGGATTCTTAAACTCTACGATTCAGATTACCGCCGGACCTCAACCCATCATTGCTTACTTATTAAACAAGGAAAACGAAATTAGAACAGTTCGCTTGGTATTGACAGCCAAAAAGAGCTCACTCGACACAAAACTTGTTTTAGATCGCATCTCGTGAAACGTGAAACGCCAAGCGTATTGAAAAACATGAAATATGAGCGAAAAGATTAAAAATTTCAGAGATTTGGATGTCTGGAAGAAAGGCATAGAAATCGTCAAGGATGTCTACGAAAACGCAAGCGACCTGCCTAAACAGGAGCTTTATGGTTTGGCCAGCCAAATGCAGCGAAGTTCCGTTTCTATACCGTCAAATATAGCCGAAGGTTTTAACAGGTTTCACAATAAAGAATACAAGCAGTTTCTATACATGGCATTAGGTTCCTGCGCTGAATTGGAAACACAAATCGAAATCGCCGCAGAACTAAAATACATAGACGAAAGGCAAAAGACCTTTTTACTGGAAAAGCTTGACCACGAATCACGCATGCTAACGAACTTAATCAAAAAACTTAGTAGAGTTGCACTTCGCAGCGCGCGAAGTGAAATACAAGATACGCTTCACGAGATACGAGATACGAATCATGGAAGGTAAAGTTGCAGTCTTAGGTAATGCAGATTTTGTGATGCCCTTTTCCGCGCTCGGAGTAGATACCTACTCAGTGGGCCATACGACTGACGAGATAATCGAAAACGCCAATAAAATAATCAGTGAAAAATACGCCCTTGTGGTGGTCGCCGAGAATATAGCTCCCACGGTTGAGGAAGCCTTCGCAGCCCTGACCAACGCCCCGATACCGTCTATTCTCGTTGTCCCGTTCACCACCGAATCCAGGGGCTTCGCAACAAGGGCTCTCGGAGAAGTCCTCAAGACCGCCACCGGCATAAACATTTTACAAAATAACTAAGCACAAGGTTTTTACAATGACTGAAACAAGACAGGGAAAAATAGTCAAAGTCGCGGGCCCCGTCGTCGTCGCAAAAGGCATGGCCGGCACACGAATGTACGACGTCGTCCGCGTCGGAAAACTAAACCTCATAGGAGAAATCGTCGAACTGCACGGCGACCTCGCCTCTATCCAGGTATATGAGGAAACCACCGGCATCGGACCCGGCGAACCCGTCGTCGACACCGAAGCGCCCCTGAGCGTCGAATTAGGACCCGGACTCATCGAAAGTATCTACGACGGCATCCAGAGACCTCTGAACCTGCTCGTAGAAGCCGAAGGCGAATTCATGAGTAGAGGAAGCGCAATGCCCGGCCTCGACAGAGAAAAAAAATGGCACTTCGTACCAACCGTAACCAGCGGAACTCAGGTCGGCCCCGCTGACATCATAGGCGAGGTCCAGGAAACTACCCTGCTAAAACACAAAATTATGGTCCCGCCCGGAGTCTCCGGTAAAATACAAAAAATAGACGAAGGCGATTACACCGTCATCGAAACCATCGCCGTCTGCATGGCCGATGATGGCACCGAGACCGAGCTTAAGCTTATGCAGCAATGTCCCGTCCGCAGCGCCAGACCGGTAACAAAAAGGCTCGCCCCGAACAATATCCTCGTCACCGGCCAGCGAGTCATAGACGCCTTCTTCCCCGTCGCAAAGGGAGGTACCGCCTGTGTCCCCGGACCCTTCGGAACCGGCAAAACCGTCGTCCAGCACCAGCTCGCAAAGTGGGTCGACGCCGAAATTGTTGTCTACGTCGGCTGCGGAGAACGCGGAAACGAAATGACAGATGTCCTCACAGAGTTCCCCGAGCTAAAAGACCCCCACACCGGAGAGCCCCTCATGAAACGCTCGGTCCTCATTGCAAACACATCCAACATGCCCGTAGCCGCCAGAGAAGCCTCCGTCTACACCGGAATCACCATAGCCGAGTACTTCCGCGACA
>CAZENQ010000065.1:0-16073 GCA_964513655.1 uncultured Pirellulales bacterium | reverse complement strand
TTAAGGGCACGCATCATCTCGCCGGTAACCGCCACGCGGGCATGTGTCCAGGCATCGATGACCTGATTGTATCTTTCGCCCTCTGTTAGAACACCAGCTTGATAATTCTTATGGATTTTGCTAATCTTCTTTTCGGTCTCGTCGATAATTTTTTCTTTCGCCTCTGGTATTTTCAGGTCCGTAATACCAAAACTCAGGCCCGCAAGCGTGGCATACCTGAAGCCTAAATCCTTTATTTGGTCAAGCAAATCCACCGTCTTGGCGCTGCCAGCCATGTCGAAACAATCACTAATTACCTGGCTTAACATTCTCTGGGACATTATCATATTGTAAAATGGCATTTCCTCAGAAAGCACGTCGTTAAATATGCACCTGCCAGCGGTTGTCTCAGCCAGCATATAGCGTTTAGTGCCTGGCACACGGCCCTGTTTTTCCTTCCACTCTACACCACCAACTTCCACTACTTCCTTATTAATCCTTACTTTAATCCTTGCATGTAAACTGATTTTTCCCATTTCATAAGCCATTATTGCTTCGAAGGTGTCTCGAAAGGCCATCCCCTCACCTTTTTCACCCGGGACTGCATAGGTCAAATAATAGTTACCTATAACCATATCCTGAGAGGGCCCAACCATCGGAGCACCATCGGCCGGCGAGAAAATATTGCTGGTTGGCATCATCAGGGTGTGACTTTCAGCCTGTGCCTCGATACTCAGCGGCAAATGTACCGCCATCTGGTCACCGTCGAAGTCGGCGTTGAAACCCCTGCAGGCCAACGGGTGAAGCATAATGGCGTTGCCCTCCACAAGAATCGGTTCGAAGGCTTGAACACCCATTCGGTGCAATGTAGGCGCACGATTGAGCAAAACAGGATGCTGATGAATGGCCTCCTCCAGAATATCCCATACCTGCTCATCCCGGCGTTCAATTATTCTCTTGGCACTTTTGATGGTATCGGCAAGGCCGTGCTGTTTGAGTTTTCGAATAATGAACGGCTGATAGAGTTCCAGAGCTATCTTCTTCGGCAAGCCGCACTGATAGAGTTTTAGATTAGGTCCCACTACAATCACTGAACGTGCTGAGTAGTCCACGCGTTTGCCGAGCAGGTTTTCGCGGAACCGGCCTTGTTTGCCCTTAATCATATCAGTCAGGCTCTTCAACGGTCGATTGTTACTGCCGAGGACTGGTCTGCGGCACCGGCCGTTGTCCAGCAGTGAATCGACCGCTTGCTGCAGCATTCTTTTCTCATTGCGGATAATCACCTCGGGGGCATTGAGGTCCATTAGCTTCTTCAAACGGTTGTTACGGTTGATAATCCGCCTGTAAAGGTCATTCAGATCGCTGGTCGCGAAGTTGCCGCTCTCAAGAAGGACCAAGGGACGCAAATCCGGCGGAATAACGGGAACAACTTCGAGTACCGTCCACTCGGCCTTGTTATTGCTGTTTTTAATTGCGTTGACTGTCTTAAGACGTTTTGTGAGGTCCTTGGTTTTCTGCTTGCTGTTGGTCTTAGCAATGGCGGCCCTTAGTTCGCTGCCCAAGGCATCCAGGTCAAGGTTTGCCAGAAGGGCCTTGATGGCTTCGGCGCCCATTAAAGCCTTAAACGAACTGCCGTACTTGTTTGCTGCCTCGCGGGATTCTTCTTCGCTAAGTAACTGGCCCAATTTCAATGGGGTTTGGCCCGAACTAGTAACTACATAGTCCTGGAAGTAAATTATTTTCTCCAGGTCCACCGCTTTCATTGCCAGAAGAGTTCCGAGATGGTTTGGTATAGCCTTGAAAAACCATATGTGCACAGCAGGCGCCGCAAGATTGATATGTCCCATTCGCTTGCGCCGAACCCGACTGTGGGTAACTTTGACTCCACACCGGTCGCAAATTATTCCTTTGAACTTGGTGCCTTTGTATTTTCCGCAAGCACACTCCCAATCCCGCTCAGGACCGAAGATTCGCTCACAGAACAACCCGTCCTTCTCCGGCCGGTAAGTACGGTAATTGATGGTCTCGGGCTTGCGCACTTCGCCAAAAGACCAGCTCCGAATATCGTTGGGGCTCGCCAATGAAATCTTGACCAAACCATAGTCATTAATGCGGTCATAAATATTTGCTAACATTTAAGGTCAACTCCTTAAGTCGATTAAAACCAAAAACCGTCGTATTTAGCCTCACCACTTCTCATCTATAGCACTCTCACTTCTCGTCATTTTACAGCGTAGTGCCTCCGAGGCGTTTCTTTTCAAGCTGAATGTTCAATCCCAATCCTCTTATCTCATTGCACAACACGTCGAAGGAAAGCGGCGTACCGGCCTCAAGTCTATTTGCGCCTTTTACCATTGATTCATAAATTTTTGTGCGGCCCTCGACGTCATCGCTCTTGACCGTCAGCATCTCCTGCAGGGTATAAGCGGCTCCGTAGCCCTCCAGGGCCCAAACTTCCATCTCGCCAAACCTCTGTCCGCCGGTTCTGGCCTTGCCGCCTAACGGCTGCTGGGTAATCAGGCTATACGGCCCGGTTGCCCTGGCATGTATCTTGTCATCAACAAGATGATGCAGCTTCATCATATAGATGTATCCTATGGTGGTAGCCTGGTCAAAGGGCTCGCCCGTCCTGCCATCGTACAATTGTGTCTTCAAGGCACGCGGGACATTCACAAAATACTCATCATGGGGTGGCGATTGCTTACTTTCTTCCAATTCGGCCTTTCGCCGCCTCATAAGCTCATTTGCCTCGGTCGTAAGTTCCTCGATGTCAGCTTCAGTAGCACCATCGAAAACCGGCGTAATAGCCTTAAAGCCCAAGACCTTTGCAGCCCAGCCAAGATGAGTTTCCAAAATCTGACCTAAATTCATTCGGCTCGGCACACCCAGAGGATTCAGCAGTATGTCAAGACTTGTACCATCTTCAAGGAACGGCATATCCTCTTCGGGCATAATCTTGGCAATCACACCCTTATTTCCGTGGCGACCGGCCATCTTGTCTCCGATTGACAACGTCCTTTTGGTCGCAACGTAAACCTTCACCATCTCCAGCACACCACTGGCCAGCTCATCACCATGCTTGAGACTGTCGATCCTGCGATTCTTCTCTTCCTGAATTTCTGCAATCTTCTTCCAGAACTTATCTGCGATTTTCTGTACTTCATCACGGGCTGAGGCGGGCTTGACCCACTTAATATTGAAGTTCTCCACCTGCTCATAAACAACCTCATCATCTTCGCTGACACCGACTTTCTGTCGCGTGGATGAATCGACGATATTGACATCGAATTTCTTATTAATGGCCTCTATCATTTGCTTGAATACCATGCACTCCTTGGCCCGCATATCTCTTTCATACTGTTTTATCTGTGCCCTATGAGCCTTTTTTTGTTCCTCGCCACCAGCTCCTCGTCTGGTGAAACGTTCAGTTCTTATCACCACCCCCTCATATCCGCTGGGCAACTCCAGTGAGTCGTTTTTGACATCCTCTCCCGCCCTTCCAAATATGGCGTGCAGCAGTTTCTCTTCGGGCGTCAGTTCGGTCTTGCTCTTGGGTACGACTTTGCCTACCAGAATATCACCGGGGCAAACTCTCGTTCCCTCTCGGATTACTCCGTGTTCATCAAGGTTTCGAAGCGCCTTCTCGCTGACATTGGGGATATCACAGGTAAATTCTTCTCTTCCAAGACGGGTCTCACGAACTTCCGCTGTGAATTCGTCAATGTGAATACTCGTGAAACTATCATTCTTGACAAGTTTTTCACTGATAATAATTGCATCTTCGAAGTTAAAACCATCAAAGGAGACAAAGCCCACAAGCACATTCTTACCAAGGGCCAATACACCGTCCGCAGTGCCCCCACCGTCTGCAATTATCTGCCCTTTCTGAACTTTGTCTCCGAGTCCAACTATAGGCTTTTGACTGAGACAGGTCCTTTCGTTCAACCCAACAAACTTGGCAAGTTTATATTCGTCAGTATGATCTATGACTATCTTGGTGGCGTCCACCGCCGTCACCACACCGCCACTTTTTGCACGGACAACCATGCTTGAATTCCTCCCAACAACTTCTTCCATACCAGTGCCGACCAGAGGCGGCTCGGTTTTTAGAAGCGGGACAGCCTGACGCTGCATATTCGAACCCATCAAAGCTCGGTTAGCATCATCGTGCTCCAGGAACGGAATAAGCGAAGCAGAAACACCAACAATTTGCTTGGCCGAAACATCAACATAGTCGACCTCGCCACTTGAGACCTGCGCCAGTTCACCCTCCTTCATGGCCAAAACCATACCCTCGTGAATTGTGCTTGTCTCCGGATCAGCCGTGCTCGGTGCAGCAATTATCGCCCTCATATCGTCATCAGCACGCAAATAATCCACTTCATCTGTGACCTTACCGCCTTTGACTTTACGGTACGGCGTAAGCAGAAACCCGTACTCGTCCACCGTAGCAAATATGGCCAACGAGGCAATCAAACCAATATTTGTACCCTCCGGTGTCTCAATCGGACAGATTCTACCATAATGGCTGATATGAACGTCGCGGACTTCAAAGCCCGCCCGCCTTCTGTTCAGGCCGCCGGGGCCGAGAGCAGACAATCGCCTTTCATGGGTCAATTGACTTAAAGCGTTGGTCTGGTCAACAATCTGGCTCAACTCACCGCGGCCGAAGAAATAATTAATGCTGCTCGATACACTCTTGGAATTTACCAGGTCCGCTATGCGCATCGATTCATCAATATCCCTTTTCATGCTCATTCGCTCCTGGACGGTCTTGCGAAGTTTCAGCAGCCCCTTTCTAATTTCATCAGATGCCAGCTCATCAATCGTACGCAATCTTCTGTTGCCCAAATGGTCAATATCGTCAGTCAGTCCTTCGTTATTTCGTAAAGCCACTATGTAATTCATTGTATTGAGAAAATCTTCCGGCCTAAGCGTCATCTCGTTCTCATCTGCTGTCTGCTCAAACTTCCGATTTAATCTGAACCTGCCGACTTTGCCCAGACGGTAGCGGTTAGAATCAGAGAATTTCTCGGTAAAGAAGGTCTTTGCCTTTTTCTCATTGGGCGGATTGCCGGGTCTTAATCTCATATAAAACTTTAACAACGCCTGCTCGTGGCTTTGACAATCATCCTCTGCCAGAGTGTTTAAAATGATGGCATCGCGTACTTGCTCGATAACCTCGAGCCTCTTCATACCACTTTGCTGGATTACCGAAACCGTATCTCCGATTTGCCTGGCGGCTTTTACAATGATTTCGCCAGTCTCTGAGTCCACAACTGGCCCGACCGCCCACATAGCGGGCGTGAGCTTGTTTACTGGAACAGTCTTTGTCGGATAAAAAAGCCGCAGAATTTGCTCAGTGGTACCATACTCAGAAGCTATTGCTCGCAGAAAAAGGGTTGCCGGTATTCTGCTGGACTGGTCAATCTTTACGACCAGAACATCCTTGCGTGTCACGCCAATCTCTATCCAACTTCCCCTTTCGGGTATGATTCTGCCGCCGTGCAACACCCTATCGCCCTCCTTGCTCTCGATAAGGAAATCAACACCAGGACTTCGGTGCAATTGGCTGACTATGACACGCTCGGCACCGTTGATGATGAACTCTCCGCCGCCTATCATAACCGGCATCTCACCAAGATATATTGTCTGCTCAGCCAAATCTTCGCCCTCTTTGCGATGCAGCCTACAACAGATTTTTAGCGGATACCCGTAAGTCAGCCGTAATTGCCGGCACTCCGTGGGCGTATAACGCGGTTTCTCCAGTTCGTAATAGAGATATTCCAAACGCATCGTACTGTCGTAGTTTACAACCGGAAATATCTCACAGAACAAACCTTCGAGCCCGAAACACTTTCTCCTGGTTGGTGCAGTGTCTTTTTGTAGAAAG
Organism: uncultured Pirellulales bacterium; assembly: GCA_964513655.1. Lineage (GTDB taxonomy): Bacteria > Planctomycetota > Phycisphaerae > Sedimentisphaerales > Anaerobacaceae. Next base: position 10,201 of record CAZENQ010000065.1, on the reverse strand, counting down.
CGCTCGTAACTTCCTTTTTGTATTGCTACCAAGTCCGGAATCCCAACAACATCACGGACCTTGCCAAAATTACGGACGGTTTGTGAAACCATCTCAAACTCCTTCATCATTTATTGACTACGAGTTCATAACCCATAACCACACACCCTACGCTAACTCAACCACCGCACCTACGGCTTCAAGCTGCTTCTGGGCGGCTTCGGCATCCTCTTTGCTCAGGCCTTCCTTAACCGGTTTGGGAGCGCTGTCTACAAGGTCCTTGGCTTCTTTCAATCCCAATGCCGTCAAAGCCCTCACTTCCTTGATAACCTGAATCTTCTTGTCGCCGATTTCCTTGAGGATTACGTCAAAGCTGGTCTTCTCCTCAGCTTCCTCAGCTGCTGCGCCTGCCGCCACAGCCGGTCCGGCCATCATAACGGCTCCGCCAGCGGCCGGCTCAATGCCATATTCTTCCTTTAGATAATCGCCAAGCTCTTTGGCCTGCATCAATGTAAGGGCAACTATCTTGTCACCAAGCTTCTTAACCTCGCCGCTCCATTTCTTTGCTCCTTCAGCCTTCTTGGCCTCTTTGGCTTCCTTTGCCTGCTTGGTTTGCTTTGCAAGTTCAGGTTCTTTCACCTTCTTGGCTTCTTTGACTTCCTTTACGTCCTTGGCTTGCTGTGCCAGTTCAGGTTCTTTGGCCTCCGGTACATCCTTAGGTTCCTGCGTTTTTCCCGCTTCTTTAGCTTCCTTTTCTTGCTCTTTCGCCATCTCTGTTAACTCCTATCAGCTAAGGCTTGATGGTAGCCGAAACTACGCCGTTCCGTTTAACCCCATTACCAAAAACAGGGGGCAACCATACAAGCAACATAATCCTTGATTTTCCAGACTCTCCTTTTTTGCCATTCCCGCGACAGCGGGATTCCTTTTCACCTTTTAGCTCTTACTTCTATTTAGGCCGCCTGCTTCTCGCACCTTTCTATGACAGCCTCTATGCAACCAGCGAGAATGCCTGCAGCGGCCCCAAAAGTGGCGGCCAATCTTCTCGCCGGCGACTGTGCCAGGCCGGCAAGCTCGCCCTGCAACTCCGCTCGCGTCGGCATCTTCGAAAGCCCTTCCGATGCTTTCGCGTCTAATACAGAGCCATCCAGAAAACCTCCTTTAATCTCTATCGCCGGAACCCTCTCGCCCCACCCAACCATCTCTTTTGCAACGTCGACCATGCTGTCGCCGCCATAAGCAATAGCACAGGGCCCACTGAACAAAACCGCTGCGGGTTCCATCTGGCAATTACGCAATGCCTTTATAAACAGTGAATTCTTCACTATCGATAATCTGATACCTTTTTCTTTCAGCTCACCTCGCATCAGATTATTGTCGACACCGCTGACACCTCTCGTACTGACAACCAAGAAATCCCTGATGTTCTCGCCGACAATCTTCTTTTCAAGTTCCGACTGCAGTAATCCTTTTACATATTTGCTCATCTTCTTGCTTTCAATAGCAGGCCACCAGACACAATAAACTGTGATTGGAAACCCTTTTTTTAACAGCTCTTGACTTTTAACTAATCGCTAACCTCGGAACAGTAAAACCTTTTCTTAAACGCTAACTAATATGCTCGGGCTCATTGTCGCAGATAAACACATTTTTTTTATGAATGCTCCTTTCGCCGCGGACGGCCTGATCTTCTTCATATGCGAGAGAAAAGCCTCGATATTGTCGATCAGCTTTGCAGCCTCGAAGCTCTGCTTGCCGACCACCACGTGAACATTGCCTCCCGCGTCATTCCTAAATTCGACTTTGCCGGCGGCAAATTCGGCCACTGCTGTCGCGACATCCGCAGTCACCGTCCCGTTTTTCGGTGTAGGCATCTTCCCCAGCGGGCCGAGAACCCGACCAAGCTTACCCACCTTGCCCATTACCTTCGGCGAGGCAACGGCCACATCAAAATCCAGCCAGCCGTCGGCAACCTTTTTTATCAGCTCATCGCAGCCGGCTTCAAGAGCACCGGCCGCCCGCACCGCTTCAACGTCTGAGTCCTCGCAGAAAGCGACAACCTTCTTCTGTTTACCTATCCCGTGAGGCAAAGATACCGACCCCCGGACCAGCTGGTCGGCCTGCTTGGGGTCGATACCCAATTGCAGCACACATTCCACGCTCTGGTCAAACTTGACCAAGTTGAACGACTTGACTTTTTCGACCGCCTCGGCCAAACTCATCGGTTCTTTACTTAGCTGCTGCGATTCCTCTTTATACCTTTTACTTCTTACTACCATAAAGACACTTTCAACTGGCCATCGAATTCATCAGCTATCAATTATCTCTATACCCATGCTTCGGGCGGTTCCCGCAATAATCCTTTCGGCCCGGTCCAAATCATACGCATTCAAATCCTTGAACTTAGTCTCCGCAATTTTACGCAGTTGCTCGGAAGTGATTTTCCCGACCTTTTCTTTATTCGGAACGCCACTTCCCTTTGCAAGTTCCGCAGCCTGCTTCAGCAGAACCGCCGCCGGCGGACTCTTGACCTCAAAGGTAAAGCTCTTGTCCTTGTAGAGGGTTATTACAACCGGCACTATTGTCCCGTTGAGCTCTTTGGTCCGTTCATTGAACTGCGAAACGAACTGGCCGATATTAACACCGTGTTGACCCAAAGCAGGTCCTATCGGAGGGGCCGGTGTCGCCTGCCCGCCAGGCGCTTGCAGTTTAATCTTCGCTACTACTTCTTTGGCCATTACTCTACCTACAACTGGTACATTGCCTTACGCAAACACAATACAATCTAAACTTACAACTTTTCAATCTGCCAATACTCTATATCCAGCGGCGTACTGCGGCCGAATATCGCAACAATTACCTTCACAATCCCCCGCTCCGAATCAATCGATTCAACCGTACCTTCAAAGTTCTCAAACGCGCCTTCTCGAATTTTAATCAAATCACCTTTTTCAAACTCGACCTTGATGCTTGGTCCCTCCTCAGGCTTCTCCGCCTCCAAAAGCATCTTGGCCACGTCTGTGTCCCGCATCGGGCTCGGGACCCCTTCCGTGCCGATAAAATCACCCACTCCGGAGGTCTCCTTGATAACAAACCATGCTTTTTCCGGGACTCGGCCATCCTCCGTAGGCTCCACTTCCATAAAAACATAGCCGGGATAGAGCTTTCGCTTATGAACCGTTTGCCTACCACTTCGGATACGCTTAATCTGCTCAACCGGAACCTCTATCCTGCCGACAACGCTGCCGAGACCTTCCCTTTGCACCTTTTGCGAAAGGGCCTCTCTAACCTGCTCTTCCTTATTTGCCGCAACTCGTAAGACGTACCATCGCATACTGACGCCTCTAATTAGCAATCAAGATTCAGGTTTCCTTCTCTATACGCTAAACTCCGATCGCAGAAGCCAGCCAAAAAACATCTGGAATACTAAATCTGTGATTCCAAGAAGTATAGCCATAAGAATTACAACCATAATAACGATAAATGTCGAAACCGCTATTTCCTTCCTGCTTGACCAGCTGACCTTCTTCATTTCGCCTTCAGCAGCGACCATAAAATCCGCAACGGATGGTTTATTCACCAACCAGAAAATCAAAAGCCCCAAGCCAACAAGCAGACCCGCGGGGACCATGGTCTTCACCCACAATCCCAAATCCGTGCCGTCCAATTTCTTATAAAGCTGCAGGCAGCCCAATCCTGCAATTATCGCCGCCCCAAAGGCACTGCAGAGCCTGGTGTTTTTGCCCTGACCACGTTTATAAATATCAAACGCCATAATCAACCAGCTCTTTTTAACTTCCTATCATTCAACTCGTTACCAACAATCGGCTCTGACAAAACAGGCCAGGAGGGAATCGAACCCCCAACCTTCGGTTTTGGAGACCGATGCTCTGCCAATTGAGCTACTGGCCTATATCTTTTCCCTTAATAACCACCGCAAGGCCGGGTTGGTTCTATTTACGCCGTATCTTATGAACAACATGCTTACGTTCGTTTTTACAAAACTTCTTTAATTCTAATTTCGGTGTACCCTCTGCCACACTAACACTCGTACGGTAATTCCTGTGCCCGCACTGCTTGCACTCAAGCCAGACATATTCCCTTTTGCTCTTTTTTTTTGCCATAAAATTCTATCCACGCCAACCGGATTCGCTTACCTGAAAAACACCTACTTGCCCTCCAGGACACCCAACAAGCTCAAACTCAGTTGATGCGAGCACCTTTTCTTCTAACGCTCGTGGAGTTCAACAGCCGCTCAGAGATATGTTTATTCAACTATCTTGGTTACCACACCTGCGCCGACCGTCCGGCCGCCTTCACGAATAGCAAAACGAAGACCTTCTTCCATCGCTATCGGGGAAATAATCTCTACATCCATAGTTATATTATCGCCTGGCATACACATCTCCGCACTCTTGCCTTCTCTGCTCATCAGCGCATGAACTGAACCGGTGACATCAGTCGTCCTGAAATAAAACTGTGGCTTGTAACCCGCGAAAAACGGCGTATGGCGGCCACCTTCTTCCTTGGTCAGAACATACACTTCCGCATGAAACTTGGTATGGGGAGTAATACTGCCGGGTTCTACGACAACCTGACCTCGCTCTAAGTCCTTCTTTTCAACACCACGCAAAAGCAAACCGATGTTATCACCGGCCTGGCCTTCGTCCAGCGTTTTGTTAAACATCTCTACACCGGTAACAACGGTCTTGCGCGTCTCTTTCGCAAGTCCGACTACCTCGACCTCCTGGCCAACTCTAATCTTACCACGCTCAACTCTGCCTGTACCAACCGTACCTCGGCCTTTAATGCTGAAAACATCCTCAACCGGCATAAGGAACGACTTGTCAACATCACGTTCAGGAACCGGCAGGTAATCATCGACCGCATCCATCAACTCATCAATGCACTTGCAGGCCTCATCATCTTTACCTTCGCTTTCCATCGCCGCTAAAGCCGAACCTTGGATAATAGGAATCTTGTCACCAGGAAATTTATATTTGTTCAGCAGCTCTCTTATCTCCAGTTCAACTAATTCCAGCAGCTCAGGGTCATCAACCTGGTCTACTTTATTCATAAAGACCACTATCTTGGGCACATTTACCTGACGGGCAAGAAGGATATGCTCACGGGTCTGAGGCATAGGACCGTCGCTGGCCGCCACTACCAGAATAGCCCCGTCCATCTGAGCCGCCCCGGTAATCATATTCTTGATATAATCGGCGTGCCCCGGACAATCAACATGGGCATAATGGCGTTTGTCAGTCTCGTACTCCACGTGCGCAGTATTTATCGTAAGGCCACGCGCCTTCTCCTCCGGAGCATTGTCAATGTCTTCAAACCTTTTGACCTTACCCGTACCGGCTTTGCTTACCAGTCGCATTGTGATTGCAGCCGTCAGCGTCGTCTTACCGTGGTCAACATGACCGATAGTTCCAATATTGATATGTGGTTTTACCCGCTCATATACCGCCTTAGCCATCTTACTATAAACCTCCAATCTGCCGGGTCACTAATTACTTTGCTATCTACCCGATTTTCAAAAAATTGCCCTTAATCCTTTATAATCAACCCACAGCCAAGACTGCCGATAAATACTCTCAAGTTATCTCGGCCTGACCTGCTTACATTTAGCTGCTGATGGGGCTTGAACCCATGACCTCGTCCTTACCAAGGACGCGCTCTACCACTGAGCTACAGCAGCAATTGCAAATACGCTGTTCGTCACCTTGAAGGCAGCGAAGCAAATAATAAGATAGATTCTCCACCTGCTCTCTTTAAAGCTGTATGAATGACCACAGCGTGGTTTATCAAATTAAACACTCTATAGGAACAGCGCAGGAACCCGTAACTACCTTTGGTTTCTCGATATAAAACCAACAGTCTACAAAAATGACTATATGACTGCAAACACAAAAAACCAGAAAAAATGCAAAAAAACAAAAAATTTTTGATTTTTTTTCAAAAAATCACATCAAAACAAGCCTTACCGCCCTCAGCTGCATACCAAGCCTCCCGCCAGTAACGAACCAAATGCCCGCTAATTACTACCCGCCTTAGACTTAGGCGAATCTTGGGCCTCTCCAACACGTTTGCTCCAGCGCTGCAGCTGCTCGGCCCACATCGGTCTGGTCTCGGAAGTCTTAATTTGAGCAAGTGCTTCCAATATCGCGCTGGGATCAGATGTTGCAGGCGGCTCGCTAAAATAGTTCTCAATTGACAGCACAACCACGTTGTTAGGCCCTAAGTCCTTTTCCAGCAAGCAATTATTCACCAATTGGCTTGCGGCTTCCACATTTGGCCATCTCAGATACACATCCAACAGCTCAGCTAAAATTGCTTCTTTCTCTTCGGCTGAGCGGGCAACTTGACGTAGCATCCCCAAATACTCCGCCGCCTGCTCAAATTCGCCGCTTTTAGCATAGAGCCGCGCCAATCGCTCTCTAACGCTCTTGAGCATTTCTGCCTTATTCTCGCCGACAGCCTTTCGCTCCGCTATCTCAAGAAAAATAATCCTCTGCTCATCAGAAAGCTTAGCTTTTGCGCCCTGCGAGCCAAGTCTGTTTATCCATGCATCCAGTACGACGGCATCAGAGCCTTTGAATATTTTGAGCATTGCCTGCCAGGCCGGCTCGCTTTCGGCGGTTACCCCCATCTTCTCTGCCAGCCAGACCAAATCGTCTTGGCCACCAACCTCACCAGCAAGGTCTATCAGCTTCTTCCTTACTGCGATGCTACTGTCACTGACAAAATCTTTCCTCAATACTTTCAGCGCCCGTGCTTTGTCAATGTATATAAGCCCATCCACCGCTGCTTCCCTAACCAAATTTGTCTCACCACGCAGGGCTTCCTCAAATAGGGGTCTAAAAATCTTAGCTGCTTCAGCTTTGTAAACACTCTGGGCGCATAATCCGGCCATCACATTGAGCAACTCTCCACGCAGGCTGCCGTCTGCCCTGCCTTCTTCCTGTTTGTATCTTTTCGCAAGCAAACCAAGATATCTGTCAACCTCACCCGAGGTTAATCCATCCTGCTCGAGCAGCTTTTTTATGACCTCCGCGCCCTTCTGGGCCTTCCCAGGATCCTCATCAAGGAGATACTTTGTCGCCCATCCAAGCGTTTGTTTCCTCACCTCCTCTGGGACCCTGATTTCCGAATTGGGCAAAAAGGCATAGTAACACGCCCAGCCGAGCGCAACGAACAGTTCCGTTTTTATCTCATCGTTCTGCTCGACCTCGAGCTGTTCCAGCAGCCGCTGGGCTGAATCCAACTCCCCCATTAAAGACAGCAGCTTAGCCGCCTTTAGCCGAACGTTCCTATCCTGGTCCGAAATCAAATTCACCAAAATAGGCCCAAGTTCAGCAGGCAATCTCGATTTCGTTCCTACCCGCCACTGAGAAACCTTCTCCAGTGCCCACAATCTCACTGTCGCATCTGAACTGGCCAGACGCTCAGCTAAGAACGCACCTCTGGCTGCATCATCGCTGATACCGTCATGTATCCTACCCGACGCAGCCATATACTCCTGCCGCCAGCGGTCCCTTTCAGCTTGCAGGTCCCGCATCTTTGCTTCCTGGCGAATTAATAAATCTCTAAAGAATTCGTCTCTGCCTCTGCGTTTTAGTTCGCTTCTGATTTGCTCACGGGCTTCGGGGTCTTTGCCTATCGGAGTGCCAAGAAATCGCAGCGCTTTCTCTGCTTCTGCAGCTACCTGCTCATCAGAATCATCAAGGCGGTCGATGAGCTTAAATATCGCCCGCATATCGGGCTGAAGTCTCAATGCATATATTGCATTCAACCTGGCTTCGACCGGCAGCGAGGGGTCTGTCACCATCCCCTCAAGGGGCTTGGATATCTGGTCATACTCAAAAATCAGGATGGCTTCCGCAGCAAATTTGGCACTGTCGTCAATTTCCGTTTTTAGTATATCAAACAGCGGCGGGATAAAGTCTTCCTTATTGGCTACAATCTTTTGTTCTGCCCTTGCCTGACTCAACGCCTTACACACAGCCACGCATGCACCGAGATTCTCGGATTGCCTCAGTGCGTCAAGCAGGATTCTCCTGGCCAAGGGCTCCTCGCTGAATAACATTACAGTCGCCGCATCGATGCGTATCTGGTCGCTTGAACTCTTAAACAAGGCTTCCCTGTCGATTTTCAACCGTCTGCTGAGCCCGGCCTCGGCGATTGTTTCATCAACCAGAGTGACTTCTGGGCCGACTTGAGCCTGCTCACAGCCTATAACCAACAGTAATATTGTCAGACACAACCATTTTGTACGCATTATGATGACCTCATAATACAAAGCCCTGCTTGCTTGGTTCTACGGGGTTCGGTAATCGCCTCCCGTGACTTATTTGGGCTGCTATTCTGCGATCTATCTTCTTGCATTACCCCTTGTAGATTTAGCTATCGTCATAATAATCGCCGAATTCCGCCGAAGTCAACCAGTTATTGGTTATTTCGACGATTCGAGCATAAATCCAGCAAAAAGTACCTCGGCCCCTCGGCAAGAGTCCCTGCTGCGGGGATTACGGTCTTGGGTGGAATTTCCTGTGAATCTCTCGCAGTCTTTCCTGGTCAACATGTGTATAAATCTGGGTAGTGGCAATGTCGACGTGGCCGAGCATTTCCTGTACGCTTCTCAAATCCGCACCACCAGCCAATAGGTGGGTTGCGAAGCAGTGTCTGAGTGTATGAACTGTCAGATTTCTGGGCATACCTGCGCGGATAGCATATTTCTTAATTAATCTCCAAACTTCAATACGACCCATAGGCCGGCCTGTTCGCGACAGCAGCAGAAAATCGCAGCTTTCGGGCCCGGCCAGTTTTGGTCGCAGGTCTGTCAGATATTCGACCGTAGCCGCGAGGGCGGCCCTGCCGACGGGTATTATGCGCTCCCTGTTGCCCTTGCCCAAGCATCGTAAATAGCCGATATCGAGGTTTAAATCAGATATTTTCAGGTGCGCGAGTTCGCTGGCACGAATCCCTGTTGCGTAGAGTAATTCGAGCATTGCCCTGTCGCGGAGGTAAAATGGGTCATCTGGGCAAGGTGCGTCAAGTAGTTCGATGACCTGTTTTTTGCTGCAAACGGTTGGGAGCCTGTGCCAAACCTTTGGAGTTTCGAGTATTGCGGCGAGGTTGTTTTCGACCAGGTTGGTAAGCTGGGCAAATTTGAAGAACATTCTAATTGCGGCCAGGGCGCGTTTAATTGAGCCCTCGTCCTTGTTGGCCCTTGACAAAGTGACCAAATAGCTTTGTATAAAGGCGGGTTTTATTTGTTGTAAGGTCTTGATTTTATTGGATTTACAATATTGGAGGAAGGCCTTCAAGTCTCGGCCGTAGGCCAGGATGGTGTTTTCGGCGAGGCCGGCTTCAACAACGAGATAATCGAGAAAATCCTTGACGGGGCGGCCCAGGGGCAGAGAAAGCAGCTTTTCGGCGATGGATTGTGTCTGGGTCGAGGGCACGGGTATCCTTTCCAAGCTATGCGGCCGCAATAGTTTACGGGTCGCTATAAGAGGGATATCGGCGTTAAAAGTGGCTTAGCTTTAGCCGGGAATGGCCAATAACAGGTCAGAAATGGGGGGAGGGATTCGTGGGGTAGCCACATTGTCTATATTGCCCATATTGACAGGGGGGTCCTTCGACTGCGGTCAGGATGAGGACTATGCACCCTTGTTTTTGGGTTAAAAAGCGGGGTTGGGAATTTAGAAACGTTCGACAAAGTGTTTCAAAGTGTGAAAAGTTTGGAAAAACTCAGAAAAAGGGGTGAAATTGCGCTCGAATAAGTGTTTGAAAGTGTTTCAAAGTGTGAAAATTTACAAAAGTTTTGACGTTAAAATGGGGGGATTGGAGGGGTGAAAGGAGTGGCGGAGTTGGGCGGGGGTGGGATTGCACTATGGGTAGTAGTACAAAGATATTTTTGAGCGGCCGGCCCCAGAGAGATAGGCAACTTAGACTGGATCCCAGCCCCCTAAGGGGTAAACTTCGCTGGGACCCCTGCCTACAGCGTGCAGGGGCAGGCAAGCGGGGCAAGATTGGTTTTGTTTCGGCCGGGTCTGCCGGGCTATTCATTTCGTAATCCTTTGTTAAAGCTGAGCTTATGTTCATTTCTGCCTTTCGAAAATTGGTTTCGTTTTCCATTTTTTAGTTCTGCGTCGCGCGTCCTTCGCTATACATCCTGCGTTTGGAAGTGTGCTTGAGATTGGGTTCGTTTTTT
>CAZENQ010000064.1:0-16694 GCA_964513655.1 uncultured Pirellulales bacterium | reverse complement strand
TGATAAGCCCGACCGAAATCCCAGGTTCTACACCGGCAGAACATACCAAGGAGCACAGGGACGAGTATATCCTTACCCAATGCTGGATGTGCTGACAGACAACCGTCAGGACAAAACCTACAAGGCTCTTTATCTCGAAAATGAATATCTGAAGATTTCTGTCCTTCCCGAAATAGGCGGCCGACTCTTTTCCGCATTAGACAAAACCAACAATTATGATTTTATCTATCACCAGCACGTCATCAAGCCGGCCCTTATAGGAATGTTAGGCGCCTGGATTTCAGGCGGAATAGAGTGGAATTTCCCCCATCATCACAGACCATCGGTGTTTATGCCCATCGATTATACACTGCAGGGAAACCCGGACGGCAGCAGCACCATCTGGGTGGGCGAAATAGAGATTCGACACAGAATGAAATGGATGGTCGGTTTAACTCTCTACCCCGGCCAGTCTCTTCTTGAGGCCACTATCAAACCTTTCAACCGCACCCCCTTCGCAAATTCTTTCCTGTGTTTTGCCAACGTAGGCATCCACGCAAATGAGCAGTACCAGGTAATCTTTCCGCCGAGTACGCAGTTCGCGACATATCACACGAAGAACCAATTTGCACGCTGGCCCATTTCACACGAGGTCTTCAATAGTATCGATTACACTAAAGGCGTGGACGTCAGCTGGTGGAAGAATCATCCTGAATGGACCTCTATGTTCGCCTGGAACTATGAGGACGACTTTTTTGCAGGCTACGACCACGGAAAACAGACAGGTACTGTTTCCGTGGCCAATCATCACGTCGCCCCAGGCAAAAAGTTCTGGGAGTGGTGTAACGGCCCTCGCGGCTGGATGTGGGATAAAATTCTAACCGAAACAGACGGCCCCGAACTGGAACTTATGACCGGCGCTTATTCCGACAATCAGCCCGACTACAGTTGGCTGCAGCCTTATGAAGCCAAAATCATCAAGATGTACTGGTATCCTATTCGGCAGCTTGGAGGTGTCAAAAATGCCAACCTTAAAGCCGCCGTCAATCTGGAGCTGACAGAGAAAAATACCGCTAAGATAGGACTCAATACAACATCACAATACAAAAACGCAAAGGTGCTGCTAAAGGCCGACAACAAGGTAATTTTTGAACGGCAGATTGACATAAGTCCAGACAAACCTTTCTCCAAAGAGATTGCCCTTACCCCCAGCATAAAAGAGCACGATTTGCGAGTCTCACTGCTTTCGGCCACAGATGAAGAACTGATAGCTTACAAGCCGGTCAAAAGAAAAAGCCCTCCAATGCCTGATACGGTCAAGGCCCCGCTTGACCCGAAAGATATTAAAACGGTTGAGCAGCTTTATCTCACAGGCCTGCGCCTCGAGCAGTTCCACAACCCCGCCCTCGAGCCTTATCCCTTTTATGAAGAAGCCCTGCGAAGAGACCCCGGCAACTATAGAGTCAACGTAGCACTTGGAATCCTTTATTTCAAACGAGGATTGTTCGAAGAAGCAGAGCAATGCTTTAGGACCGCCATTGAACGAGCTACGAAAAATTACACCAGCCCAAGAGACGGCGAAGCTTACTACTATTATGGCTTGATTTTGAAGTTTCAGGGAAAACACGATGCTGCCTATGAAGCCTTATATAAGGCAACATGGAGTTACGGATTTCACACAGCCGCTTATTATCATCTGGCCGAAATCGACTGCATCAGAGGCAACTTCACGACCGCTCTGGAACACATCAACCGCTCTGTTGTCACAAACGCCTGGAACACAAAGGCATTGGACTTCAAGGCCGCGATACTAAGGCGACTCAAACGCTTTGAAGAAGCAGCCCAAGTGGCTTCAAAGGTTTTGGCCTCTGACCTACTTGACTTTTGGGCAGGATACGAGCTCTACCTCGCAAAATCCGCAATGGGTGCAAAGGACGAAGCAAGCAAACAACTCAGTGATTTAAAGGCAAAAATGAGAGATGAAGTTCAGTCCTATCTGGAACTGGCCGTTGACTATGGCAATTGCGGTTTATGGAATGAGGCGATTGAAGTTCTCTCCCGGCTGGATACTTCCGATGGAAAAAAGGGCAGCACCTATCCGATGCTTTACTATTATCTTGGGTTTTTCTGGGAGAAAAAAGCAGAAACGGAAAAAGCTTTGAAATACTACAAAATCGCAAGCAAAATGCCGCCCGACTACTGTTTTCCTTTCCGGTTAGAGTCGATCGAGGTCCTTCGAACTGCTTTCACAGTTAACCCCGCCGATGCGCGTGCCCACTACTATCTTGGTAATCTCCTCTATGACCATCAGCTTGAAAATGCCATCGGCGAATGGGAAAAATCCGTGGCCCTCGACGATACTTTCGCCACCGCGCACCGCAACCTCGGCTTCGCCTATGCTCGTGACCGCAACAACGTCCCCAAAGCTATCGCCAGTTACGAAAAGGCTGTCGCCTGCAACAAATATGAACCCAGATTCTACTATGAGCTGGACCTGCTCTATGAGAGGGACGGACGCCTCTCCCCTCAGGAAAGACTCGCGCTTCTCGAAAGTAACAACCAAACCATAATCAAGCGCGACGACGCCTTTTCGCGTAAGGTCATTCTTAGTGTTCAGCTCGGCGATTACGACAAGGCCCTCGAGCTGATGATGAATCATCACTTTCACACCTGGGAGGGCGGCGCAACCGTCCACGGGGCCTTTGTTGATTCTCATTTGCTAAGAGGCACGAATCACTTTGAAGCCGGGCGATATCGAGAGGCTCTTAAGGATTACCAGACCGCGCTGGAATATCCGGAGAATTTCGAGATGACGACCCCCTACCGGGGCGGAAGGGACTGTCAAGTCTATTACTACATCGCGACCGCCTACGAGGCCCTGGGCGACGCTCGAAAGGCAAAAGAATCCTACGAAAAATCAGTTGCCGCGAAACAGAGACGGGACTGGTCCGACCTTCGCTATTATCAGGCTCTGGCTTACCGCAAGCTCGGCCGGGAAGATAAAGCCGTCGAAATACTCGATGGCCTGATTGCATTCGCGCAGGCCGAAGCCGGCGTCGACTTCTTCGCCAAGTTCGGCGAAAAAGAGCCCCCAAAGTTTCGAATGGCAAACAACAATTACCTGTTAGGTCTGGCGTATTTGGCAAAGGGCTCAAAGACCGAAGCCAAGGCGAAGTTTGCCGAAGCCCTTAAGCTAAATCCGAACCACCTCTGGGCCGCGGTACTGCTGTCTCAACTAAGTTAAGTTTTAGTCTCGCATGTGAGCCTCTGCGCTCTGCTGGGTTTGTTGTTTCCTACTGCTTACTGATGTTCCTTGCCCGGTGTTTGTGGTTTTGGATTTTTTGTTTTTTTCTTTCGGCTGGTGCTTCCATCTGCGGTGCAGCCACCAGTACTGGCTCGGGTCCTCCCGCACGAAATTCTCAATCGCCCTGGTATATTCCGCCGTCACCCACTGAAGCGGGTCGTCCTTGTCGGCCCATTCTTCCGGCAGGATAACGCGATTGACCCCAATCTCAAAGTAAAAGCGATTATCAACCCTCCTGCTGTAGCCCACCCCTATCGGTATATTGTTGGTCATAGCAAGCAGGCCTATGCTCTTATAGGTGCTTGCCTTTCGCCCGAAGAAATCTACAAATATCCCCTTCCTGCCGGCGTCCTGGTCAGCAATAAAGCAAAGCGTAGCGCCCTTCAATGCAATATCTCCCATAAGTTCTGCTGCGCCCTTCTTATCGATTATGTTTTGCCCGCCGCGCTGCCGCACCCCATAAAGATACCTGCTCATAAACTTGTTATCCAGAGGCCGCGCAATACTGTATGCGTTGAAACCAAACAGCCCCAGCATGTACCCCATAATCTCAAAGTTGCTGTAATGGGCCGCCACCATAATCAACCCGTTACCCTCCTGCATCAGCCATTTCGCGCGCTCGGCCGTCTTGAATTGCGAGTAGTCCCGCCAGTTGTATTTTTTCACTAATCGCGGCGTAAACAGAACGTCAATCGCCAGCATCGCGATATGCTCAAAGCTCCGCCGCCCCGTCCGCCATATCCACTCCTCATCTTTCTCAGGGAAACTTGCGCGAAGATTGTCCAGAGCGCGCTTTCGACCGCGATGGTAGTATTTCCATAACCCCCGGCCGAGAAAACACGCCGTCCGCAGATTTGTCTCGACATCGAACAAATAAAGAAAAACTACAAGCGTCCGCAGCGCAACATACGCAAGCCAATCCAAAAAGAGATTCTGTTTCTTCTTGCCTTTCTTTCGCCCAGCCGAATCAGCCATAGACCGTGATTTTAGACTCAAAATCCCTACTGTCAAGCATTACCACAATTACCGAATGACCCAACATAACCCCCCCAACACGCGATACCCAATAATAAATACTATTCGCCGTCGACAATTGCCTTGGCTATGTCGTTGATTGCCCCGCGTGTCTTGCCGTTGGTATTATTCGCGAGAATTGAAAATATATACTCACCCCCCCTGCCGCTGCATATCCCCGACAACGCTTTGACCTTGTCGATATAGCCGGTCTTGCCGAAGATTTTGCCTTTATACTCTTCTTCCTTGAAGTATCTCCTGATTGTCCCGTCGAGGCCCCCTACCGCAAGCGAGTCCTTGTATAACTTTCGGTTTCTGCTTTTATAAATGTCGAGCAGCACCTTCGTTATAGCGTTTGCACTGAGTCTGTTTTGCCTGCTAAGGCCGCTGCCGTCATCGATATAAAATTCCCCCCTGTCAACACCCAGCCCCAGCATATACTGCTCAATTAGCTCTCGCCCCGTTGCCCAGCTTCCGCTCCTGCCCGGCTGGCCTGTCTCGGCCGCCATCGTCTTAACAAGCGACTCGGCCGCCAATCCGAAACTGTCTTTATTACACCTTGCCAGACAGTCCGCTATCGATGTCCTGTACTCTCTCAGTATCTTGATGTTACAATCCCGCGGCACTGACTTTTCAATTAGCTGCCCTGTTGCATCTATTCCCGCCCTGCCCAAATGCTCTGCCAGCAGATACCCGAAGAAAGCAGCGGGTCTCTCAATCGCAACGGCGAACGGCCCCGCCTGGCGCCTGCATTTACCGCGAATTATAATTTTGTTAAGTTGCTCGTTTCTGTACGCGCCTACAGCGCTTTTGCCCTTCTGTATCGGCGTGACCTTGTTGACGACCTTTACAAAATCCGTATCCGGCTCGACAACTATAGCCACCCTTCCGCCGCTGTTATTCGTGGTGACATCTATGCAGTTGCCGTTGAAGTTCAAACCGCTCACTTCACACGCATACGACCGGTTCAGCTCTTCGCCCGGCCAGTTTGGGTGCACACGCTCATCGTCAAATATACTGCTGTCAACAATAATGTCCTTGATGCTCCTTACGCCTTTCTCTTTTAGCGACCGCGCTATGTCTTCAAATATCCAACCGACTTCCCTGCCGTACTTGTCGTCCGTTGTTTTATCACCCAAAAGCGGGTCACCGGCCCCTGCCACTACCAACGTATCACCGCAGAGACCGACTACTGTCTTGTATTCATAATCTGCCCCTAAGTACTTAAGGGCCGCCGCGCTCGTGATTATTTTCATATTGGAAGCCGGTATCATCGCCTCTCTGGCGTTGTGCCGGTACACCGTCTTGCCCGACTCGGTCTCCACAATCTGAATGGAAAATTGGACTTTCTTCTGTGAGCCTTGCCTGATGATACCGTCGATTCGCCCTCCCAGGCTGCCGGAGGCAATCCCGACGAAACTGAGGCCAAAAATCCACGCTGCAAGTAATTTTTTCATTCTAATCTTCATGATTAGCGATTTTTTAACATAACTGCCCGTCTAATCCAAGCAAAAAGCCCTGTTTACAGCCGATTATCGGTTTTTTCAGCCAAATTGGCCCATAAAAAAAATCTGCCTGCGTCCAATAATTTTCTTGACTCTTTAGCTTATAATTTGATACACTGTTTTTAATGTAACCCGGTAGGAGAAGTGGTGAGAAGGCTCTTGGAGGTGTCACTTCAAGCTTTCCCTCGCACTTTTGCAAAAATGGGGCTTTAATCTTAGCTGTGCCCCGATGTTAGCAGGCCCCATTTCGAAGCGAAATATGTTTAATAAGACCATGGCTGGTGTCGGCTCGTGGTTATGTATTTTATATTCACGGATGAAGAGGCCGGACAGGTCGTTTAGAACAACGTAGCCGGCCTTGGCACACCCAGTAGCAAGGATGCACGGGTCGGGTTCGCGCAGTGGATGCGCTCGACGGGAAAAAAGCTGTTTTGTACGAAATTTTGGAGGAGGTGACACACGGAGGCGGCACGAATACATGCAGCGATCGTACTGATTACTTGCGTGTTGGTTTTCGCGTCCGGCGTTCAGGCAACGGTGTTTATTAACGAAGTCCACATTAATCCGCCAGGGACCTCGGATGACAACTGCGAGTTCATTGAACTGCTCGGCACGCCCGGCAGGAAGCTCGACGGCTACGCAATAGCAGTCCTAAACGGCACACAAGAAAAGTATTACAACGCAAACACTATGCCCCCCCCGCCATTTCCCGCGCCGGAGATTGACGAGTTTTTCAGCCTCGATGGTCTCGCGCTTGGCAGTAACGGCCTGTTAGTGCTTGTCGTCAGGAATCCAGGTACCTTCTACTTCCCTGAGATGCTGCCGGACTCCAATTGGGCCAATTGGACAATCCTCTGGAATGGCGGCCTGGACGTGCCCGGCACAATCAATAATGACGGTTCCACCACTTTCCTGCTCATCCGAAACCGCCCCGGACAAACCGAGAGCGACCCCTGTGATCCCAACGGCCTGCGATGGGGAAAACAAATCGCACATGACGCCGAGTATTTCCCCATCGGTGGCGACAATTACCAGTACGGCAACGGCAATCTCGACAGAGGCCAGCCGCTTGGCCTGGGCGGAAGCGATACCCTCGATATGACCGGTCTCGGCAATGCGGATTTGTCCGATGACCTTGAAATAGTAGACGAGGTCAGCTTCGAGGATGGCCAAGGCTGGGAACATGATACCGACGGCCGGCACGTAGATGATGGAAGCACCTTCGACGGACTGCCTCATCGCCACGTCCATGCATTTGATGACCCGGCCAATTTCAACCCCGATGCCCTCTCCAGGGTCGACTACCGCACCAAAGGCGACGGCTGGGCCCCTGCACCTGATGCAACCGGCGAGATGGCCAACGGAAACAACTGGCAGGACACCGCAACCGAACAATGGATACGCGGGGAAAGCATACCGGGTTATCTCCCCGAGTTTGGCGGTGCGCCTGTGTACTTTTATCTTAACGAGCCCAATTCAGACCCCAACGCAGTCCAGCCGTACGAGACCCACGTGCCATCCTGGCTTTATGACGGAAACGCACCGGATTATAGCTTCGCCCCCTATACCTATCAAATCACGGCCGGCCGTATCAACTCCCTTGCGATGCCCTTCATTCCCGGCGATTGTGACCGCGACGGCGCCTGCGACACCAATGACATCTCCAAGATCGCGGCTGTCTTCGGCGATGATGACTGGATATTTAGCAACAGCTTTTACGATGCGCCCGAGGGCGATTCCGGCGACCCCGCCACGCAAACCAGGCCGTGGGACGTCGACGCCACAGGTGATAATGGAATTGAAGCCAGCGACCTGCAGTGGACGCTCAACTTCCAGTCCGACACCACCGGACAGATTGCGGGCATCCAGTATGACAGCAATGTTCCTGCCGCCAGCGGCGTTGTTCTCAACCCCAACGTCGGCGTAGAATGCAGCGTTACCACCGTGGTCAATATCCCCGGCGGCCGAACACTCACGACCCTGCGTGTCGGCGACATCGTTGAAGTTAGGGTCAGGGGCCGGCTCACTGCCGGTGTAAATACCACCGCCGGTGAGCAAAACGGAATTATGCAATATGTTCACGATGTGGTTATCGGCGCCCCTGATGTCCTGAAGGTCACCGCGGTCGTGCCTCTCGGCTCCTTCAGCAAGACCCGCGCATCCTTAGAGGCCCTGCAGGGGACAGATGGCGACTTGGGCGTCGACCTTATCAACGGCTACTCGACCAGCTTCACGCGGGGACTCGTCCTGACGGCTGGGCTTTATCGAGTCACGCTGCAGGCAATTGGCCCCGGAATGGCCGACGTTACCGTCTGGCCCGCCGCCGATGCCAGGTTTGCCGACAGCACTCCCACCGGTTTGAAGGTCGGACACACCGATTCGGACGGCGACCCGAATACTTCGTACTATCCCGCTTCGCTCGCAATGATTGTGTTCTCAAAGGCGGACTTCAACCATGACGGCAATGTGGACTTTGTAGACTTTAGCATTCTCGGCAGCCAGTGGCTTGGAGCGCCTCATAACCCGTCCGCGGACATCGCCCCCGATGGCGGCGACAATATGGTCGATGGGCTGGACCTTGGCGTATTCTCGGACGAGTGGCCGGAAAATGGAGGTATATAATCGGAGGGCAGAGCGCCCGTAAAAGTAATTATAGAATTTCGTTCGTTAGTTAAAAGAAAGAATTGTTAATTTCTGATTGATGGAGGTAGTAGTGATGAGATGTTTAGTAACAAAACAAATGGTGGTGCTTGTGGCCGTAGCGGTAATTGTTGCACTGTGCACGTCTTCTGCGCAGGCCCAGGACACCAATGACCCGAACAATGACAGCCTGTTCGACCCCAATCGTATCTTCACGCTCAATTTTACGATGGATTCCGGTGATTGGGATGACATGGTGGCTTCCTGTACGGACGGCCAGTGCCCCCCGGACGCCAATTGTGACCACGACTATTGGCAGGCGACCCTTACCTGCGGCGATTTAGGGCCTATGCTGGTCGGTATCCGCCGAAAAAACGACATGGCCGAGCCGTCCGAGAGCGACCCGCAGAAGGTCTCACTCAAGCTCGACATCAATTATTATGTCCCCGGCCAGCTCTTCGCCGGCAAAAAGAAGCTCAGCCTCGAAAACGGCAGCGAAGGGGCCACTGTCACCGAAACCCTGGCGTGGAACATCTATCAAAAGGCGGGTTTTATCGCCGGCCGGGCCGCCTGGTGCAAGGTCTATGTCAACGGCTCATACAAGGGAATTTACGGAAATGTCGAGCAGGTCGATAAGAGGTATCTGGCCGACCATGGCCTCGACGGCATCAGCAACACCGGATTTCTCTATAAAGCGAGCGAATATTGTGGCCAGGTACAGCGCACACGCGAAGACCAGAACAACCCCTTTGCGTTCAACTGGTATCCGTTCGACCATCCCGACTATATGCTTGAAACCGTCCCCCCGCCGAATGACTGGCTCGAACAGACGCAGTGGCGGGTAGATATCCCGCATCTGTTGGCCCTCGCTGCTACCGAAAACTTCATCGGCAACTCCGACGGCGCCGTGCAGAAGGAGTCCAACTACTGGTACTACGATTGGTCCACCGAACCCAATGACGACCCCAATGGCCAGCAGCCGCGGCTGTATCTCCCCTGGGACCTCGACAGCACCATCAAAGACAGCGAAATCGAGCGCGAAATCATTAATCCGGGGGACGGTGGCAGCTTCTGGCAGGGCCTGATTGAGGAACTCGACGAGTCGGGCACACCCTTTGGCTACCCGACCCATCAGGCCGACTACATCGAGATTTACCGGAATTTGCTTGACGGACCCTTGGAGCTGACAGGCGTGCTTGATATGGTCAACAACCTCGAGTCCGTCATCGCTGCCGAACTGGACGCCGACCCGTACTCGCAAGTGATAGCAGACATGAATGCGGACATGGAATTCCAGCGCATCCGCGACTACCTCACCGACAGGAACGAC
Source organism: uncultured Pirellulales bacterium (assembly GCA_964513655.1). Lineage (GTDB taxonomy): Bacteria > Planctomycetota > Phycisphaerae > Sedimentisphaerales > Anaerobacaceae. The sequence goes on along the minus strand of CAZENQ010000064.1, from coordinate 6,922 downwards.
TATGTCACCACACAGTTGGAGATGTTCACCCCGCCTCCCGGCACCGTCCTGCTCGACGATGACTTCGGCGGCTCCGTCTGGGACGCTAACTGGACCAATTCCGGCACTTGGGAGACAGACAGCGATATCTATGGCCAACAGTTACCTTCCGCCAGGGCGCCGGCCAAGGCCAGCGGAACCTTTGCCTGTAGCGACCTCGATACCGGCGATGCCAACGCCGTTTATGTCAAGTTCTCCGTTAGGAAGGACGACACCGACGTAGCCGAGGACATCATCCTTTCCTACTATAACGGCACCAGCTTCGTCGATGTCTGCGACCTCCACCTGCACGGTGACGATGATGCGTGGCTGCTCTATAATGATAAAATCACGGACAGTAACTTCTTCGTCTCCAGCTTCAAAATACGCTTTGCTGCCGCTCTCGAAAATGGCGAGAATGTCTGGGTCGACGACGTGATGATTACAAAAACGGTCCCCGAGGCGGTTCTGCCGTTGATTTACGGGACTATCCTCGACCCTAACGCCGCACCGGTAACTGGCGTGGCGGTCGACGCGGACAATGGCGGCGGCTCTGATACAACCGATGTCAACGGTTACTATGAGATTGAGGTCTCCTCCGACTGGTCCGGTACGGTTACACCCACAAAGACAGGTTACGGCTTCTCACCGACCGACCGCTCGTACGTCAACGTTACTGTCGACCAGATTGACCAGGACTATACCGCGACAGTGCTGACTTATACCATCTCCGGTACGGTAACATCCGGCGGCCCGGGCCTTGACGGCGTTACGATGGATGGTCTGCCCGGCAATCCCGTTACCGCCGGCGGCGGCCTTTATAACGCCACGGTGGTCTACGGCTGGGGCGGAACCGTTACGCCGACAAAGACAGGTTACACCTTCGTACCGGCGAGCCGGCTCCACAGCAACGTTACGTCCGACCAGTTGAATCAGGACTATGCCGGCACCCTGCTGACTTATACCATCTCCGGCACTATCCTCGACCCCGGCGCCGCGCCGGTTCCGGGCGTCTCGGTCGATGCCGATGGCGGCGGCGGCTCCGACGTCACCGACCCCAACGGCGAGTATAGCGTCACCGTGAACTACGACTGGTCCGGCACGGTAACGCCGACAAAGACCGATTACACCTTCGCTCCGACCGACCGGGTATATGCTAATGTAACTTCCAACCAGTCGGCCCAGGACTATACCGGCACCGACATCTGTGACCTTTACCCCGACGGCATTTTTGACCTGCGTGACGTCGACGTCGTATGTGAGAACTGGCTTACAATAGGCCCGGCGGGCGACATCAACGATTCCGGCCACGTCGACCTCGGTGATTTCGCTTTATTAGCTGACAAGTTCTAACGTCGATTGGAAGTTGTTTACGCCTTAAAGAATTAAGAACCGGCCTGCGGTAATTTGCCCCGCAGGCCGGCCTTGCATAGTCTCTGTTAACGCTCAAGAGGACTATCTTATAACATGTTAGTCGCCAAAAGCATCAGTACCGTAACGAGCGGGTTCAATCCGAAACTGCCCTTCTACATCCCAGCATGCTGCTCGATTACTCTTATAACGCTTGGCGTCTGTCTGCTTGCCCTGAGCCGGCCTGCATTCCCCGCGCATATCATGCTCAACGAGTACAATGCAGTCGACAATGCAAAGTATCTTAATGGCGGGGACGCTGAGTCCGACCTCGATGGCGAGTACGCCTCCGACTCCTATTTCGGCCGCATCTGGGGCAACGGCGGAGACTGGTTCGAACTGGTCGTCATTACCGACCATCTCGACATACGCGAATGGAAGTTTGATATTTGGGTAAATGGCGCCTATCGTGAAACAGTGAGCCTGACCAATCATCCCGTGTGGTCCGATTTGCGCAGCGGCACAATCATCACAATATCAGAGAACATCCCTGACGATGTAAGCTACGACCCCGTCTACGACCCTTACGACCCCAATGCCGGTGACTGGTGGATAAACGTCCGTGCCAACAACTATGGAACCGGAACTTACATAGAAAGACAAAATTTTCCCGTTAACAATTCCAACTGGCAGCTGAAAATAAAAACCGACCAGAATGTGTTCATCTTTGGGCCCGCAGGCGAGGGTATTTACCCGTGGAGCGGAGTTGGCAGCACAGAAATATTCAGACTTCAAACTGACCCCGGTCCGGACATCACTGGCGATTGCTACTATTACAAAGATGCTAAAGACCGCAGCACTTTCGGGGCCCCCAACCGATACTTCTGGGATACTGTTCAGGATTTCAGCCGGCTGCGCAGCGTTGTCCCCCCAGGCTATGCAGGCGGTAGCGGCACACCCAATGACCCGTATCTGATTTATACGCCGCAGCATCTAAGCACTATAGGCCTGTATCCGGACCACTGGGACAAGCACTTTAGACTCATGGCCGATATCGACCTCGGCACCTTCACCGCAACGGCTTTCAACATAATCGGCGATGATGCCAACGCCTTCACAGGTGTTTTCGACGGCGCCGGCCATACCATCTCCAACTTCACGTACAGTTCGACAGACACCAACTACATAGCAATCTTCGGCTGTGTCAATGACCCGAACGCACAGGTAAAGGATTTGGGTTTAATCGACCCAAACGTCAGTGCCGGCACAGGCGCGGCCGTTGGTTCTCTCGTTGGCCTCCTGCAACAGGGAACCGTATCAAACTGTTACGCTCGCGCCGGCACCGTCTCGGGAACTGCAGGCGTCGGCGGCCTCGTCGGCGATAATGGCGGCACCATAACCAACAGCTACTCAACTACCAGCGCCTCAGCGAGCGGCGGCGCCGGAGGACTCGCGGGAGTCAACTATAACGGGACCATAATAAACTGCTATGCTTCCGGCAACGTCTCAGGGACGACGGACGTCGGTGGCCTCGTCGGCTTTGATACCGGCGGCACTTACATCAAATGTTTTTGGGATAATACCGTTACCCCGTCCCCCAAAGGCATCGGAAATGGGGCCGACCCGAACGTAATAGCCGCCTCGACCGCGCAGATGCAGACCGCCGACACCTATATTGCTGCCGGCTGGGACTTCATAGCTGAAACCGAAAATGGAATAGAGGATATCTGGCGCCTTTGTAACGGCCAAGCTGACTACCCGAAATTCACCTGGCAGTTTTCATCGACAGATTTTGTCTGTCCGTACGGTGTCGATGTTTACGACCTCGCTGTATTTCTGCAACAATGGCTCCAGCACAGTGCTTCCGGTGCTGACATTGCTCCCGATGGCGGTGACGGTATAGTTAATATGCTCGACTTTGCCGCTATCGCTGAAGATTGGCTCCAGGGTCCCTAAGTGCTTTCCTGCTGGAGCCTAATGAGCAACCTCAATCCGAAAGGTCGGCTTCGCATACCGCCTCTTACCGCTTGAGGTAACTATCCTATAAACTAAGCCTGTTACTCGACGTTGTTATTTGCAAAGACCCCGAAATCCCTGAAATCCACAACTCCGTCTCTGTTCAAATCTTCCGCAAGGAGGCACTCGCTCGAAAGCCAACATCCCGTAAACATAGTAAAGTCGACCAAATCGACCTCATCGTCATTGTCAAGGTCGGCGATATTGCCTGAATCGGATTCTGACATACTCGCCTGCCGAGTCCCTCCATACGCTCCCATATTTATCTGTCTGCCGTGCGGCCACAGTTCCTCAGTCCAGTCCGAATTCGGGTCGCCGGCATCGATACACGGACTTGTCACGCCGTCCCCAACCCAGCATGGACTGTTTGCGTCCCACCGCCCCGCCCGGGACCTTAAATGATAGTCCCCGCCGGCCGCGTCCGCAAACAGCGGGTCCGCATTGATGTTGCCCTCACCGGCAAAGCCGCCCTCCACGTCGCTGAATCTCACGACCGGCGCGCTCGAGCCCTCGAACGAACCACCAGTGTTGCCCCAGAAAATACAGTTGGTAACTGTCGGAGTGCCGCCCGCGTCGTTCCTCATCCCGGACCCAATGTTGTCCGCGAATGTGCAGTTCGTAACAATCGGGTTCGGGTCGTTATTGCGCATCCCGCCGCCCTCCGTGGCGCTATTGCCGATGAATAAGCAGTTGCTCACCGTCACTTCACCTGTTGCCGTAGCGCGTCCCACGTGGTTCTCCATACCACCGCCCGCATAGGCGGTATTGCCGATAAACACGCAGTTCGTAATTATCGCGTTGCTGTTCTTGCGGTTGTTTATCCCCCCGCCGTCCTCAAACGCAACGTTCCCGATGAAACTGCACTTGCTTATCAGCGGGTGGCAGTTCAGATAGTTGCGAATCCCGCCGCCGTCATCATCGGATTTGTTGCCGATAAACCTGCATTCACTTATCACAGGGCTGCTGTCTTCCCGGTTGAACATCCCGCCGCCCATCGTCATCGAGTAGTTCTCAATAAACCTGCACTTAACTACTGTAGGGCTGCCGCCGAAGTTGTACATCCCGCCGCCGCAGTCCTCCGGAGCAATGCCGTCCGCGTACCCGCCCGTAGTAGTCACTCCATCAAGTATAGCATTACTATCCGTCCCGCTGCCCGTTACAACGTGGTAGCTGTTCTCGCCGTAGTTAGCAAAGTTCGAATCATCATCACCGGTCAGGTCACCCGTCAGAATCGTCTCATACGCCTCAATATCACGCAGGTTCGGGTCCGGCTCACCATAGCCGCCGTAGCCGCCTCTAATGGCCACGCCATTGACCAGTTGGAATGTCGCGCTTCGCTCGCTCGTATGCAGCCCGCTGCCAACGTCATAATCCGGCTTGTATGTCCCCCCGGCCACACAAATCTCATCCCCCGCCCCCGCCACGGCAAGGGCCGACTGCACCTCATTGTACGCGTTAATCCAGCTCGAACCGTCGTCATTGCCCGGCGCATCGAAATCGACGTAAATCCTGCCGCCAGAACACAACACAGGTGATAGAATCCCCGCAAGAATCAGCCCCCAGAGTTGCGCCGTCCTTGCCATGGCCGCGCTCCCTTCCGAATTCCCTCTTCAAACAAAACCCGGTATATAGAGCAGCCATCACCCTCTTTCCCTGTCCAAATCCTTCAGCAGCTTCTACAGATCTTGGTGCAACAAAACACCGATATAGCACAACCTGTAGCTGTCATCACCCCCATCGTGGATGTATCTCGAAGCTCGCTTCTCCTTCTCTTCTCCCAGAATTATACCTCTGCCGGCGGCTCACACAAGACTTTTTTCTTTTTTATCAAAAAAAGTCACTCCTTGCCCACACCGCAGACCTTGACGGTTCCGGCCGCGTGGACCTCGCGACTTCGCTTTATCGCCCGACAAGTTCTAAGCTCGCCAAGAAAATACCTGATGGCTTAAGAAACTAAGCACTCGAAGTGTTTAATGCGCAAAAAGAAAAAGCCTGCAGCAAAAATTGCTGCAGGCCTTCAATTCATCACAACACGGTATAATTGTGTTTATCGCCTCCGTCTTTTCAGCAATCCTGCCCCGCCCAGCGCCAGTAGCACCAGCGTACTCGGCTCAGGTATACCAGCCCTTCCTTATCTGGTCTCACATTACGATGACAAACTTATTAATATCACCTTCGTTCTAAACCGTCCACAGAGTACACATTCGCTACAAACCTGTTCAGCCCCCGAGAGCCGGTTTCGGCCCAAAGTGGCAATAGCCAACTCGCCAACGCCGTTCTCACATCGTTCGCCGACCAAAAAAACTAACATCTTTATTGAGTAAAAAGCCCGTTTTTAGGCCGTTTCAAGCCGATTTTTCAGATATTTTACTCTTATTGCATTTTTGCCCCAAAAAAAGCTTGACTTTTCACAACAAATGTGGTCAAATATTATGTGGAATCTAAATCTTCCTTTGGGGTGTAAGAAAACTCAAGCCGTTATTTGATTTTTGGCTTTCAGAGGCGTTTTTTTACAAAAGTGCTTTTAATTTTACAAGGAGAACCATAATGAGGGCGCTGAATTTCGTAGTTTTGTCATTTGCCTTGGCATGTATCTCCGTACCGGCATGGGCTGTTGTTGAGGTAACGCCATCTAATCTGGTCATGCCATCTTCGTCAGGCGAGCTGTTCAGTTTCGACCTTACCATTAGCAGTGATCCAACGGGCATCACCGCTATGGGCTTTAAATCCACCATTAATGTCAGTTCGGATGTCGGTCCGGGCGGCCTAACATTGGATGTTACAAATAGTGAGGCGGTTACCGATTACTCCGGCTATTGGATTTATAATAATAGTGCCGGAGTAAACGTACTGGACCGGGGCAGTTACAACTATGAGTTCGCTGATAGCCCTGATAATCCATATGCTGAACCGTTGTTTTCCGGAGACATTATGGCCAGATATGCCTTCATATGGGGGGGAGTCGCCGGCGATTATACCTTCACCCTTGACCTTGACACCAGTAGCAGTTATGTCGCGCTGGATGATTATGTCTCCAAAGAGGCTTTGCTGCTTAATCCGGGAAACTATCCGGGCGACAGTAGCAGTTTTACCGTTACAATACCGGAGCCGACGACGCTGACGCTTTTCGCTTTGGGTGGCGCAATCTTTCTTAGAAAACGCAGGACCTAAACTCTCTTCCGAATCAAATATCTAAAGGGCTGCGACTTTGACCTCGCAGCCCTTTTTCATTGAAACAATAGGCCCGCTGTAAAAACAACAAGCTTAATTATGTAAGTGGGCATCCAGCGTCACCTTAGTGGACACGGATTACTTACCCAGTCCTGCCCAAGCCCACCTCGCCATACAGCATTCGCGATAATGCGGTCCATTAACTCGACCTCTCCATCGCAATTCAAGTCGCAATCGCGCAAAGAAAAAGGCCCGGCTGAGCCCGTCCGCCAAAAGCCATTAACTATCGCGCGGTCCATCAATTCAACCACACCGTCATTATTGACATCACCTAAAAGTGCTATCCCGAACTCACCCTCCGCTTGCC
>CAZENQ010000063.1:0-16740 GCA_964513655.1 uncultured Pirellulales bacterium | reverse complement strand
TGTGGCAAAAAAATGCTTTGTGGCTAACTAAAAAATGTCAAACAAACCCAATTTTCGAATGGAGAAAATGAACATAAGCTCAGCTTTAACAAAGGGTTATGAAAACGCTCTCCTCCGCTCAACCGAAAAAACGAACCCAATCTCAAGCGCGCTTCCAAACGCAGGATGTATAGCGAAGGATGCGCGACGCAGAACCAAAAAATGTAAAACGAAACCAATTTCCGAAGGGCAGAAATGAACATAACCTAATAAATAACAAAGGCTTATGAAACCGCCCATCTCCGCCCAACCGAAAAAACGAAACCAATTTCTGGTGAGTGTGCTCGAGTTCGTCAGACCTATAGTTTTCTATAATTTCTCAGCTTGTCCAGGAGGTTCTGCATGTCTTGTGGCATAGGAGCTTCGAATTTCACTTGTTTTTCGGTGGTTGGATGCTTGAATTCCAGTGTATGGGCGTGAAGAGCAGGCCGACCTATTATTGGCTCTTCCACGGCGGCTTCGCTGTCTTTAAGTTGCCATAGATACACTAATTTACCGCCGTACATATCATCAGCTACAATCGGATGCTTGATATATGAAAGGTGGACCCGAATCTGATGAGTTCGTCCGGTCTTGGGTGTCAGCTTCAACATGGAAAAACCGCGAAAGCTCTCGAGCACCTCGTAAAAAGTAATTGCCTCCTTGCCTATTTCCGGCCTGATGGCGTATTTCTCCCTAACCCTCGGGTGAATCCCTAACGGCACACTTATGCGGTCAGATTCCAATTCCGGCACACCGTGAACTATGGCCAAGTAGCTTTTCTTGGCCTGTCGGCGCTCGAACTGCTTGGCAATCTTCCACTGGGCACTATCGTTTTTCGTAACTACCATAACGCCCGTAGTGTTTCTGTCCAGCCGATGAACGATGCCCGGCCTAAACTCCCCCAGACCGCTCGATAGCTTCTCGCAGTAATATGCCAGAGCATTCACCAGAGTCCCATGTGTGTTGCCGCGAGCAGGGTGAACAATCATGTCTGCCTGCTTGTTGAGTATGATCAGACAATCATCTTCGTAAATAATATCCAGTGGAATATCCTCGGCCAAAATTTCCTTGCTCGGCAGCTCCGGCAGCGCCAGTTCAATTTCGTCATCGGGGCTGAGCTTAAAGCTGCACTTGACTACCTTGCCGTTGACCGTTACCGCGCCGGCAGCGATTTGCTTTTGTATCATAACCCTGCTGAAGTTACTGAAACGACCGTGCAGGTACTTATCAATTCGCCGCTCCCTGATTGAACTTCCCACTTTAAATCTTAGCCGTTTACCCTCTGTTTCCTCCCCGCTCGGCATAGTGAAATTACGTTTCGCAGCCTCGCCTTTTGGCGGCAATTGGGGTTGATTTCTGTACTGCTCCATAAAACCTGCGGGAATTATTCACCCGGCACAGAGTTCGGGACATCATTCGCGCTTTCGGGCAAACCGAGTTCGTCCTCAAACGCATCATCCCAAGCCCCCAGCCATGCATTGACCTCGGCGGCGCTTATTGTAAGCTCTGGTTCTGCCGACTCAACCGGTGTTGGCTGTGGCGCTGGTGCAAAGACCACCTCTTGTTGGTAATCTGCCATCGTCCCAAGACGGTGTTTTGCAGCAGCTAAGGCGGCGGTACCTTCGAAATCTCCACTTGAGGCCATCTCGGTGTAGATCTGCTCTGCTTGCTCGAAGTTACCCAGCTCTTCTTCGCACAATCCCAAACCTAATTTGGCTGTCGCCACCAACGACTGATTAGTCACTGATTTGCCAATTGCTGCGGTATAACTGGCCTTCGCCCGCTCTATAGCAGCTTTCGTATCCTGCTCACTGACAGTCCCAAAGCGGTAATGCAGCTCCGTCCGAAGGGCTTCTCCACGTTTAACAAGTGCCAGAGCAGCCATCTGGTCGTCTTTTGCATTCCGGGCGAAATTCTCCAGCCCATCGGCAATCTGAATCAGCATGTATGAGACATCCATCCCCCGAACCTGGGATTGAAGGACTTGTAATTTACCTTGGGATAACTGGCTGATAAGCCTCGTAAGTTCGAGCTGTTTTCGGACCGATTCTACGTTCTTGCGGTACCAGAGAAACAACGATAAGCCTCCAACGAGGATAACAGCCGTGGATACAAAGATAATCATCCTTAGATTTTTCTTCGCCCATTGTGGGAAATTTGCTATCCACTCGGCTAAAACGTTCGTTTTCAGCTCGTGTCGATGTTCAGCCTTCATCTTTTTCTCCTTCTCTTGGAAGACTGTATAAATTGTCGCCGTGATATCAATTGTGGAACCAACACTGGAGTATAGCAAAAATTGTTTTATCTTGCAATAGGTCTTTCAGGCGGCTAAAATTTTAACTTGTAGTCAATTGAAAACAGTTATAAATGCTCGAAATTTTCGCAAAACTAAAGATAAAATTCGTATTGTGCCTTCTGGCTTGCGGGGCTTCCTCTGCCTGGGCCAGCCAGCAGCTCGATAAGAGCAAATACATTTCTGTTGATGAGATTCGACCCGGAATGGATGCGTATTGCCTCACCGCCTACGAAGGCACCGAGGTCGAAAAGTTTGGTCTGGACATCCTGAGCGTCGTGCGAGATGCGACACCCGGCAGAGATGCAATTTTGGTGCGTGGTACTGATGAGCGTTTTATTCATACCGGGCCTGTGTGGGGGTGCAGCGGCTCGCCTGTTTATATCGAAGGCCGATTAGCGGGGGCATTGGCTTTCTCATGGACTTTCAGCAAGGAGCCGGTCTACGGGGTGACACCTATCGAGGAGATGCTTGCGGTGGGCCAGGTTGCCCGAGATGCAGAAAGGGCCGTTTGGGAGGCAGGTTTCCGATTTGATTTTTCCGAGCCTCTGGATTTTGCGAAAGTATACGAGCAGGTTACCAACGGCCCGCTGACGGCAGAAAACCGCACCGATGTGACTGCCCTGCGATGTCCGTTGATTACCTATGGCTTGCCCGCTGGAGTTGTTGAGCAGTTGAATGATTCGGTTGAACCGTTCGGACTTATAGCAGTTGCCGCTATCGGCGGTGGCGAAAACTCAAACCAGACAAGCGAAAAGGACCCACCAAGAAGTGAAATGCCACATACCAAATTAGCACCGGGAGCTTGCCTTGCTATACCGCTAATAACCGGTGATATGAAGATGGAGGCGATTGGGACTGTGACAGAAATGGTGGGTGACAGGGTCTATGGCTTTGGGCACAGCATGCTTGGTCTTGGACCGATAGATTTGCCAATCGCCACCGGGCAGGTCCACACCGTAATCTCCAGTACGTATCGTTCTTTTAAATTTGCAAGTGCGATTGAAATAGTTGGTGCCTTGACCGTTGACGAGTCGGCGGCAGTTCGCGGACAGCTCGGCGCAGAGGCCAAAATGATATCACTGACGATAAAAGTTGACCGTTATAATGATGCTGAAGTGCGAGTATACAACTGTCGGGTGGCTAACAATCGGCTGCTTACTCCGTCTGTACTTCGTGCAGCTGTGGCTGGGGCGGCCTTCATGCGTGGGAGTTTGCCGCTGGACCATACCATCGAGTACAAGGTGACCATTGGCGTGGATGACGCCAGTCCGATTGTTTTTGAAAATTCCTCATCAGGTGTCGGCCTGGGGGAGATGCTCGCGGAAAGTATCGGTTCGGTTGCTATACTTATGAATAACCCGTACCAGAAAATTGGTATACAATCGATTGATTTTGAGGTTAGCATAGCGCCTAAAGATATTTCCTCAAGAATATGGTCGGCTGATTTGTCTGATTCAAGAGTCAAGGCAGGCCAGCAACTCGATGTCAGCGTGATTGTCCAACCACCGCTTGCCGAAAAGAAAAGATACCGGTTTAACTTAAGTATTCCTCGCGAACTGGCTCCCGGAAAATATGAGTTGATTGTGTGCGGCGGCTACGGCTACCGCCAGTTTCTCAGGAAAGCTGCACCTTATAAATTTGTTCCTCAAAGTCTGCCCACTCTTCTTGATGCAATGAACAATATTCTTACTATCGACAGGGACAGATTGTATTGCCTCTTGGTCTTGCCGCCCAGTGGTGTCACCGTGGCTAATGCCCAATTGCCTGATCTGCCGGCCACAAAGGCTCTGCTCATGCAGGACGCTAAAAGAGCGCTTAAAACCCGGCCGTATGAGCATTGGCTTGAAAAAAGCCTGAAAACCAGCACAGTCGTTATCGACAAGAAAATTATGCATATAACTGTAGAAGAATGACAGGGACTAAACATGAAAAACGAAAAACTGAAAACTATTACTAAAAAATTAAAACCTTTGAGCCTTATGCTGTGGTTTTGCGTTTTTAGCTTTTCGTTTTTGATTTATTTGTTGTCTCCAACATGTTTGGCCGTCACCACAAACGTTACACGCCACAGTTCAAGTGCTGATTTGATGAAGGGCGATACTGAAGATGTTGTGGTTGACTCGCGGGGGAATCTTCAGCTTGGCCGCTCGGCCGAAACGCTTATAGAAAGTTTGGATGATGTGTGGTCTATCAATAGCATTGTCGTAAGCGCAGGAACCATTTTCGTCGGCACAAGCCCCAATGGAGGTATCTACAAATACAGCCTCGGAAAATTAGAAAAGATTTACCCGCCCGAGGCCGAGGGCCAGAACACCGAAGAAGCAAGCGACCAGCCGAGTGATACAAACGCCCTTGGAGATGCAAATTCAGTCAAAGCGGATAAGTATTTAGCCAACGAGCATATCTTTGCCATGGCAACTGATGTCGCCGGAAGGCTTCTCGCTGCTGTAAGCGGCGAGAAGTGCCTGCTGCTCCGGTTTGAAGCCGACAGAATGGAAGAACCCGAAATAATTTTTGAGCCTAACGACGCTAAATATATCTTCGCCATTGCCATCGATAACGGCGGCGATATCTATTTGGGTACGGGACCCGAAGGCAAGCTCTACAAGCTTGATTCTTTTGGCAGGGAACCGCAGCTTATTTATGACAGTACCGACAAAAACATACTTTCACTGGCCATTGGCACCGATGGCTTCGTTTACGCCGGAAGTGACACCAGAGGACTTGTCTACAGGATAGACCCTCGCACTAAAACAGCAACGGTCTTATATGATGGCGAGCAGCCGGAAATTACTGCATTATTATTTGCTGAAAATGACCGGCGAATCCCATACCCATCAGAGCAGGCCTCCGGACCCGACCTGTATGCCGCCGCAACCCTGGCCGAGATTACCCAGACGAAAGCAGAATTTGCTCCACAACTTCCTTTGGCGGGTCGGCCTGAGACAAAAACAGAAAGCCAGGAAAGCCCCGGCCAAAGCAATGACGGGCTGAAACTAGAAATCGCAAATACAAAAGAAAGCACCAACGGCCAATTAGCTAAGGAACAGGCTCCAGCACGCAAGCCACCCAAGCCAGCCAAAGCCAGTTACATATACAGGATAACGAAAGACGGTTACGTCACAAATATATTCAGCGAGGCCGCGGTTTTCTTCTGCCTGACCCAGCAAGACAACAAACTGCTTATTGGTACCGGAAACAGCGGCCGTACCTTTGCTGTCGACCCGGCCTCTGAGCAGCAGGAAGTCATCTATGAGCACCGGCAGGCATCGCAAATAACCGCTATGGCGGTGGATGCTGATGACCTCTATCTGGGAACAGCAAATGCCCCAAAATTGATAAAACTTACTAAAACCTTTGCCTCTGAGGGAATCTACACCTCGGACCTTATCGATGCCGGACAGCCCTCAAGGTGGGGAAAGCTCCAAATTGAAGCAGATATCCCGCGAGCCTGCAAAGTTCTGGTTTCTTCTCGGAGCGGAAACGTTAAAGATGTAAACGACTCTACCTTTTCTGACTGGACTGAGCTGACCGAAATAACAGAGCCGATGCAGCTGCGGTGCCCGCCCGGTAGATTCTGCCAGTATAAACTCGTCTTGCACAGCACCGACGGTAAAAAAAGCCCCGTCATAAGAGAAATCGCTGTTGCCAACACTGTGCCTAATCTCGCCCCCAAAGTTGAATCGGTCAGCGTCGGGCGACTCGAAACAACAGGAAAAGCGGGTACATTCAAAATCAGCTATAAGGCCAAAGACGAGAATAACGACAAGCTGATTTACAAAATAGACTTCAGAAAAATCCCAAGAACAAACTGGATCCAGCTCAAAGACCAGCTTGAAGCGGATACCTTCGAATGGGACGGCAGGACCATCGAAGATGGACGCTATGAAGTCAGAGTGACCGCCAGCGACCAGAGAAGTAATACCACCACAACGAAATTAACAGGCAGTAGAATAAGCGAGCCGGTGGTGGTTGATAATACCCCGCCGGTTATTGAAAACTACTATATCGAAAAAGATAACAAAACCGTGACACTCACCTTGCAGGTGGCAGACCAGTTAAGCGCACTCGAAAAAGTAGACTACACTATTGACAGCAATGCCGAGTGGATGGGTACGCTGCCGGATGATTCGGTCTTTGATACTACAGAGGAGGATTTCACAATCGTGATTGAAGATTTGGATGCCGGAGAACACGTAATCGCAGTTAGAGTTGGTGATAACGTCGGCAACACAATGTATAAAACTTTCGATGTCAATATAGGGGGCAGCTGATCACTGTGCGGCACATCGAGTTCGAAAAAATCGCCGAGACCGTTGAGGCGCTGTGCATAACAGCCGCTTATGAGTTCCCCAGTGATGTCTTGGCCGCCCTCGAAAAAGCCGCTCAAAAAGAATCCAATCCCCGGGCAACGGAGATACTAAACCGGCTCATCGAAAATGCCCACATAGCGAAAACTGAATCAATACCGCTGTGTCAGGATACAGGCCTTGCCGTGGTCTTCGTCGAGCAGGGCTCTGACGTTGCCATCAAACCTCCGGCTGGCCGGGAGTCGGCAACTCTGTTTGATGCAATCAACGCGGGCGTCGCGGCAGGTTACCAGAAGGGCTACCTGCGAAAAAGTGTTGTTGCGGACCCTCTCAATGAACGCAAAAATACTGACTCGAATACACCCGCTGTAATTCACCACTCAATCGTCCATGGCGATAAGCTAAAGATAAGCCTTATGACCAAGGGTGGAGGCTGTGAAAACAAAAGCCAGTTCAAAATGTTCAATCCCACAGCCGATAAAAGTGAAATAATTGATTGGGTTGTTGAAGTTGTAAAGCGGGCTGGTGCTGACGCCTGCCCACCCTTCGTTATTGGTGTTGGCATCGGCGGCAATTTTGAACTAAGTTGTCTGCTAAGTAAAAAGGCACTGTTGCGCGATATTAACGAGAAAAACAGCGACCGGTTTTACGCCCGGCTTGAAACTGATTTACTCACTCGAATAAACGCACTCGGCCTCGGACCTCAGGGACTCGGAGGCGACACCACCGCCCTGGCTTGTCTAATCGAAACCGCCCCCTGTCATATCGCATCACTACCGGTAGCGGTAAACATCGAGTGCCACAGCCACCGACATAAATCCGCGGTTATTTAAATCTTTGCTTGCTTGCCCCAACAGTTATAACGAATTGCCCTGAACTGATTATCTCAGAGCGTCATAACAAGCATTTGCTATGCCGACATATTCATCCGCCGATAGTTGTTCGGGCCGTTTGTGCGTGTCGATAGAGGAACGCTCAAAGATATCCTGCCAGTTGTCAATTTCCACTAAACTGCCGGTGGCCAACTTCGTACAGTTCTTTAGCATCTTTCGGCGGTGCTGCATAAAAAGACTTACCACATTGCCGAAGAGCTCCATATTCTGAATCCGGCTGACCTTCTCAGTTTTGCGAATAAAGCTTACCATTGCCGAGTCAACCTGCGGCTGGGGCCAAAAAACCGCCGGCTTCAAACGCCGCTCTATCCTCGCATCACCTGTCGCAGCCAAAAAAATGCTCAGCGTCCCGTAATCTCCACTGCCGCACGCCGCTGTCATCCTGTCAGCCACCTCCTTCTGCACGGTGACATACATACCATCTGCGGTTACCGACCCTGTAACCAAGTTCAGCATCACAGCTGATGCTACGTTATAAGGCAGGTTTGCAACCAGCAAAAACCGACCGGCGTGTTTTTTGCTGGCCGATTCAAGCACACGCATAACTGTTGAGTCGATTCTGTGTTTGGTCTCTAATATGTCAGTATGGATGACCTCGACGTTTTTGGCCTCTGCAAGTTCTCTCTCGGTGATTCTCGCCAGTGGCTTATCCATCTCGACCGCGATAACGCCCCCTGCTTTCTCCGCTAACGCCTGCGTTAGAGAACCTGTGCCGCAGCCGACCTCCAACACTACATCGTCCTTGCCTATGTCCGCTAAATCTACCAGTAGCTTCATCAGGTTCAGGTCGATTAAGAAATGCTGCCCCAAACGCTTGTTTGGCCGGACTTGTGCCGAGCCGAGCAACTGCTGAATTTGCTGCTTAGTCTGCATTTGCTTTAGCCGACCGTTCTGCAAGCCGGCAATTTCTCATTCTGGCCATCTGAATTGCAGTGCTTATTGCTGATTTCATACCCCCCGTATTGGCCAGGTTTCTACCCGCAATATCGAAAGCAGTTCCATGGGCAGGTGACGTCCTTATTATTGGTATTCCGATGGTGATGTTAACTGCCTCCTCGAACGCAAGAAGTTTCACCGGTATCATTCCCTGGTCGTGATACATTGCGACAACTGCGTCAAATTCACCTTGCGCGGCCCGCAAAAAAAGTGTATCGGCTGCAAAAGGCCCGGCACAGTTTATGCCCTGTTCCTGGGCTAGTAAAATTGCAGGTGATATTATACGTTGCTCTTCATCGCCGAACTGGCCTGCTTCCCCCGCATGTGGGTTCAATGCGGCCACGCCAATCCTCGGATTTGGAATATCGAAATAATCCTTAAGTGCATCATTTAGTAAATCTATCGGTTCAAAGACACAGCCGATTGTGAACTTGTGCCTAACTTCAAAAAGCGCCTCATGAATCGTCGCCAGTGCAACTTTCAGCCGCCCGGCGGTGAACATCATCACTGAACGCGGAGATTTACACCTCGCCGCCAACATCTCTGTATGGCCCGGCCAGTCAACACCTGCCAGTTTCCAGCTCGTTTTGCTGATTGGTGCTGTAACTACCGCGTCGATTATGCCGGAACGGGCGGCGTCAATCGCATCGAGGCAAAACCGCACGGATGCCTCGCCGCCAACAACGCTCGGGCCTCTAACCCATGGAGGGACCGAATACTCATCATAGTCCGCCACGACAACCTTATGAGGGTAATCTCTGCTGATTTTTTCGTGCTGGTGCCGCCCCCAGAACGGCTCAATTTCAGCCCTGTCGGCCGCGTAACAGAGCTGCTCATTCATCCCGAAAATGATGAATTTCGCAGCACGACGGATGTCCGGCTCGGCCAACGCCTTCACCACTACCTCAGGACCTACACCTGCCGGGTCACCCATCGTCACCCCTATAACCAACTGCTCGGTTATCGAATTGTTAGTATGGGACCTGTCCATATTTCTATCGCCTGATGTTAGTTAAAAACCAAGCTCCTTCAACTTTTCGACCGTCAGCTTTCCCTCTGATGGCAGTATCTTATCGAGCTGTTTTTTTATTATCTTGGCGATTATGTCACTTTCAATGTTTACTATATCACCCACTTTCGCTTTCCCCAGAGTTGTTCTTTTAAGCGTCTCAAGTATTATCGCAACACCGAAACCGCTTTCATCCATACTCGCTATTGTTAAACTTATTCCGTCAACGGCGACCGAGCCCTTAACTACCATCGTCTGAAGCAATTCTGCCCCGGCTGCAAACTTCATATTCGCAAATTCACCCGGCTTTTCAATCACCTTAATCGTTCCCACTCCGTCGATATGGCCTTGGACAATATGGCCGCCAAAGCGGCCGCTGGCCTTCATAGATAGTTCCACGTTGACTTCAGAAGCCCCTTTCAATTTACCCAGGGCTGACTTGCCTAGTGTCTCGCCGCTGATATCGAAAGTGGCTAATTGCCCCTCCAGTTTGGCTACCGTCAGACAGACACCGTTTATCGCTATGCTGTCGCCGACTTTGCACTCATCCGCCAGCTTGCCTAAATCTACCGTCAGATGCATTGCGCTGTCGCTTCTCCGAACCGATTTCACCGGGCAAACCGCCTCTATAAGCCCTGTAAACATAAAAACCCTTCTAAAATTCAGCGCCGAATACGGTTATTTACTTGATAAAAGAAGATCAGCCACTAAAATCGATTATAAATAATCAGTTATCAATAATCAATTATCAATTGATAGAGCGGGTGAACAGCCATGAACACATTTTGGCTCAAAATCGCAGCACTTGCGGTCGTAGTTGTGGCTTTGATTATTCTCGTCAATGTTTTTTTGCCTTCCGAATCTGAGCCGAAACCCAAACCCAAGACCTTTTATGACGTAATCGAGGATGATGACAGGAGATTGCGGGCCGAGCCACAGCCTCCGGAGCCCACAATAACAGAACAACCCGACCCCACAGCAGCCCAGCAGCAGCCGGCGGCAAAACAGCCTGCCGAGCCGCCTAAGCCAGTATTTAAAGAGCTTTCCGAAATAGAAAAAATCGAGGCCGAAAGATTGTTTGAATTTGCCATCCAGCAGCGAAAAATAGGTAGACTCCCCACCACAGGTTACAAGCCTATGGTTGATGCCTGCCGCCAAATTATGCAAAAATTCCCCGACAGCGAATTCGACTACAAGGCCAGGAGAATGCTTGCGGATATACCCGAGAGATACCGCCAAAGATATAAGATAACCAAAGAAGAAATTGACCTTACACGATTTTTCAAGTAAGAACCGAAAACATTTCATGGAGGAATAAATGACCGCTTCCACATTAAGTGCTGGCATACCGGCGATTTTCGTAACAGCCGACTGTCTGCCGGAAGCGTGGGAAAAAGCTATACTGGCAGTTTGGGACCACGGCCTTGAAATTAAAACGCAGTACGATAAATCTCAGGACCCGCCGAGCAAAGACGCAACCGTTATGATTACCATAACCAACCCTCTTGCAGAACCCAGAATTCATAAGAATTTCCCGGGCGGGCCCGCAGAGCTTGAAGCATATCGACAGGAAGTTGTCAGCGGTATTCACGACCACTGGATTGACCCCGTCTCCGGCAAGTGGACCTATACATATCACGAACGCCTCTTTGCATATTGCCCCGTAGAGGATATACGAAATCCCGACTCGCCCAAGCCTTTCAGAAAGGTCAATCAGATTCAGTATATCATCGACAAACTCGCACAAACTGCCCACACTCGAAGAGCACAGGCAATAACCTGGATGCCGACAGCCGACCCGCAGACGGATGACCCCCCCTGCCTTCAAAGAATATGGTGTCGCTTGGTATCCAATGACGATGGAGAGCTTTCGCTTGATATGAATACACACTGGCGAAGCCGCGACCTCTACAAAGCCTGGTTTATGAATGTCTATGCCGTCACAGACCTTCAGAGAATCATCACTGACCAAATCTCTAACAAAATAAACAGGCCTGTGAAAGTAGGCAGGTATGTCGATATAAGCGATTCTCTGCATATCTACGGCAGCTATTTTGACGAGGCCGCCAAAGAGGTCCGGAAAATGCGAAAAAGCCCCTTTATCGACAGGGCCTGGCAAACCAACCACCCCGCTTTTGAAATGATGACGGCCGAGGCCAGAGAAAACCTCGCTAAAGACCCAGACTTCTACGCAAAACCAAAAGGTTCGTGAAAGGTTCGTGAAAAGTACATCCAATAACGAACCGCCAGTCGTGAGGCCCTAAAAATGACTTTATTTGTTAATGGCGAAGAAATCCGGGATTCTTTGATTCAGCAGGAAGTCGAGCGATTAAGACCCGACTACGAACGTGTCTTCGCTGACCAGGACCCCGATGAAAAAGACGAGCAGCTGCTTGATTGGTCGAAGGAAAATGTAATCGAGAGGGTCTTGATAAACCAGCACGCAAAAAATTGCGGCCCGGCGATACCCGACACCCAGGTCCAGTTAGCTTTTGAGGAAATTAAAAAAAATTTCGGCTCCAGCCAGCAACTCCATAAGGAATTTGGAACTGACGATGAGAAAGAGATTAAAGGACATATTGAATTGCACTTGAACGTTGAGCGAATTCTTAAAAACCTTTACGAGGATTTGCCGGAACCTGCAGAGGCTGAAATCATGAAATTCTATAATCAAAATAAAGAGCAATTCAAATCTCCCGAGCAAGTAAGGGTCGCCCATATAGTAAAACATATAAACGGCCAAACCGACGAGCAGGCCGCTTGCAGCACAATAGAAAAAGCTCAAAACGAATTGAAAAACGGCGCAATCTTCGAAACGCTCGTCACAAAATATTCCGATTGCCCCCAGAATGGCGGCGACCTCGGCTACATCGCAAAAGGACAAATGGTGGAGGAGTTCGAGGACGTGGCCTTTAATTTGGCTGTCAACCAGATAAGCGGCATCTTTCGGACCCGATTCGGATTTCATATAACCAAGCTGTATGACAGAAAACCACAAGTCGTACGCCCCCTCGAACAGGTAAAAGACCATATCACAGACGAGCTCAAAAAACAGATGCAGGAAAAAACTATTGATGACTTCGTGGATCGGTTAAAAGCCGATGCCAAAATCGAAGAAATATAAAAAGGCCTTTCTAAAGAAGTTATCTCTTCCAGTCACATCATAACAAAACCAGGAATTTGAAATCCTGATGCAAAACACCCTGCCTTTTGGTTATCAGTGCCAGTTTATCTAATGTTTTCCGGAAGTTTATCGGCCGTTACAAAAAATCACAAAAACAGCAGACTTGATTTGTCCCTTTGGCATTTTTGTATTATACTTTATGTTAGGTTGGGCAAATAAAGCGGGTGCTGTCAGCTTAAATCCTTATTCCTAAGCGTGACCGCCTATTGATACTTAAAATCATTAGCCTGACTTGGTAATCCTGCCATGGAGTGGCTGGATAGCATTAAGGGAGAAACAAAAACGATGGCCTTGCTCTAAGCGAGGCTTTTCAGCGCGGAACTTTATGGGGGGGCCATATAAGTTTCTTTCCGAGTTGGGCCTTTGCGCGCAAAGCGCAAGGGCCCCTTTTTTGCAAAAAAATCACTACCCAAAAACCTGTGAGTTTTTTAATACTTTTCTCTTTAGTTCTTACCTTAGCGTAAATTACAGACGACCAAAATAAAATTTAACAGCCTCCAAAGCACGCCGCCCAAAAACTTCTGCAAGTTTTTTTTTGACACACTATATGTTGACGTTAGAATATGAGTACTGCCGAGATGTAGTGTTTTTTAGGTGAGCCAAGAGTTTTAGGTAAATAGGTGGGACTGGCTTGTGAGATGTCCCTTTTGTAAGGAAGACCGGGATAGAGTTGTTGATTCGCGCTCAAGCGATAGCGGCAGAACAATAAGACGGCGACGTCATTGCCTGGCCTGCAAAAAGCGTTTTACCACCTATGAAAAAATAGGAGAAAGCTTTAAGCTCTATGTAGTCAAAAAGGATAATTCCCGCGTCCCTTACGACAGAGAAAAAATTATTGCGGGTTTGCAGAAGGCCTGTTATAAAAGACCTGTCTCGGCCCAACAGATTCAGCTAATAGCTGACAAGGCCGAAGAGGATATATTTAAAAATTTTGATAAGGAGGTTTCATCAGCTTTTGTCGGAGAGAGTGTAATGAAGCACCTGCGGGCCGCTGATAAGGTCGCATATATCCGATTTGCAAGTGTATATCGCGACTTCGAAGACGCAGGTGAGTTGATTGAGGAAGTAAGTGAGGTTATCACTCGGACCGAATATACTGAGCAGACAAAGCTGTTCGACATCTAAGTGATGAATATGCTCCCGGGCTGAGAAACCAAAAGTTGAACGCACCATTGGATTTTTGCAAGGAGGCAATATGGCGCCGATGAAAACGCAGCTTAAGGTCGTAAAGACCGACGGCACCGTCGAGGAGTATCTGCACACAAAGGTTATTGGCACTATCAGTAACGCTCTGGCATGCGTTGAACAGTCTGATGTATACGTCGCCGAGCATCTCGCAGAGGTAGTAACATTTTTTCTTTACCACAAACAAAAACAACGCAGGGTGACCAGTGACGAAATCTTCTCAATAATTAAGGCAGTTCTGACGGCTACAAACTACGAAGATGCAGCAGTTGCCCTAAGTGAACACCGGTTCGAGCGCAGACTCAAACGCTCTCGAATCGAGGTCGTCTCCGTCGATATTCAGCAGTTGTCCGATGCCCATTTGCTTGACAAAAGTGAGCAGTCATCCGACAGGGCACGATGGGATAAGTCCAGAGTAGTCGACGACCTCATAACCAAGCACAACATCAATCGGCAAACGGCCAGAACTATCGCTTCAATGGTCGAGGAGAAAATATTCAGCATGGGCCTGACTGTGATACCCGTCAGCTTGATAAAACAGCTCGTCATGGCTGACGCCGCCGCTATCCTCCGTGCACAACAACAGCTGCAAGCTGTCTAAAGCCGCGCCTCATCTGGTTTTTCAGATTCTCGGTCCGGAACACGCCAACGAAGGACCTTGAATTCTATCTTGCGGTTATTCGAATTTCGTGTTCGTATTTCTAATTTATTGACCGCCCCTTGATCGCTACTCGCTAAGCGCTATTTTTTTCGCCCTGCAGAGGATCTCTTCATCCGACTCGTCCGGCTTGATATCGAGCCAGTGCACATTCTTGAACCTCTTAAACCACGTCCGCTGGCTCTTCGCTAAACGACGCGTGTTCTTCTTTATTAATTCGGTCACATCTTCCAGCCTCATCTTCCCCTTGAGGTAATCAATTATCTCAGCGTAACCGATTGCGCATCGCGCCTGCTTACTCAGAGGTTTCTCTTCAGCCAGAAGCGATTTAACCTCCTCTACAAGCCCGGCCGCAATCATCTTTTTTACCCGCTGGTTTATCCGGCTGTTTTCGGCCGTTTTTTCTCTTCGGAGACCGATTATGGTCCAGTTATGCTTCGGTCTTTCGGCGTCAAATTGCCTTTGTAGGCTTGAGATAGCTTTGCCGGTGATTCTGTAAACCTCGAGTGCCCGAATTATACGCTTGGCGTCGTTGCAGTTGATGCGCTCAGCTGCCGCGGGGTCTACTCTCACCAATTCGCAGTAAAGCTCTTGCAGTCCATCCTCTTCTGCCCTTGCCCGCAAGTCAGCCCGTATCTGCTCATCGGCTCCCGGTGATTCGAACAAACCGTACAATAGGGCCTTTATATACAGAGCAGTCCCCCCTACCGCGATTATTTTTCTCTTCTGGTGCTTTATCTGCTCTATTGCTTCGTATGCCAGGTCAATAAAAGTCCCAACACTAAAAGGCTCGCTCGGCTCAACCACATCAATCAAATGATATTTAACCCTCTCCCGCACCTCTTTAGGCGGCTTCGCAGTGCCGATGTCCATTCGCCTGTACACCTTCATACTATCAACGCTGATTATTTCGGCATCGATTAACTCCGCCAGACTATAGGCCAGACGCCCTTTCCCAGAGCCGGTAACACCAAGGATTAACAACATATCCACTTTCATAATTTCCTGTAAAACTACCTAAAGATAGATATAATACAAATTCTAAGCCGGAATCGCAAAATTATAGCTCGAGCAAAGCAAGGCAGCCTTATATGTCAGCCTTAAGGACCACTGACGCCAGTTTCGATAGCCAATTAAGCCAAAAGGCCAAGTTGGTAAATAATACCCTTCAGCGGCTTTTGACACAGCAAACTGGCATCGATAGCGACCTCAAGAAGGCTATTGAGTATACGCTGCAGGGAAAGGGAAAACGCATTCGCGCCGCATTACTTCTATGGTGCTGCGAAGTCGTCAGCGGCAAAATAAATCACGATGCCGAAATCGCCGCCGCCGCGATTGAGATGGTGCATACCTATTCGCTTGTACATGATGACCTGCCGGCGATGGATGACGATGACCTGCGCCGTGGGCGGCCAACATGCCATAAGGCCTTTGATGAAGCCACCGCTATTCTAACCGGTGATGCCCTCTTGACACTGGCCTTCGAAGTCTTGGCTAACCAGGTAGCTGAACCTGCCGTTGCTGTAAAGTTAATTAGCCAATTAGCAGAGGCTGCCGGCCCGGCCGGGATGATTGCAGGCCAGGCGGCGGACTTGAAAGCCGAAAACGGCCGGGGCACTCGGGAGCTTCTCGAATATATACACACCAACAAGACCGCCAAGATGTTCCGCTGTGCCGCCGCAATGGGGGCTATCTGCGGCCAGGCAACTGAGCAAGAATTAAGACGCCTCTGTGAGTATGGGCTTAAGATCGGACTGGCCTTCCAGATTGCCGACGACATACTCGATGTCTCTGCTTCAACCGACCACCTCGGAAAAACGGCCGGTAAAGACGCCAGGGCCGCAAAGTGTACTTACCCTTCGGTGTTAGGTCTCGAAAAATCAAGGCAATTGCAACAAAAACTCACCAACGAGGCCGTCAAATTGCTCGAGCCCTTTGGCGGAAGGGCCCAGGCTTTGCAGAATCTTGCTACCGCCCTGCTCCAAAGAACAAAGTAAACGGCACAAGGGGCCAGAATACAAACGGCGGGTAAAATTGGTTTCGTTTTGGCGTGTCTGCCAGATTGTTAATTTTCGCAACTCTTTGTTAAACCTGAATTTATGTTCATTTTTGCTCTTCGGAAATTGGTTTCGTTTTACATTTTTTTATCATGCTTGCCGCGGCGTAGGCCTGGCGAAGTCAGGGCGAAGCAGGGTTGTTGTGATTGGCGCCGGAGGTGTCCTGATTTAATCCGTAAATACCCCGATTT
>CAZENQ010000062.1:2397-17142 GCA_964513655.1 uncultured Pirellulales bacterium | reverse complement strand
GGGCTTGTGGGTCCGTGGTAGCTCACCCTCGGGATCTTCGCTTCGCTACGAGGGGCTTTGGTAAGTCGATTTGCGGTATTGTTTACCGCTGGCGGGCCGGCGGGGCGGTTTTCGAAGGAAAGTGACCCCAAGGACAGGCCAACGCCCTTCGGGGTTGGGGGGCTAAATAGGACCCCTGAGAGGGCCAGGGTTTAAAGGGTTTTGAGTTGGGGATGTGCGTGAGGACTAATTGCGGGGGCGGGCGGGTTGTAACCGGCCAGGTTGGCGGGGCTAAAAAAGCTGTTGCAAATATTATATTCGGTGCTATAATGCTTAACTTTGTGTAGTAGCAGTGGACCGTAGAGGGTTGATAAGAGAACTACGGTGTTTGGTAAGGGCTAATTTAGATAAGGAGCAAATTCCGATGGAGCCTATTATGGAGCCTATTACAGAGTGCCAGGTGGATTTATTTGGCGGCAGCTTGCCGAGCATGGATGAAATCAGGGAGCTTTCGACATTTGTCCATGGCAGCGAGGCGAACAGAATACCTTTTGCAGAGCAGGTGGAGGAGAACATCTCCAGAAGCGGCCCGAAGGTTTCCCTGACGGTAGGGATAGGACTTTTTATTCTGGGCAGAGACGGCGAAGCGGTCGGGAAGCTTGGGAAGGCAAAGGACTGCAAGGAGAAGCTCGTATATTTTGGCCTTGCGCTTCGGCGATTGGGCAGGTTCGATGAGGCGATAGAGAACCTGCAAAAGAGCCTTGATTTCGAGGCCGATCCGTTATCTATAACGTTGGAAAAAGCCGCTACGTATCGTCGCGCCTCGGATTTTGAGGCAGCGGCCAAGGAACTGAAAGGCTGCGCCAATTTTAAAGACGTAAGTGGCGAATATCACTATCAGCTCGGGCGGCTTGAGGAGGCACAAGGGCTTTATGAACAGGCAATGGACAATTACAAGGCCGCTTTGGAGGTATCTCCTGACCATCAAAGCGCCCTTTTTCACCTGGCATATCGCTGCGATTTATCCGGTAATGACAGCGCAGCTATCGACTGCTACAGGCAGATTACTTCGAGTTCTCCGGTCTATGTAAGTGCACTGCTGAATCTGGCTGTTCTGTATGAAGACAGGGGTGAATACAACAGAGCCGGCCATTGTACTGAAAAGGTCCTGAAGTTCCATCCCAACCATCAGAGGGCAATCTTGTTTAAGAAGGACATCGACAGCTCAAAAACGATGTTCTACGACGAGGAAAAAGAGAAGAGAAGAGACCGGAAGATCCAAATTCTTGAAACCCCGATATCCGATTTTGAACTTTCGGTGCGGAGCAGAAACTGTCTTAAGAAGATGAACATGGAAACAATCGGTGACCTTTTGAACATCACTGAGGCGGAATTACTGTCCTACAAAAATTTTGGAGAAACTTCGCTTCACGAGATTAAACTCATTCTCAGCCCAAAGGGGCTAAGTCTGGGTATGGCTCTGGAGGAAAAGCAGGCGGCTCCGGTGGAGGCTTTCGAGGCAAGTGTAGCAGAAGAAGAGGAGGCGTTTTTGAACAAGTCCGTGGATGAACTGCAGTTAGCGGTTCGTGCACGGAAGTGCCTTCAGAAGCTGAGTATTCGTACACTCGGGGATGTAACCCAAAAGACGGAAGCCGAGCTTCTGGGCGTTAAGAACTTTGGCGTGACAAGCTTGAACGAAATCAAAAAAGCCATCAACAACCTTGGATTATCACTGCGGAAGCTGGATTAAAATAAGGCAATAGTATCCGAAATAAGATGGAAAACAGCCGGCAACGAAGGTTGCCGACCATATACAAATAAAGGCACTTGGTGAGTTTTCATCTCGCGACAGATTGCAGGGACGACGGACGCTGGTTGTTGCGTTTGTTGAGAAGGTGTGTTTGCGGAGTTTTGCGGAGAGGTTTGGCGGGATGGGCGGCAGGTATTCTTTTGCTTTGGCTGCTGGTTGCCGGCGGCTGCAGAGAAAGAGAACTTGCCAGGACCACTCCTCAGATGGACATCAAGCCAGAATTCTGGGTGAGGGTTCTGCTGCTCGATGACGTTAAGGCCTGCGTGCTGAAGGTTTCATCGTCCTTTGCTATTTTGGACCCTGAGGCAAACAGGACAGTGCCAATGTATAGAGGCGACCAAGTCGGTGCGCCGACGGCGGTGGGGATATCCGGGGGGAAGATTACGATTAGCGGTCGGATATTTACCGGTGGTGAGGTTATTATTTGGCCGGACGAGCCGCACATCTTCAACATAAACGGAGATGATTACCGCGGTAAATTAAAGCTAATGCTGAATTCCGACGGCAGCTCATTTGATGCAGTAAACCTTGTTCCGCTTGAACCGTATCTGGCGGGTGTAGTGGGCGCGGAGATGCCTGATTACTGGGAACCGTCGGCGCTGAGGGCGCAGGCAATTGCGGCGAGAACCTACTGCCTGTACATCAAAAAGCGTTTTGGCGGCAAACGAGGCTGGGACATGAGGAGGACGGCAGCGAATCAGGTTTATCTCGGCGTTAAAGCCGAATCAGCTCAGACATGGAAGGCCGTCAATCAGACGGGGGGTGAGGTCCTGGTCTGCAGACAGAACGGTGGCGGCGAAGAAATATTTCCAACTTATTACAGCTCAACGTGCGGCGGGCACACAGAGAACAGCAAAAACGTATTCGGCGATTCCTTTGGGCCGCTCACTGGCGTACGGTGCCCTTATTGTAAGGATGTGGCGAAACCGAGCTTTTTCTTCTGGCCTACGGCCCAGTTCGATAAGACAGACGTTACGAGCAGGCTGATGCGGAAGTATCCGAAGCTAAAGGCATCAGGGGAGATTAGGAATATCACATCGGCGAAGCAAAGCAACTACGGGAACTTTTCCCGACTGACTTTGGTGAAACTTATGGGTTCGGCGGGCAAGAGCAATTTCCTGCGGGCTGAGGATTTGCGTCTTACAATCGACCCGTCCGGCAATAGACTGAAAAGCACAATCTGTCAAATCATCAATATGGGCGATAAATGGGCATTTCTGGCAGGCAGAGGTTACGGGCACGGTGTTGGGATGTGCCAGTGTGGGGCTCAAGGGATGGCGAGAAAGGGCAAGACAACTGAGCAGATACTTTCTCATTACTACCCGGGCTCAAAAATTATAAGAGTTTATTGAAATGAGTAGCTTTGAAGTTCTGTGTCCGGATAGTGGTTCATCTGCGAGGCGAGGGTCATTAAGTACGGCCCACGGTGAGGTGGCGACGCCGGTTTTTTGTCCGGTCGGCACAGTTGGCGCGGTAAAGGGGGTGACGCCGCGAGAACTCAAAGAGACGGGCGCTGATATAATTCTGGCCAATACTTATCATTTGCTGCTGCGGCCGGGAATCGAGACGGTTGAAGAGCTCGGGGGGCTTCACAAATTCATGTCGTGGGAGGGGCCAATAATCACGGACAGCGGCGGGTATCAGGTTTTTTCGTTAGGGTCGCTGACGAAAATTGATGATGATGGTGTTGAATTCAGCAGCCATGTAGATGGGGCGAAGGTATATCTGAGTGCGGAGATAGCGACAGAGATTCAGAACCGGCTGGGCGGCGATGTAATAATGTGCTTCGATGAGTGCCCGCCTTTCGGTTGCGAAGAGGCGCAGCTAAAACAAGCGGTGGACAGGACCATTCGCTGGGCGCGACAGAGTAAGGAGGCCCACGGCAACGCGGAGCAGTTGCTCTTCGGTATTGTTCAGGGCGGCATTGACCTGTCTTTGCGAACGTACTGCGCATCGGAACTTGTTAAGCTGGATTTTGACGGTTATGCTATCGGGGGCTTGAGCGTGGGCGAAGGACACGAGGCTATGATAAAGACAGTTTCTCATACGGCGGCGCTTTTGCCGGAGGATAAGCCCCGCTATTTGATGGGTGTGGGCACACCTGCTGACATTATTGCCGCCGTAATGGTCGGAGTGGATATATTCGACTGCGTCCTGCCGACGCGGAACGGGCGAAATGCCTTTGCGTTTACTGAGAACGGGCCTATACGATTGAGGAATAACGTTCATACGAATGAGGCCGGGCCGGTTGATCCCGGCTGCAACTGCTACTGCTGCAGGAATTTCAGCCGAGGCACAATCAGACACTTTTTTAATGTTTCGGAGATGCTCGGTCCGGTCCTACTGTCGCTGCATAATCTGAGGTTTTACCAGAAACTGATGGCCGAAATAAGACGGGCGATAGAGAAAAGCGAGTTTGCCAACTGGGCAGGCGAAAGATTGAGGAAATATGAAAGCCTGTACCAATAGTACTTTGATTTCCGGCTGGCGGGGCGTGAATCTATATGCTATTTAAAAATTTCCTGTGATTTATGGCGAAATTAGGTTATAAGCATAGACTTTGAAACTCTGACAATGAAAGGAAATTAAGAATGGACAATATATGGGTATTGGCTCAAGCTCCGGGCGGAGAGTCGCCTTCGGGTATAAGTTCGGCGCCGGTCACTGAACAAGAAGCGCAAACGACGACGGTTGCGCCGGACTCGAACGCTCCAGTCTCGAGGACTGTGCCGGTGAGGTCTCCTATGATGCAATTCCTGCCTTTTATTTTGATTTTCGTAGTGATGTATTTTTTCCTTTTCAGAGGGCCCCGGAAGAAACGGCAGCAGCACAAGCAAATGGTACAATCTCTGGATAGGAACGACAAAGTCAGGACGATAGGCGGGATTATCGGGACGGTAGTGGACGTCAGGGACGACGAGATTACATTGAAAGTTGATGAGTCGAACAATACGAAGATTAAGATTGCCTCTTCAGCAATCGGCAAGAATTTATCCAAGGAGAAGGGCTAAGAGGTCTGTTGTTGGTAGTTTGTGCTCTATGAATTACCAAGTGGGCAGTACGTGACAGGAGATACGAGGAAGCAGTTATGAACAAGAATCTGGCGATGAAACTTGTTTTGATTATCGTCTTAGTGGTGGTTGCAGCGTGGACTTTATATCCTCCGGAGAAGACTCTAAAGCCTGGAATCGACTTAGCGGGCGGAACAAGCCTTATCTACGAGATTGATACTCAGGGTCTTGGCAGCGAGGAGAAGAGAGAGCTATCCTCGAAGATGATAACAGTGCTTCGAAGGCGGATAGACCCGGCCAACATCCAGAATCTCGTATGGCGTCCGCAGGGCGGGACGCGGTTTGAGATACAGATGCCTCTGGCGAGTGCAGAGGCCCGTCAAAAACGCCAAAATTTTGAGGAAGCACGCAGTGATTTGTTGGCTGAGAATGTTAACCCAGCTGTGATTATACGCTCTTTATCGAGACCGCCTGAGGAACGAAGCAAAGAGTTCGAGAAATTTTCCCGGGGTTCTGCCGACAGACTGGCGATTCTCGAGACGCTGAGTACAGCTTATGATGAGCGCAACAGCTTACGAGAGAAAAGCAATGAGCTTTTTTCGAAACTTGAGACGACGGAATCTGCGGTGACTGAAAGCGGGCTTGACCTTGAAATGGTAAAGGCAATCGTCAGCCGGTGGGCCAGCCTGGATGAAGAGGCACTTGCGGAGGTTGTGAAGGTTTTTGTGGGCGATGGGGGTGATGTCGAGATTCTGACGGGGTACGTGAGGACCTATGCCGAGTGGGCAGAGGCTGTTGATGAGTTGACCGACCCGGAGACCGGCAAGAACATACAGTATAAGAACGCCAGAAGAACTCTCGATGAGTTCAGCCTGACGACTGACCAGATAAACTCCTGTCTGAGTATATCCCCCAAGTCAGCTAAAAGAGCCAGGGCGCTTGAGGAATTGACAGCTGCATTTGGCGACCGGGCGGAAAAGATTGACAAGGCAGTCGCGGCCTTTGACGAGTATTACCCTTTCCAGGGCAGGCTTGATGACCCCAGGGACCTTCAGCGGATGCTGAAAGGCGCTGGGATTCTGGAATTCAGGGTGCTGCCGACAGTTGAGCATCCGGAAGTAGACGCGGACGAGATGGCCGGCTACGTGGAACGGCTGCAAACGAAGGGCCCCAAATACGCGTCGGACAGCAAGCACGTGTGGTGCGAGATCGAAAATATAAATGAATGGCAGGTGGGCGAATCGATTGTTGCGCAATTCGGCAACAAACCATACGTCCTGGCAAGCAACAAGGCGGACGAGGTGATACTGCATGGAGCTGACACAAAGGACTGGACTCTGAAGAAAGCGCAGCCTCAAACGGACAGGGAAGGGCGAAGGGCAATTGGTTTTACGTTAGATGACAAAGGCGGCAGGCTGTTTTCCACGGTTACAGGAAATAATCTTAAGCGGCCGCTGTGTATCCTGCTTGATGGTATCGCGATATCGGCGCCAATCGTTCAGTCGAGAATATTTACAAGCGGCATAATTAGCGGCAGCTTTACTCAAAACGAAGTTGACGATATGGTCAACAAGCTCAACGCGGGCTCGCTGCCGGCGAGACTCATCGAACAGCCGATATCGGTGAAAACCATCGGGCCATCCATAGGCGCCGACAACCGTGACCGGGGGATAAAAGCCGGTTTAATAGGCCTTGCGGTGGTGGTGCTGTGTATGCTTGCTTATTATGTGCTTGCCGGCGGAATTGCGGATGCGGCGCTACTGATAAACCTGCTTTTTGTTTTGGCAATGATGTCGCTGCTACGGGCGACTTTTACACTGCCTGGAATCGCCGGCATGATATTGACCATCGGCATGAGCGTTGATGCGAACGTGCTTATTTTTGAGAGAATCCGGGAAGAGCAACTGCGAGGGTCTTCTCTAAGGATTGCCGTGCGGAACGGCTATCAGAGGGCGTTCAGGACTATTTTCGATGCGAACCTGACGACGTTCATCACGGCCGCCATTCTTTATTGGGTCGCTTCGGAGGAGATAAAGGGTTTTGCCATTGTGCTTATGCTCGGCATACTGTCGAGTATGTTCACCGCCCTGTTTGCAACTCGAGTTATTTTCGACATTTTACTGGCCAAGCGAATTATCAAGGACCATTTGTTTATGCTGCGCCTGATACACGAGCCAAAGATAAACTGGATGGGCCTGCGACCGATTTTCCTTGTCGTCTCTGCTCTTTTTATTGCGGCGGGGGCATTTGTCTTCTTTACAAGAGACGATGCGAGAAACAACAAGTATGATATTGAATTTACAGGTGGAACTTCTATCCAAATCAATCTGAAAGAGGGGGTAGAACTGACGAGGCAGGACGTGGAAGACAGAATCCATAAAATCGGTTTTGATTTGAATAACCCGGCGCTTGCGGCGGCGAATGTGTACAGCATCGGTGAATCAGGCATGCAATATGAAATCAACACTACCGAGACGAATAAAACCACCGTCATCGTTGCATTTGGCGAACCCGGGCAGCAGACGGCCGAGACAGTCACGTCAGCGATTAGTCAGGCCCAGGATAAATTCGGGGGCAAACTGAGCAATTTAGGCGTGAGGCAGGAAGGCAACGCGGGTACATTTGTGGTAACGACGAGCCAGGTGAACAAATCTCTGGTAAGAGACGTGCTCTCGGCGGCTTTTCCGGATGCCAATATGTCCGAACCGAAGGTCGATGAGGTCGTCAACGATGCAATCCTAAGCGCTTTCGCCGGCAGCCTGGAAATACAGCAAAATCTCCAGCCGGAAATAGTCTCACAGGAGAAGATAAGCGAGGAGCTTATAGATTCTTTCCCCGAGCTTGTTGATTTTGTGAGCGGGATTAAGATTGAATGCGAGATAGGAAGAAGTGCCACGGCGGATGAAATCGAACGGAGGTTCAAGGACCTGCGTTTCAAGCCCGATGTGCGAGACCTCAATTGGTATTCCTATCAAATTCTCGGCTCGGACTTGGCGACGATGGAAGCGGACCAGGCGGTAAAATCCTTTGTTTATCTCAGCGTCGAGCCAGAGGCTGGCTTCCGCGAATTGACCGAGGATGAGTGGGAGCGCTTTGTGGAGAACGAACAGAGTAAAGTCCTGGCGGCAACCAGATTGGAAACGTCGCTGCCACGAGTTACGCAGATAGACCCGTCGGTTGGAGCAGAGGCAAAGACGCGGGCTTTGATTGCGATTGTGCTGTCATTGGGGGCAATCATCGCTTATATCTGGGTCAGATTCGGAGACGTGCGATACGGTGTCGCGGCAATTGTGGCACTTGTCCACGACGTATGCATAACTCTCGGTGCCGTTACCGCGTGCACTTATATCGCGGCCACGCCGATTGGTGAGAGACTGCTAATCGGGGATTTCAAGATTAACCTCGCGATAATTGCGGCTTTTCTAACGCTAATCGGGTACTCGCTCAACGATACAATTGTAGTTTTCGACCGTATCCGCGAGAATCGTCACAAGGCGCGTCTGAGGCCGCAGACAATCACCAACAGTATTAACCAGACTATTTCCCGAACGGTTTTAACATCCTTTACGACATTCATAGTCGTGCTGATAATGTACATCTTTGGCGGACAGGGCCTGAGAGGATTTACCTTCGCAATCGGCTTTGGCATTCTTATAGGGACTTATTCGTCTATTGCGATAGCCGCGCCGGTGCTGCTGATTGGCGGCAGAGCCAAAGAAGAAAAGAAAAAATAAGGCTTTATAGGGGGGCTTCGGTGCGACAGAAATCACATAGGTGCCCAGTGAAACAGGGAATTACAGATTTTAAGCACTTTCCAGGATGCACAAAGATTTCAAAATAGGAATGGTTTTGGGCCTGGTGGTGGTAGCAGCGGCGGTGCTGTGGCTTTCCACCGGACCGAACCTAAGTACAAAAGGCAGGATGCTAATCTCTCGCAGTGTCGAGCCTGCGGATGAAACTTTTGTAGAGCAGGCCCGCTTTGTAACAGACTTGCCAGACGTCCCATCCAGAGAAGCGGCTGGGGAGGCTGAACAAAGCAGCGTATCAGAGACAACGGCATACAAACAAACTGAGGAAGTAAAGACCCAAAGATTTCACATTGTACGTCGCGGTGAGACACCTTCTGATATTGCGTACAAATACTACGGCTCAGCAAGCAATTGGAGAAAAATCCTGGAGGCTAACGGCCTTGAGCCAAGAGATGCAAAGAAACTCAGGCCCGGAACGAAACTAATCATCCCCGAGTGAGCCGCTGGAGGCGAAGCGAGAAGATGACTTTTTTGCGCGGAATACGAAATACACAACGAGAGTTGTCTGTCGGGCCGGTACAAGAACGGGTGTTATAGTAATTTTGCCGCCCGGCTGTCGACCAGCCATGTGACCTTATTAAGAATAGGCCAAAGAGTATGAATAGGATAGCGTACTTCGTCCGGCTCGTGGGTAAAAACCTCTTTCAAGATGTCAGCTTTTTCTTCCCCGGAGACCAACACAGCCAGATGAGACGCAGCGCACAAAACCGGGTGTGTCAGGGTTATCCTGTTGAGCTTTCGATCCAGGTCATACACAACACACGCCACATCTTCCGTGTCAAAAGGCGCGTAGCTGTTCGGAAAGAGCGAACCGGTATGTCCCTCGACTCCCATGCCGAGCACAATCAGGTCAAATTCGGGAATTTTATTCTCCTGTAAACGGAAGCTAATCCGAATCGATTCTTCGTAACGGCTGGCTGCCGTCTTAATGTCGCTGTACTCAGTTGGTATCCGATGTATGTTTTCTTCGGGGAGGGGGACTTTGGGCAGGAAAGTATCGGCGGCCAGCTTGTAATTGCTCCATTGTGAATCCGGCGGGACGTACCGCTCATCAACCCAGAAGAGCTGAACTTTGTCCCAGGCAAGAGCCTTTGCCTGGGGCGTTTCGCTGAGCAGTTCAAAAAAGCGTTTCGGCGTGTGGCCTCCTGATATGGCAACGTAGAATACACCTTTGGCTTTTATAGCCTTTTGGGCGTCGGTGGTGAAGAGCTCAACGGCTCGCTGTGCAAGTTTCTCGGAGTCGGGGACGATCTCGACATTCGGTTTGTACTTTGCAGTCTTTTCCATATTTTTGCCCCCTTTCATTAGGTCCCGTTTTGCCTCATGCTACAAAATAGAATCCCTACACCAGATGCAAGTCTACACTATTATGCACTTGCGCAGAGGATTTGGCCAGAAAATTTTTTGAGAAGAGGAAAATTTTGTGTCTTCTTTTAACTCTAAATTCCAGAAGGACTTATGGTGCGGGAACTGCCGGCGCTGCTGCCCAGAGGCCATGAGTTTTTCCGGCTGTTCGGGGGTTCAGCGGGCGTTTTTCGATTATTCGCCAAGCCCTGGGAAAATTTTGCCCTTGATGTCTTCGAGAATCATATACAGTGAAGGAACCAAAAAGAGCGTAATCAAGGTCGCGAACATTACACCGAACGCAAGGCTGATGGCCATTGGAATAAGAAACCGCGCCTGGAGGCTTCGCTCGAGCATCATGGGCACCAGACCGAAGAATGTTGTCAAGGTCGTGAGCATGATTGGGCGGAACCTTCGGGTCGCGCAATCGCGAACTATCTGTGCGAGCTCGATGCCGCTTTTTCGCTCGCGGTTGATAAGGTCTATCAGGATGAGTGAGTCGTTTACAACCACGCCGGACAATGCAACAATGCCGAACATTGAGAGAAGGCCGAGATTGAATTTTGTCATAAAGACAAAGCCCATCAGTATGTGACCTATTACCGCTCCGACGATACCAAATGGAATTGCGGACATAACAATTACCGGCTGTGTGTAGCTGCGGAACTGGACAGCAAGCAGGCCGTAGATTGCCATCATGGCCAGAGGGAAGGTGACATAAAGACTGCTGAATGATTCGCTTCTTTCACGTGCTTCGCCGGCAAATCGATACTGCAGACCTGGATACTGTCGCATCAAGCCAGGAAGCACATTCCTACTTAAGTCCCTATTGATATCGGCGGAATTGGTAACGGCTACATCGACGTCGGCGCTTACATTGACGACCCGTCTGCGGTCGGCACGGCGAATTGTCGAAAATCCCCTTCCGTAACTCACTTCGGCGACGGTCTTGAATGGAATTTCGGTACCGCCGGGGAGCCGAATTCTCATGTTTTCAATATCCGCCAAACTTCTGCGCTCGGTTTCGGGGTAGCGAACCATAACGCGGATATCGTCACGACCGCGCTGGATGCGCTGGACCTCCTGGCCGTAAAAGCCCTGTCTGACCTGCCTTGCCAGGTCTGAGAGTGTCAGCCCTAATGTTCTTCCGGTGTCTTTAATTTCGAGTTTTAGCTCAGCCTTGCCGGGCTCGAAGCTGTCTGTGATGTCACTAACGCCGGAGTATTCGCGCAGAATAGATTTCAGCGATTCCACGGCCAGCAACAACGTATCGAAGTTCTGGTGGGACATTTCCACATTTATCGCTTCGCCTGCGCTGAAGATTTCTGAGAAAAAGGTCAGAGAGGAAACACTGGGTATTTCGCCGACTATGTCGCGCCAGCGGTTCATGAGTTTGGCCGATTTTAGGTTGCGCTGTTCGCCGCCGAGCAGTTCGACGTTGACTTCGGCCAGGTGACCGGCGGAACCCGTGCCGATTCCTCTTACCGGTCCGCCTCCCGTTGAAGCAGGCTGGGCACCTATAGTTGTCGCAACATGCTTTATGATTGAAGGCTTGTCCGGACGGTTGGCGTCGACCTCAAGTCGAACTTGTTCAACGGCCTTTTCAATTGTGTCTGCAATCTCCCGGGTCTGTTCGGCGGGAGTGCCCCTGGGCATTGCTAAGAACGCAACCATATTATCGGCATCAACCGGGTCGAAGAACACTACCTTCATATAGCCGCCGACGATATAGCCGATTGTAATGATGAAGATGGCACAACCTGTCGCCAAAGTTACATAACGCCATTTTACTGAACGTATTACGAAGTTAGCGAAGGGACCTCTTACAAACGCCTCGAGTCTTTTCTCTGTCCGGAGCTGAATTCTGTCGATGAGTTGGAATATTTTCAGTTTGGCGGAAAAACCTTTGGTGGAAAGATGGGCAGGGAGAATCAGCAGTGCTTCGACGAGACTGACCATCAGGACGCTTATAACTACGATTGGTATTACGCGAAGAAATTTGCCCATAGTACCTGTGATGTATAACAGGGGCAGAAATGCGAAAACAGTGGTAAGTACGGCCATTGTGACCGGGGCGGCCATTTCCCTAACACCTTTTATCGCCGCCTCAATTCTGCTGAAGCCACGGCGTCTGTAGGCGAAGATATTTTCACCTACAACGATTGCGTCATCAACCACGAGACCCAGTGCCATTATGAAGGCAAATAATGAAATCATGTTCAGGGAGACATCAAATCTTGGCAACAGCCAGAATGCGCCCAGAAACGATATCGGGATACCCACAGTTGTCCAGAACGCCAGGCGAATATTAAGAAACAGCGTCAGACACATAAACACCAGGATCAGGCCGAGATACGCGTTCCTTCTGAGAAGCCCAATTCTCGAACGCAGTACAACTGAGCTGTCCTGCCAGGTTGCCATGGAAATACCTTCCGGCAGGGCGTAGCGTTTTTCTTCGACGTATTTCTTGACGGTATCAGCAACGTCAAGGGCGCCCTGGTCGCCTACGCGAAAGACCTTGACCAGGGCCGCTGGTCTGCCGTCAAATTTTGAATAAAGGTCTACATCCTCAAAGTCATCTTTGACATCTGCTATGTCGGCCAGTCTTATCCTGGTTCCGTCGTTTCTTGTGAGTACAATTATTTTTTCAAATTCCGGGCCATAATATTTTTGGCCTCGTGTTCTTACGAGAATCTCCCCGCCTTTGGTCTTGACCGAGCCGGCAGGAACGTCGAGCGAGGATTGCCTCACGGCTCTCGAAACCTCATCGAAACTCAGCCCATAACGACGGAGAGTTTTTTCGGAGACCTCGATTGAAATCTCATAGGGCCGGACGCCTGCCACATCGACCTGGCTTATATTTTGAAGTGCTGTAAGGTCATCGCGAATTTGGTCTGCCAGAATCTTGAGGGTCTTCTCGGAAACATCGCCATAGAGAACGATTGTTATGACCTCATAGCGCGTCATTACTTCGGTGATGATTGGTTTTTCAGTTTCTTCAGGGAATGTTATGATTCTGTCGACTTCGGCCTTGATGTCGTCGAGGACCTCCTTGACATCTGCGTATTCCTCCACTTCAACCAATACCAAACCAGCTCCCTCGGCGGCCGAAGCGGTGATTCTCTTTATGCCGTCGACCGCCGCTATTGCCTCCTCGACGCGCATGACCACGCCTTCTTCGACATCGGACGGAGTTGCGCCGAGGTAAGGCACCGTGACGGTGACCATATCGAGACTCATCTCCGGGAAGAATTCCACCTTGATGGTAAGTATCGTCAGCAGTCCCGCTGAAATAATCAGAATCATCAACAGATTCGCCGCAACGTGGTTGGATGCAAACCACCCAAGCAGACCACTTTTTTCGCGAACTTCTTCCACTTAGTCGGTCTCCCTGAAGTTTTTATCGTTCGGTTCAGATGCAGCATCGGTGGGTGTTGTGGTATCAGGCGCGTTTGTCCTGACCTGCATGCCTTCGGTAACGGTATCCAGCGCGCTTACAACAATAACAGTACCATCTTCAAGACCTGCAACAACGTAGGCATAGTCCTTGTCCTGGCGGGCAATTTGCAGTTCTTTAATATACAATCGGTCCTCACGCACAACCCACACCTGGTTGGCGTTATGGATGGCGTGTCGCGGTACGGTGATTGCATTTTCAAGCATTTTGCCTTTTATAAGCAGTTCGACGAACATTCCCGGTACCAGTGGCGGTCGGCCGTTGGCATCCTTAAATGGCCGCGGCACCTCGATGACGACTGAAACCAGCCGGGAAGTCTTGTCAATCTCGCCTGTCGTCCGCACCACACAGCCCTGCCAAATGTGTTGGCCGCCGGCAAAGCTGGCGCGAACCTCAACTTCCGAGCCCCTGTTGGCCGAACTGCTGCCGTTAAGTGAAACAGGATTTACGGGAATGTCAAACCACTGCAGCTCCCAGTCCTCCAGCGGGACCTTGATTTCGACTGCCTCGATGCTGTAGACATTGCCTATTGATTGGCCGGACATTACGTACTGGCCGAGGTCCACTGTTTCCCGCACGACCCTGCCGTCAAAGGGCAGAGAGACCCTGGTTCGCTCAAGATTTAACTGCTCAGTAGCCAGCTGGGCCTGGGCAGCTTGAAGTCGGGTTTCGGCCTGACGAATTTGCGGCTCGCGCACAATCAGTGGCGACGGCGGCTCGGTGCCGGGATTTAATTGTTCCCACTCCTGGCGCGAGACTTCAGCTTCTGCTTTTTCGATATCCAGTGCCACTTCGGCGCTTGCAACTTCGGCCTGGTCTCGCTGGACAGTAAGTTCATAATCGCGGGGGTCAATGGTTATCAGGGGTTCGTTCGCTTTGACGAAACCACCGTCTTTGAAATTAGGATTGATTGCGACCACCTTGCCCGATACCTGGGGAACTACCTCGGCCTGAACCTTTGGCTGTACCGTCCCGTAGCCCTGCACCAGCATTGGGACATCCTGCCGGGTGACAGTCAGGACCTTAACCAGAGGAGCGAGAACGCTCTTGACTTTCTTTGCCGGTGGTTTACGCGTAAGTTTCAGAACTGCTGCTGCGCCGATCGCCGCGGCGAGGATTAACAGTACCAACAGAGGTTGCAACCGACGCTTTGGCATCGCACCAGCTGCTCTGAGTATATTTGAAAGTTTGCTTTTAATTTTCTTAATCATAAAAACGTCCTTGATAGTTCGATTGTTGTCTGTCAGCGACCCAGTCGCCTCCCAGTGAGAGGAACAGGTCGACACGGGCGGCCCATAGCTCGCCCTTCAGGTTGTTCAGTTGGTTCTCTGCGAT
>CAZENQ010000062.1:0-2387 GCA_964513655.1 uncultured Pirellulales bacterium | reverse complement strand
GGTATCTCTGGCCGGCGAGTTTCTCTGCTGCTGTGGCTTCGTTGAATCTCAACTGCACTGCGTTTAACCGTCTTTGCAGCAGCTGTTCCCTGACCAGCGCATCCTCAACCTCCCGCAAAGCCGTTAAAACGGTTTGTGCGTAATTTGAAGCCAGTTCTTCAAACCTTGCTTTCGCGGCGTCGACTCTAGCTCGCAGCTGTCCGCCTTTGAAAATCGGCTGGGCAAGGCGAATAATGCCGGAGTATATTTCTGTCTCATCAATGAACAGGTCATCAAAGACATCGGCACTTCGCCCATACGCGCCTACCAAGGTCAAATCCGGATACAACTGGGCGATGCTAACACCGATTTGCTCATTGGACGCCTCCAGGGCCAGTTCGGCGGCCCTGACGTCCGGCCGACGGTCCAGAAGCAAAGCTGGCACACCCACAGGAACAGGCGTCAAATCGGGCAGCTCAGCCAGTGTCTGCGGAAGTTCCTCGCTTGAGCCCGGCTGGCGACCAACGAGAACATCGAGTGCATTGCGGGCTTTTACGAGGGCCAGCTCTATGATTATCTCTGCAGATTTTGATGCTGCCAAGTTCTCGCGTGCCAAGCGGACATCCAGCGGCCCGACAAGCCCTCGGCTGTATCTTCGTTCTATTATTTCAAGGTTTCTCTGCCAGTTTGCGGTGTCGGCACGCGCGATTGCCAGACTCCGTTGAATTGTCGCGATGTCTGCTCTGGCCTTGACGACGCTGCTAATCACCGCGTTGAGCAGGGCCTGCCCATTTGCCTTTGCCGCAAGCATCTCCGCCCAGGCGGCTCGTTCCGCACGTTTCAGCTTTCCAAAGAGATCTACTATATAACCTACGGTAAGGTCTTGTGAAAAGGTCGTGCTCAAATTGCTGAATCTGCCACCGCCGAAGTTGAAAGATGTCTTGTTTCTGTTGCGGTTAAAGTTATATGAGACGTCCGGCCATTGTTGTCCGCGGGTTTCGGCAAGCAGTGCTTGAGCCTGCAAAACCCGGGCAGCCGCGGCCTGAAGGTCATTATTGTTGTTTAGGGCCTCGTTAACGAGTTCGGTTGTCACAGGGTCGCCGAATCGCTCCCACCATCTGCCGATTTCGTCAATATCGTTGGCATCCTGGGGGTACTCGTCGGCGTAGATGT
Source organism: uncultured Pirellulales bacterium (assembly GCA_964513655.1). Lineage (GTDB taxonomy): Bacteria > Planctomycetota > Phycisphaerae > Sedimentisphaerales > Anaerobacaceae. The sequence continues at coordinate 1,235 of CAZENQ010000062.1, read as the reverse complement.
ATCCTTCAGCAGTATCAGCCGTGGTCTGCGGCCTCTTGTAGTCCGGCCCAACCATACAGCCGGCAACGCTTAGAACCAGGCTGATGCTCAAAAAATAACGAATTTGAAGTAAAACATCCCTAATCATTTGCTTTGCCCCTGCGCCATCACCCGGATTCCCGAGGCAGAAAATTCGACTATATGGTCTATTATTTTAGATAAACTTATTTCCGGCAGGCCGGCGAAATGACCTATCTCCATCATTTCACGGATACGAATAACGTGGATTAATTGGCCTACGATGGAAATTATCGAGAGGATGATTTGCGTTTGGTCGAGCTGAGGGCAAAGCTTTGTAAGTGCTTTTCCGAGAGAGGTTAACGTTGGTGTGACGATTTCTTTTACGAACATATCCTTGGGCAGGCGAGGGTCGTTCATCTCGCGGACTATAAGCTTGAGAAATCTTCGGCCGGTGGTTTTGTCTAAAAGGGGCTCTAAAAATGCGGTCGAGAAGGCACGAATGAGCTCTGTAAGTGTAGGCTGTGGCGGGGGTTGCGACATTACGTTTTCTATGGCGGCAAGGCGGACATCGCGCATAGCGGTCATTCTGCGGTGAAAAACCTGGTTGTAGAGGTTTTGTTTGTTTTTGAAGTGGTAGTTAACGGCGGCAACGTTGCATTTGGCGTGGTTTGTTATGTCTCGGATTGAGGTGGCGTCGAAGCCTTTTTCAGCGAAGAGCTGCTCTGCTGCGTCGAGGAGGCGGTTTTCGACGTCGTTACGTAAGTTGTTGGTTTTATTTGAGTTATGTGTGTTGGCCATAACACAAGCTCCTTAAACGGTTGTTTCAAACTAAAGTATAAAACACTCGTTTGATTTGTCAAGTGTTTTTTTTCTTGGGAAAAGTTATTTTTTTGGTAGATTTGGCAACAATTGCTGTAAGGCCAGTTCTGGTAAGCGGTTAGGGGAAATCTCGTGCTTCGTGATTTGTGATTCGTGGGTCGGTGGTTGAGGGCAGAACACCCGGGATTTTGGGGGGAAAATGGGGGTGGGGAATTTGTCAGGTGCGAGGTCACCTTTGATTTTGGGCTAAAAATGGGGGTTGGGGGTGTTGGAAAGTGTTTCAAAGTGTGAAAAGTTTGGAAAAACTCAGAAAAAGTGGTGGAATTGCGCTGGAATAAGTGTGCGAAATGTGTAAAACGTTTGAAAATTTACGAAAATCATCGGCCGGACGATGCAAATTTTAGCGTTAAGATGAG
>CAZENQ010000061.1:0-17386 GCA_964513655.1 uncultured Pirellulales bacterium | reverse complement strand
AAGCGGTTGCCAGCATTACGAGCACAGAAGACTCGCCGATAAGCGCTGAAGAAGAAGCGGCATTGGAGCGGATGTTTGCCGAACTGGAAGCTACGCTTTCAGATGAGGAATGGGCCGATGCGCGGCGGCGAGGCCTCTTGGGTGCACCGGATGCTAGGGGGCGGAGGTTGGAGGAAGAGGCTCGGGTGGAAAGGGCTGTGGCTGAGGTGGAAGCTATGCGTGTGGGTGATGAAGAGGCGAGGCGACTGGGGCGTTTAGGCAAAAAATTGGAAAAGGTTACGCAGGAACCGAATCGTGCCCCGGATGATGAAACTGGAAGTGATCCAAATTAAAGCCCTTAACTTCTTTTCGAAGTCGTTCTATTTGACCTCAGGCCCTGTCTTATGCAATTCCAGGACCATAGCATTACGATAAACTTTTAGCTATCCCGTCCCATTATCAGCTTTGTACCCACCTCTAATAGCCGTATCCTTGATAATTACTGAAAATTCGTGTCAACTTGTGCCCCTGTGCCTTAGGTAATAGGTATTCGTGGTTAACAACAAAGATGCGACATCTGCGACACGTAGAGCCCGCGCAGCAGAAATCAACCCCTAAAACAACCCAAAAAAAACAAGAGGCAGGTCTAAAAGACCTGCCTCTTTCACTACTAATTGGTTGGTTCCTTATCCTAAGGATAAGAGAGGGCTTATTTCCTGCGACGCAGGAACAGTCCGCCCAGACCCAGCAGCGCAATCGTGACCGGCTCCGGTATAATCGTGTAGTCAGTCGTATCAACAGGTGTCGTAAAATTGTCGTTCGCGTAGAAATTAATCGTACCGGTGTCGTCTAAATCGCCTGTCAGGTCCATCAGGAACTGTATGCCGGCCTGTACAGCGGTGGTCGTGAAATCCGCCTGCATCAAGTATCCGATACCAAGGTAGTAGGGCGAGCCCGAGTAGTCATAAGGGCCGTAGATGGCGCCGCCATCACCCGGATAACCCGGCTCACCAGGAGTCGTTTCAGCTACGCGCCCGTTTCCCAGAGCGCCGCCCGTGCCGCCATTCGCGACCAGGACATATCCAGGCCAGCTATCCGCGGTGCTCGAGTAAACCTGGATTGGCGTGCCCGACACCACGGAAATACTTGACCCGATCGACGAACCGTCAACCTGAAGCTCAAGAGCTGCATTCGCCATAGAGGCCATTCCAAGAACCAACATCAAAACTAACAACTTCTTCATAATACTCCTCCTTCTCTAAAATTTTCACCACCTTCTCGATCACCCTCCCCACGAGGGTCTCTTCAGGCGGTACATTCTTGACTAATAAATCATCTTTCTAATTAACTACTTAACTACTTAACTTAACTACTTCTTCTACGGGCTTCCCGGTGGGCAGTCCTGAGCTAGGGTCGTCAAGTTATAGTTGCCGCCGAATGCTTGCAGTCTAAACGGTGGCGTATCATTGGTGTAAACGCGTTTCTTGCTGCCTAAACCCTGCCCGTCATGCGCTGTGTCAGCACAAACCAGCAGCACCTTCTTGATAGCGGCAATGGCGTTGGGGTCGACATCAAGAACCGTCGTATCCGCCCACGTCTGGCCGACCGGGAAATTGGCTGTCGTCTTGTTGTAGGCAGCTCGATATATCGCAGTATCATTGGTGGATACCCACCTGTTCTTGCCAAGACCCTGGCCTATACCATCGGCATTACCGTGGCACTGTCTGCCGTCGCCCTTGTAGAACCTGGCCCAGCACTTTGGCTTGCCAACGAGACGCCACTGGACGATGTCGGTGCCGTTATACATGGCCGAGGATGCACCAGTGTAATTGGTGCTAACCTTCGCGCCGACACCTTCCATAACCACAGCGCCGCGGCTGACGTTGTCACTCATCTTGAGAAGGCAGTTGTCGTCAACAATCACCTTCAACAGAACGCCGCTCGTCGGCGGAGCGCCTTCCCCGACATACAGTGAGCCCATCTCGATCGTGATACCGGCCGTGCCGAGCCCGAGCTGTGTGTCAGAGGGAAGCTGACAGGGGTCAGCAACAGGTGTGCCGACGTCGTTGACTTCGCCTGCCTCATTGATGTCTATCGAGCCCGGATAAACCCAGTAGTCCACGTTCAGCTCAGCTTCGTTGACGCCCACAATGTGAGCATCAGCAGCCGGGTCGCCGCAGGGGTCCTGAACCGTGATGTCGAACGCAAACGCACGCACAAGATTCGGCTCACTTACTACCTCATAGCTGATAACGATCTCGTCCGTGTCAACGATGTCGCCGCCGACCTCAACCTGCGTAGTTGTCGCGATAATGTTCACGACCGCCGACGCCGGTACTGACAGCACAAACACCAGAGAAGCTAAAAACATAATCTTTTTCATAATACAACCTTCCTTTCTTTTCTTCGTTCGCAGAGCCACGCACTCTGCACCATCTTGGTTTCTCCTGCCAAAAAAATCCTCTTCACACCGCGCCTGTTCACTAACTTTCTTGTGCCTTATATTTGAACAAGGCGCACCGACTGGCAGGAGTAGCCGGTGGAAAAGTAACGTATCCTTCTACCCTGTATCCTCCTTTCTCGCCCTTCGGCGAAATTGTGTGCTGCAAGGCCATAGCACACCGTTACTAAACTTGCAAAGGTTGAATTCAAAGTAGCATAACCCTCAGAACAAATCAAGGGAAAAATTGAAAAATTCAAAAAAATTACAAAATATTCAAAAAATCAACCAAAAAGTACAACGGCAAAACCCCACCTGACACCAAAAAACACACAAAAATACACGTTTGTCGCACTCCAGCAGCCATCCAAAACACAAAAAAACCACCAAATCACAAACACCCTTCTGACCCTGAATCGCTCGCACACCCCCCTTTAACCCCAAAAATCAGCTTTTACACGCCCAAAAACCCAATTCTGCGAAAAAATAATTTTTTCGTGATTTTGCCTGTCCTTTTGCATTTTCAGCTTTCTTTTGTTATTTTGCCGTTATGTACAGGTTCCTGAAAGGCCGGCTCATCGTTGTCAGGCTCGTACTGCTGGCGGCCGCCTTGGCCTTGGTCGCCATCGGCATAGCGGCCATCTACTCGGTCGGCTACCCCGCAGACTACAGCCCAGCAACCCAAACTGAGCATTTCACCAATCTCTGGAAAAAACAGCTCATTTTCGCCGCAATTGCCGCAATTGGCTTCATAGCCGCCAATCTGGTCAATTATCGCCGCTTCGGTGCCGCGAGCTACTGGATTTATGCCTCCGTTCTGCTGCTGTTGGGCGTGCTGCTGCTTGACAAGCTAATAGATATACCCTTCGTGCCACTAATCAACAACGCTCGCCGATGGCTGAGAATCGGTACCGTTTCCAGATTCGTCCAGATCCAGCCGTCGGAGATTTGCAAACTCGCATATATCCTGGCCCTGGCTTGGTATCTGCGCTATCGCAGCAATTACAGTAATTTTCGTGCACTAATTGGGCCCTTTGCGCTCACACTCTTGCCCATGGTCCTTATTCTGCTCGAACCGGACCTGGGCACCGTACTTTTGATGATGCCAATCCTGTTTACAATGTTGTTCGTAGCTGGAGCAAAGGTAAAACACCTGGTAACTATCATAATTATGGCCTTATTGGTCAGTCCCATCCTGTGGCGCCAGATGAGGCCTTATCAGCGAACCAGAATCAGCAGCGTCCTGCTGCAAAACACCTGGATTCGCCAAAAAGCCGCGCAAAATCCTACCCTCGCAAAGATTCTGGTCGGAAGGGACAGGAAATTCACCACATGGGAAAAGCAGTGGGAAAGCGACTGGGGCTACCACCTGATTCGTTCCAAATTCGCTGTTGCCTCAGGCGGCCTTGGTGGATACGGATTTCGCAAAGGTCCCTTCGTCAAATACGACTTTCTCCCCTCAAGACACAATGACTTCATCTTCGCTATGATCGCCCATCAGTGGGGTTTTCTGGGTTGTCTGGCCCTTATTGGGCTTTATGCGATTCTCATCGGATGCGGATTGGAAATCGCGGTTCGCAACACCGACCCATTCGCGAGACTGCTTGCAATCGGCATCGTGGCAATGTTTGCCGTTGAGGTCATCGTCAATGTAGGTATGACAATGGGACTGATGCCAATCACCGGCCTGACTTTGCCTCTGGTAAGTTACGGCGGCTCGAGCCTGCTGGTGAGTATGGTTTCTGTAGGATTGCTGAATAACCTCGGCCGTCAATGGCCCTTCTCAGTAGCTCCAAAATCATTCGAGTAGCTCATCGTATCTGTCGCTTCATCTGAGATAACCTTGATAAAAACCACTCCCAGCATTATAAATAGCTGCTAATGATAAAAGGTTTCAGGCAGATTGCGTCTCTTACGGCCATAAGCAGGGTGTTTGGGTTTGTGCGGGATATCGCATACAGCCATTTCTTCGGTGCCAACGCCCTTCTGGACGCCTGGACGATAGCATTCAAAATACCTAACCTCGCCAGGAGATTATTCGGTGAAGGAGCGGCCGCGGCATCCTTCATTCCGGTTTACAGCGAGGCACTCCACAGGGACAAACAGCAGGCAAAACAATTGGTCAACACGGTTGTAACCGTCTTGTTTGTCCTGCTGGCGGCAATAATCTTGATTTCAGAGGCTCTTATATGGGGGTATTATAAATTTTTCAGCACCACCGGTGAGACCAGACTGGTTCTGTCACTGACCTCCATAATGCTGCCCTATATGTTGCTTGTCTGTATGGTGGCGATATTGGCCGGCATTCTCCATGTGCACAGGCATTTCGCCGCACCGGCTGCCGCCCCGATTGTACTCAATCTGTTCATTATCAGCAGTATTCTATTGACGGGCTGGGTGCTTAAGCTCCAGACCCGAGAGCAGCTTTTCTTCGTGGCCGTCGCCGTTCTCATCGCCGGCCTGACCCAGATAGCAATTCAGATTCCGCCTTTGCGTGCCAGCGGCGTATCAATAAGACCCGCATGGAAAACCCAATCCGATGCATTCAAAAAAATCATTATCCTGATGGGACCGATGATACTCGGATTGACAGTGACACAGATAAATACTTTAGCTGACGACCTCATCGCCTGGTGGTTCTCTGCTTCAGCAGAGAAAGGAACCTCGTTCGTCCTCTTGGGCAACAGTATTGCCTACCCATTAAAGCGCGGCTCGGTGTCACACCTTTATTATTCTCAAAGGCTGTACCAACTGCCGCTTGGGGTATTTGGCATATCGTTAGCAACTGCAGTTTTTCCAGTGATGAGTTCTTTCTCCGCAAAAAAGGATTTCTCGGGCCTTGGCAAAATGGTTTCAAAGGGCCTTTGCTGCTGCATTTTTATCGCAATACCCGCAACTATTGGACTTGTAGCGATTGCCAGGCCATTAATCACACTGGCATTTCAGCACGGCCAATTCAGTGCCAAAGACACCGATATGGTTGCCTGGACCCTGCTTTTTTACGCCCTGGGATTGTGCGGCTACTTTGGCCAGCAGGTCCTGACGCGCGCCTTCTACTCTATGCAGGACTCTAAAACGCCCGTCAAAAGTGCCCTGATTGCGGTCGTTACAAACATTGTTCTCAATCTAACTCTTATATGGCTTCTTGGAACAGGCGGACTGGCCGCCGCAACAGCCCTATGCTCCTATTTGCAGGTAGTTATACTCGCTACGGCCCTTCGAAGACGATTAGGAGATTCCATTCTCAATGGTCTGGCTCGAGCATTCGCCAAGACCATCGCTGCGACATTGTGTATGTCCGCGGCAATTGCACTTACACTCTGGCTGTCGAAAAACTACGCCGACATCCTAAAGCTACTCCTGGTTGTTCCTACAGCAGCGGCAGTATACCTGTTGGCGGCAAAGGCCCTGGACATCGAAATGCTTTCCCTGTTGACCAGCGGCAAACAGCCCAACGGGCAGAAAGCCTGATAAGAGACAACAAAACACGTCAAAAACACCTCTTTACACGTAAGTATCTGACCCGCATAGAGTTACTTCGCAACCAAACAACTCGCACATATGCAGGAAAACATTCGTATAAATAAAATCGACCGCTAAGTAACCACTAAACCTGCGAAAATCGAAGTCTAAAGTGGCATACGATATACGCATTTATACCTAAAGCGAGCAGGGTAATTGCCCGAAATATGTCTGAATGGACGATTTTTTGGGGCCCAACCGGAGACGATAAATGCTCAAGAGTAAAACGGCGCCAAGGCGAAACAGCACAGAGGTATCTGCAGCTTCTGGGCTTATCATTTGCGCAATCATTGCCTGTTCCTTGCCAGCCCGGGCCCAGAGGTCTCTGGATTCAGAACCGCTATTTTCACCGTCCGTCGGTCAAAAATTCTATGAAATAGCTCACGAATTGGCTAATTCCAAGGACCTTACTGAACGCCAGGTCGATCAGGCAATCATCTTGTTAGCTGCCACGAATAATCTGGACCGTAGAGCCAGTTATGTCCTCCCGGACATGATTAAGCTTGCCTCTCGAAATCCCGCTTGGGATTATTCTGAGTTGGTGTACAACCTGCTTGCAGACTATATAGATAAGTCCGCTGACCTTGAAGTGGTAACACCAGCGGTAAGGTACCTGCTTGAAAGGTTAGACTCCCGTGAAGAGCGAGAGAGGCTTCTTGAAGATTTGTTAGCGAATATGGGCGGCAAAAACGCCGCTTTGGATTCTGAACTGGCTACCCTGCTGGGTCTGTTGATGGCCGAAAAGACCGACATGGAATCTGCTCAATTCCACCTTATGCGCGCCCTCAACAGCAATAGCTACAATAAGTTGGCGTTTGCAAAGCTGGCTGAGCTTGCGCCCGAACAGCTCCAGCCGCCAGCTTACCTTCAACATTTAAGATTGGCATTAAGTGAAAATCCGTTCGACATCGAGGCCGCTGTCAGCTTCGCGCTATACGCGCAGCGCCTACAACTTTACGAAACAGCCGCCGATGCTTACCAGTACTGCGCGGAGTTGTTCAACTATCTTTATCCGGTTCAGGAACTGCCAGCTTCGTTGTACCTGCCCTGGACAATTAGCAGTTACAACACAAAGCGAAATCAACACAGATGCCTGCAAATTGCTAACGAAATCAGACAAAGCGGGCGGTTTGACCTGTTCCTTGAAGCCATTGCCGCTAAAGCAGCAGCAAAAATCGGAGATTCTGCACAGGAGGCCCAGATACTCCAGGCTGCTGAAGCCGAAACGCAGCGACTACTTTTCATGGATATAGGTTTCCAGATGGAAGATGATGCACCTGAGGCATCTGATAGACCCTCGCAGCAAATCACCCCCGACCAACTCGCTTGGTTCTACTGTTTTGCCCTGCCGGACGCGGACAGAGCAATCGACTGGGCTAATAAGGCCTACTCAGTTGACCCTAACTCTGCGACAGTAGCCGCTATCCTGGCCTATTCGCTTATGATGGACGGCCAAACCGATTGGGCAAAGCTCATCATCGACAATTACCAGCACAATCAAATCGCCGATCTAACGCTGGCTCAGATTCAACTGGCCCAGGGACAAAGAGATTTGGCAATCGAGACTTTAAAGTTGGCAATCGACAAAGACCCCGGCTCATTAGAGGCGGAACGGGCCAAAGAGATTCTAGCCCAGCACGGCGGAGAGTACATTCCGCAAACCGACCCTGCTATTACCCTAGCAGTATTGAGAAATAGTTTCGGAGCCGCAGTCGTCCCCAAATTTGTTAGTCCGGAGAAAATTATCTCAATCCAGTTGAATGTTCGCGGCAGTAAATTCTACTACGCAAGCACCTTCGGTGGCTCTGTTGCAATAACGAACAATTCCTCTGAGCCGCTTGTCGTCTCTGATGACGGCTTGTTCAGCGGAAATATCAGAGTTGATGCCGATATAAGCGGCGACATTAATAAAAACATACCGAACCTGATTTCTATCAAGGTCAGGCCAGCCTCACCCATCGAGCCCGGCCAGAGCATGTTTGTCCCGCTCCGCCTTGCTACAGGCAAACTCAGGCAGATATTGCTCACCCATCCGCAGGCATCCATTGATATAGAATTCACCGCTTATCTCGACCCTGTAACCTCCGACCAGGGCACAACTAACAGGATTGCCGGTATAGAGCCTGCCAAGGCTATTGTAATGCGCCCCGCTGTCGAACTCACCGCCAAATTCCTGCGAAATCGCTTTAACTCACTCTCAAAGGGCAGACAAGGCCAAAAGATCAAAACTGCTCAACTCTTCACAGGCCTCTTGGCCGAACAGCACGCTATGGCTAACCGTGAGCCGCCCTACAAATTTATGTATGCCGACTGGATGCCGGCCCTATTGAAATCCGCACTGCTACACAACCTCACTGACGATGACTGGAGCGTTAAGGTCCACGCCATGGCCGCAATGCTTGTTTTGCCGCTGGACTACGAGCTAATAAATGCGCTGGCAGAAAACCTCAATGACGCCCACTGGCCAACGCGCTTAATGGCTATTTATCTGCTCGCCAAAAATCAGAGCGAAAGCTTCGCCAAAGTCCTCGACTGGACAGCTGAATACGACCCACATAAGCTCGTTCGGGATACGGCAATCGCATTAGGTGCCGCCGCCCCGCAACCTCAAAAACCCGAAAATCAGCTCGACCAGGATGGTTCAGCAACAACAACCGCCCCTTTTACTAAACTGACAACTGCCTCCAAGTCCCAAAGAACAACATTGTAATTACACCTGGAAGTCGCTTAAACCGATTTTGAAACCACTCTCCATAACCGGCAGCAATTTTTCATTTCCATTCCAGAATCTGTCCATCCCTTAGCAATCGCTTGCGCAGGCTCTGATAATCCAACTGCTGCACGCCTACCCCGTTGTCTATTGCCAGGCATGCAGCTGAGGCCGCAGATTGTCCAAGAACCATAAAGACAGGCTCCATGCGGATTGAACCAAAAGCGATATGACTGGCCGACAGGCAGACCGGAACGAGCAGGTTGGAGCACTCCTGGGCCTTTGGAGTTACACTTCGGTAGCTAATCGGATACGGCCCAGCAGCTCGCACCTGAACATCACCTTCATTGCGCACATGGCCGTCGTTATCCACGTAGCGCTGTGTATTGTGCGAGTCCATCCCATAAGCACCCAAGCCGACCGAGTCTGGAGCGATACGCTGGTAATGGCAGTTCTTTTCGGTCATCACATAGTCGCTGACCATACGCCTTGCCTCCCGGACATAAAGCTGATGTGGCCAGCCGCCGTTGTCCGTGAACTCGTCCTTAGCCAGGCCCCAGCGACTGACCCGCTCGCGAATGTGCACAGGGACGCGAGGATGGTTCGCAAGAGTCCACATCAGCCCCTTTTGGTAGCTGGTGTGTTCGGCAATGATTTTCTCACGCGTTGCGTAGCCCGCATCGGGGTAACGGTAATTCATGCCGATATTATCCGTTGAGAATCCGTGCTTGTTGTTGGTGTCAGTCTTGCGATTCGGCATCATATGCGGCAGCCAGGGAATATCATCATAACCGGCCTCATAGTACCGCAACAGCAGTTCATAGCGAAGCTCGTCATAATCCTCCGGCTTGGGAAATGGAACCTTATTCTCGACCACATCGGTCAGGCACATACGAAAGCAGTATGCCTGCACCCGATGATCACCCTGCCCTTCAACACCTGGACCATCACCATGAACACCGGGAAGCAGCCCGCTGGATGGTTTACCCGGCCTCAAATAAGGCTCGACTGGTTTTTCAAACTGGTGGTATCGTGCATTTTGTGTCTGCACGCCATTCAAGGTCTCGCCATGTTTTGAATTGGATTCACGCCCGACCGTGTACGAAACACCTGCCTTGGCCATCAGGTCACCCTCGTAAGTAGCATCGATAAACATCTTTCCGCGAAACACTGCTCCTGACTCGGTCCTGATGGCGACAATCCGCGAACCTTCTTTGCGTACACCACCGTTAAGGTCCAGACGCTCACCGTAAACAACGGGTACCTTCGCTTGACGAATCATCTCCTCAAAGATTGCCTCTGCCACATGAGGCTCAAACATCCACCATGCCTTCTCCTGGTCCCAATTCTGTGCCTCACCTTTCCCATATTCTCCTGTCCTTCTATAGCTTCCGCGTTCTTCATATACCCAGGAATCATCTTTCAGGTAATGCAAATAAACACGATGGTAGAAATCCTTGGCTATACCGCCGATTGCCTTTTTATTTCCGATGTCCGTTGCGCCCAGGCCGCCGGAGGTCAAACCGCCTAAGTGCTCAGTTGACTCAATCAAAACTACGGATTTGCCCATGCGCGCTGCCTGCACCGCAGCAGCAACGCCACCGGACGTGCCACCCAAAACCACTACATCAAATGATTCCCGGTCGCCTCGCTTGGCGTGACCGCATCCGAAGGCCGAAAACAAAACAAACAAGCATAGAAACCCCCTCGTCAACAAACACTTCGCTTTATTCATGTGCTGGCCTCCTTTAATCCTACATTTCTCTCAAATCCACCGAACCCAGCCTGCAGCTGGTAGTATAATTCATCTGCCCAAAACGCAAAAGTAATTCTGCTCCCGCTCGAATTTCACAAAATTTCTGTTGTAATACAGTCATGATTTTGTAAAAATTCTCCTTTTACTGGTAAGTTTAAGGTTCTTGGAAAGGGTTGTGTAAATGCCAGCTAAAGTAGATGAGGAAAAATGCACAGGCTGTGAATCCTGTGTGCCAGAGTGTCCGAGCGAGGCTATAAAGATGGCTGACGAAAAGGCTGTGGTTGACCTCGACGAATGTGTCGACTGCGGCGCCTGCGTCGACGTCTGTCCTTCGGAGGCAATCACCATGGAATAGCTTCTGGTGGCCCCATCGTCTAGGCAGGTCTAGGACACCGGGTTTTCAACCCGGCAACAGGGGTTCGAATCCCCTTGGGGCTATTTTACAACACGGATTTACCATCAGCAGAGAATATGAAACACCGCCGTCAAACCCCCATACCCGAGACAACCGTTTCAAATACCATAGTACCGTCAACGACGCCTTGTATGGTGGCAGTGTATTTTCTGGTTGTGATCCTCGTGAGATGGCCGAGCAGATATAATCTTTGCCCCGGCTCAACAACAGAACGGAACTTCGCCGAATCCACCCCTGTAAAGCCGATAAAGCCCTCTACCTCATAAATCCGCTTTACAAAGAAGCTCAAAAGCTGGGCAGCGGCCTCAACCATTATAACGCCGGGCATCAGCGGCCGGCCCGGAATATGACCGCGAATCCAGAATTCATCCTCCGTCACATCCTTATAACCCAAAATCAGAAATTTTTCCTTGTCGTACCAAAGAATACCATCGAGCTGCTGCATCTCAAACCGTTGGGGATTTTCTTCGCCAATCGACTCTTTGTCGAAGACAGGCTCTGCTGTCAGGTCGATTTGGGATAAATCAAACAATAATAAGGGCGGCATTATTAACCTCGGCACAGAAATGCTCTGCGCATTCGAAATACACCCACCCCCTCGCCTCGGTAGGCCAACTAACGGCACAAGCCGAGCCAGAATATGCACCATGTTCAGCGTCTAAAACTACTTATGACGCCCTTATTGAGCTGACCTGATCTCAAGAATGCGATTTCGAACAGCTTGAGCAGCCTGCTTGACTTTCTGCATTTCCTTGCGAATGCGGGTCCCTGCTGCCTTATTCCCGCCTTCGGCTTTGTCGATGTCGTTCTCAATTTCGCCAACCAATGCTTTGAGGTCTTCATATTCTTGCATCAAGTAAACCTCCATTTTCAGGTTAAAATCGATAGAAACTTAACGGCCGCCAACACTTTTGTCAAAGAAAAACGGCTTTTTTGCAAAAAAAAACAATATTTTTTACTTTCCCTACTAAGCCAATCCGGCCAAAGCACAGGACGCCTATGACCTATCCCCTTATTTTTAAGGCACTTACGTACTTTGCCTATATGACTTCTCACTGCTTATGCAACTTTGAGCCTTTGCGGCCGTTTTCCCCTATTCTGCCTGTTAGGACAGCAGTTTCCTGGTAAGCTCCACAATCCTCTGACCTCTGCGCGTGCATTGACGCCTGACTCTATCATCGGGCTTACCAATCGACACTGGCCCATAGTGGTCGCCCTTCGGGTCGCCCTGAACGACCATACCGCTGATGAGCATTGCCTCTATTATGCCCATAACCGTGGTTTCATTGCCGCCGCCGATATTCGCCGCGCTGGTAAAGGCAGCCCCCACCTTGCCGTCGAGTTTGCCGTGCCAGCTCACCGTCTCATCGAACAACTCCTTGACCGGTCCGGCCATATGCCCGTAATAAGTGGGCGAACCGACAACTATCGCATCATAGCCTAACAAATCTTCCGCCTTTACTTTATTGACCGGCTTGCACTCCGTCGGCAAATCCGACCCGTTCATCGCCTCGGCTATTATCTCAGCCATCTCCTTCGTATTACCGCTTCTCGAATAATAAACAACTATTCCCTTTGCCATGTCCCGTCCTTTCCATTCTGTCGTGTTTGTAACTTGTTATGCTGGCTCTAACTCACATTCTGCGCCACAGCTATTGGCCTCAAACTGACCCGTTCGCTTGACCTTCACCACGCCCTTCAACTGCTTTTTTCCTGCAAGATTTGTCTTGCGACAACAGTCGCCGCAACGTCAGGACCGAAAACACCTCTCTTTCAGGACTACTAACGCTGTTCAACCTGTTGCTTATCTTCTAGTCTTTTTCACTGCCCTTCTTCTCCTCCCATTTTTGGTATTTCTTAGCGTATGCCACTTTTCTTGGGTCCTTTTCAGGTTCCCAATTATTGTCCAAGAACACCTTGTGCAGCTCCTTAGCCGTTGCATAATCTTTCAGGTAATGATAACAATTGGCCATCCAGTAATAAAGCTCGTACTTACATTCATAGTAGTCCGAATATTCCAATGCTTTCTGATAGTACTCAAGCGCTTTTACATAATTTTTCTCTTTGTAATAGCTGTGCCCCATCTGCTCGGCTGCATCCCGATATTCGCCGCTTTCCGGAAATCGCAGAATGTCCCAAAGCCAACTACGACACTGCTTGTAATCGCCCCGTCGATAATAGCAAAACGCTAACTCCAGCTTGGCCTTTCGGTAATTCGGCTTCAACTTAAGCGCTTTTAAAAACGCCTCTTTTTTCTTAGCCTCCTTTCGGCTCCACTGGCCCTCTTTCAGATATGCGCCAGCATAGCAGTCCTTTTGGATAAATGCCAGCAGCTCTTTATTTATCTCATTGACAGGTTTATGCACGGTTTCCTCCAAGACCCAAACCTCATAGCCCTTTCTTCGCGCGTTCTGAAGATACTCGCCCAATTTCCCGCTCTCGTATAGCCAATAAAAAAGTGCTCGCGAAAAATTGTAACCTACAGGCCAGTTATAAAGCTGCTTCTGCGTCATCGGGAACAATTTTTTTAGGTTCGGTTTGACACCCTTTTCTATTCTCTCCCGCAATTCCACCTCGCGCCGCGGATTTGGCTCTCCTGGCGTTACGTTGCCCTTGACTATCCGCGTCTCATCACCAAAAAAGCAGGCCAGCCCTTCATTAAACCACGACGGTGGGTCCTTAAAATTCGCGCGGACAAAATGATGTGTAATCTCATGGAAAAGTGTTCCCATTTCAATGGCGCGTCCCTGCCTTGTGAAACGATGTGTGTATATCGCCGCCTCATCAGGCATATAGTAGCTTCTCCGCGCTTTCTTCTTATGACCGTGCTTGCGGAGCAGCTTAAATGTATCTGACTGGGTTTTCGAATAATAAATCGTAACAGGCGTCCGACCCCCTGTCCGGAAATACCGACCTTGCATAGCTGCATAAAACGCTTCGGCATTTACCTGAATTATTTGCACATAGCGAGGGTCTAAATCGCTGTGGATGATAAAGTGTTTGCTATGGTATGTTTCTCCAGAAGCACTCGTCAACAACAGTTGCACGCAACCAAGACATAGAAGGATGTGCCTTATCATTTTCGCTTTTTGCTTTTCTTTAGAGGAATTATTTCCTCGCCGAAACCTTTGGGAATCTCAAAGTCAAAGACCTTCTTGTCTATCCTTTCATTGACCTTGGCATTTAGAAAGCTTATCTGGTAAATATCCTCCTCGGCCGACATTGCAACTATTTTCGCCGGCAGACGTAATTTCTTATCGATCCAAAAATCAATAGATGTATAGTCATCCTTATAAGTCGAATCCGGCTGTGGCTTTAACCGCAATTGAACAAAATCCTCAGCTTCACCCCCCTGCTGCTCGACCAGCTTTATTTCAAACTCCTTCTTTAAGTCTTCTGTTTCGCTAAAGCCTATTATAGGAAAATTCCTCCTGGCCAGCTCAAATGCATCCACCGGCTCGTTCGGCTCTGCCTGTTGATAACGCTTGACCTGCTCGATTTGGTAGTCGATCTCAGTAAGCCAGACACCATCAAAGATATACTGCTGGACATATTTTTCCTCATCCTCATCGTCCTGTTGAAGTGTTTCGAAATTTATCCTCAGTTTCGACCCTTCATCTGACTTTTGATAATACAGAACACCATTCCTGAGGCTTTGCGACTCGAACAAAGGCTGCCTGAACAAGTATTCAATCCGCCCCTTGTAGGATTTGAGCTTCGCAGTTTCCTCCCTCAAGTCCCTTAAAACCGTATCAACCGAATTAGCGTCCGTTCTTTCAGGGCCGGAGGCGGCTAAATTCTTTGCGCACCCTCCCGCCCAGCACGCGTTGGCTGTTGTCACCAGTATTACTAAAAGTCTTGTCAGTGTCCTTTTATTCACCGCTCGCTTCTATTCCTTACTTCTGGTTTCCGTCTCCTGCCTCCTCGATAATTTGAAGTATCTGGTCGATATTTTCAACAGTAAAATCCGCATGCTCAGCATACTCCGCTGCACCTTTGCTGTTGGCCAGCAGGACCGCCACTGCACCCGCGGCCCTCGCGCAGAGCAAATCAAAAAGATAATCCCCCACCATAAGAGTCTCCTGTGGCTTTACTCCGAAGTGCCGACATATCTGTAGAACGCCGAACGCATCCGGTTTGACCGGGCCATCCTCTCTGTCAATGATAACATCAAACTTCAGGCCATGTTTCTCGGCAATAGCAAGGGCATTGCCCCGCCTGTTGCGTGTCAATATCCCTATACCAATGCCGGCTTCCTCCAGTGCCTCCAGCGTCTCCCGCGCACCGGCATTGAGCGCCGATTCCGTTACCGCTCGCTGCTCGTGAAAATGCAGGATTTCTTCCGCACGTTGGCGCCGCTGAGGCGCCATCTTCTCCATTGACTCCAGTACAGGCCCCGAATCCCTATCCAACCCCATCTCCTCACGAATGGCGTCAAAGTCAAAGAAAGGCTTGGTTATTGTGCCATCCAAATCAAATATTACAGCTTTAATTGGCATAGGATTTGTGTATCGGCCAATACCGTTACACGAAATTATTAGGCTTTTTTGCGCAGCAGCTCGATAAAGTACCGCCCGGCCTGGCTTAAAATCTTGTCCTTACGAATGATTATGCCCGTCGGCCTGACAAAATTCCCATCCGAGAAGCTAACCGCCTTTAACGTCCCGCTACCAAGTTCCTGAAGTATCGCTGTCTGCGGTAATATGCTTATCCCGGCGTTTATCTCCACTGCCCGCTTGACAGTTTCAATGTTATCGAATTCCATCACTGGCCGGACAACAATATTGAAACGCTGTAAGATATCGTCTATCCACAGCCGCGTGGGAACCTCTTTCCCAAACCCCACGAACTTCTCAAATTGAACCTTATGAATGTCTATCTTGGATTCACTTGCCAAAGGATGCTTGGGACTGCAGACCAAAACCAACGACTCCTCTTCAAAGTCATATACCTCCAGTCTCTTATCTCTTTTCGGAACAGCTACAAGACCAATATCAATTTCACCTGCTAAAACCAATTCGTAAATTTGCCCCGAGTTTAAATATTCAACATGGACATGAACGTTTGGATAGTTAACCATAAATTTCTTGACGTAGTCCGCCAGAGTGTGCATGCCGATACTGTAAATTGCCGCCACATTTATCCTGCTCACAGAAGATTTCTGTAAGGCGTTCAACCCACTTCTGAGTTGTTCATATCTGTCAATGATGTCTTTGCAGGCCTCGTAAAACAACTCTCCTGCAGGGGTCAGCTCCAGAGGCCTTTTTTTTCTGTCCAAAAATTGAACCTTGTGAACCAGTTCCAGTTGCGCAATCTGCTGCGAAACTGCCGATTGACTTAGAGCATGCTTTCTACCTGTTTCTGAGAAGCTTCGTAACTCTGTTAAATCACAAAATATCCTTAGCGTTTCTATGTGCATTATAAGCTATCCTGATAGACTGTATTATTATTAATTCTTTGTGCTAACGGTTTGAACACTTTATATTACTTGCTCTATTGGCCCCTTTCAAGGCCATTACCGGTATCTGTTATTAGTGTAGCTTATTATAAAGGTTAATCATAGAAAAGAAAAATCTCAACTTTTTATGGAGGTTGCTCGAATGGCAGCTAACACAGTTACTCAAGCAGTTTACGAACAGGTCCTAAAACGTAATCCCGGCGAGGTCGAATTCCACCAGGCGGTCAAAGAGGTCCTCGATTCTTTGGGGCCCGTACTCGAAAAACACCCCGAGTACATCGATGCCAAAATCCTCGATAGGATTGTAGAGCCGGAAAGGCAGATTATGTTCCGCGTGCCCTGGCAGGACGATAAAGGCAACATTCATGTCAATCGAGGATTTCGGTTTGAGTTCAACAGCGCGCTTGGCCCGTACAAGGGCGGCCTTCGCTTCCATCCAAGCGTATATCTCGGCATTATCAAATTCCTGGGCTTCGAGCAGATTTTTAAGAATTCCCTGACCGGCCTGATGATGGGCGGTGCAAAGGGTGGTGCCGATTTCAATCCTAAAGGAAAAACTGATAACGAGGTAATGCGGTTCTGCCAGAGCTTTATGACAGAGCTTCACCGACACATCGGTCCTGATACCGACATCCCAGCGGGTGATATCGGCGTAGGCACCAGAGAAATAGGATACCTCTTTGGTCAATACAAGAAGTTGACTAATACTTTCACTGGTGCGCTGACCGGCAAAGGCCTCGAATGGGCAGGTTCGCTGGTCCGAACTGAAGCTACCGGATACGGCCTGGTCTATTTCGTAAGCCAAATGCTTCAGGAACGCGGCATTGACTGGAACGGCAAGAAGGTGGCCATCTCTGGCTCCGGCAACGTTGCAATTTATGCAGCACAGAAGGCTCAGCAGCTTGGTGCCAAGGTAATTACAATGTCCGATAGCAATGGATACATCGTGGACCCGGACGGCATTAAACTCGAAACAATAAAATGGATAAAGGAAGTGGAACGTGGACGCATCAGGGAATATGCAGAGCAGCACAAGTCTGCCCAGTTCCATGAGGACTGGCGGGACGTCTGGTTTGTACCGTGCGATATAGCCCTTCCGTCTGCTA
>CAZENQ010000060.1:0-17779 GCA_964513655.1 uncultured Pirellulales bacterium | reverse complement strand
TTGACCGCAACAGGTGCCTGCCGTGGGCGATGGACAGGCCCTGCATCGTATGCGAGGAAAACTGCCCGGTCAGCCCAAAGGCAATCTATACGCAGGAGTGCTTCAACACCATCAGAGACGGCATTTTGACAGTGAAGAACATTAGGTATAATACCATAGAAACCGTTGAAGATAACCTTCCTCTTGACAAATATGCCACGGGCGACTATTATTGTGCTATTGAAGAAGGTGATGAACGCACAAAAATTGTGGGAAATACAGAGAATTCAATTGAAATTACTCCCGGCAGGCAATCTGAAAAAATCACTGTCGTAGGCGGGAAAATTCGCGTTCAGGTTCGCCTGCAAAAACCTTATGTTGATATTGAAAAATGTATCGGCTGTGGAGTCTGCGAACACGAATGCCCTGTAAGCGGCAAGAAAGCCGTGAGGGTCTCCGCAGAAGGAGAAACAAGAAGTGCTGACAGAACATTATTGCTCAAGGGTTGATTACTTTTGGAGTCTAATACGATGAAAGAAAAACACAATAAGATAGACAGAAGAGGTTTCTTGAAGACGATGGGTGCAGCGGGGATGGGTTCGGTTTTTGCTTCAGCCGGAGTCCAAGCCGACCCAAATGAACCTAAGGCTCCGGAAAAACCGCAAGAGTCCCGGTTGCCACAGGTACCCAAAAGAAAGCTGGGTAAAACAGGCGTTGAGGTGCCCTGCCTGTCTTTGGGAGGAACAATCAATCTTCTCGAGAACCAAATCATGCTGAAGAAAGCGCTCGAATGGGGCGTGACCTATTGGGACACCTCAGACAGCTATGAAGGAGGCAACAGTGAGCTCGGGATAGGTAACTATCTCTCGAAGAACCCCGACATGCGAGAGAAACTGTTCATTGTCACTAAGGCCTATGGGACAAAAACCATAGAAGACACGGAAGTACATCTTCAGGAGTCCATTAAAAAAATGGCAACTAAGTATGTTGATTTGTACTTCATTATGGAGCGAGAAAAGGACGAACACGGGCTGTCCGACCCTTCCCAGTTAACGGATAGATTAAAACGCTGGGTCAAGTTGAAAAAGAAGTGGAAGCAAATACGATTTTTTGGTTTCAGCACACACAAGAACATGGCCCAATGCCTTAGCGCCGCTGCCAAGCTCGACTGGATTGATGCGATAATGACAACGTATAATTTCCGTGTTATGCAGGACCCACAAATGCAGGCGGCTGTCGAAGCGTGCCATAAAGCAGGCATCGGTCTCGTGGCTATGAAAACTCAGGCACGCGGGCAAAAAGTTGAGACCGAGGAGGACAAAAAACTGCTCGGGCACTTCCTCAAGCGAGGTTTTACGCCGGGGCAGGCAAAGATAAAGGCCGTGCTGGAAGATAAAAGAATCAGCTCGGTTTGCTCAAGGATGGGAAATATTGCCACCCTGACCGAAAATGTAGCCGCGGTATTAGATAAGACCAAACTTACGCAGGCGGATATGCAGATTTTCCGGGAGTATGCCCAAGGCAGCTGTAGCGGTTATTGTGCGGGCTGTGCGAACATCTGCGGCTCCGCCCTGCCGGAGATGCCTTATATCAGTGATATTATGCGCTATTTGATGTATTACAACAGCTATGGTGAAAAGAAAGAAGCGAGAGAACTTTTTGCTCAAATTCCCGTAAATGTGAGAAACAGACTGTTGGTGACCGACTACAGCCCAGCAGAAGCCTGCTGCCCGCAGCATATTCCAATAGGCGAGCTTGTGGCCGAAGCGGTCGGCAAATTAGCCTGACGGCGGTGTCGACCTTAACAACTTTAGGAATTCCATGTGATACAGAAGAAAGACAATCGAATCAACAGAAGGAACTTTTTAAAGACTGTGGGTGCCGCCGGCGTGGGCTCTGTTTTTGCTCCGGCCAAGGCAAAAGCTGAGCCGAATGCCCCTGAGAAATCAGAAAAATCAAGATTCCCACAGGTACCAACACGAAAACTGGGCCGAACGGGGGTCGAGGTCCCCTGCCTGTCGATAGGTCTAATGTATAGTCTTCTTGATAACCAAATCCTCCTAAGAAAATCTTTGGATTGGGGTATAAATTACTGGGACACATCAAATGGCTACGCGGGTGGAAACAGCGAGCGTGGTATAGGCAAATTCTTCGCCAAAAACCCGGATGCCCGGAAGAAGGTGTTTCTCGTCACCAAGGCATCGGGGGCAAGAACAGTAGCGGACGTAGAAAAGCGACTTCATACCTCTTTTAAAAGAATGAATACCGACTACATTGACATGTACTTTGGTGTTCATGGATTGTCCAATCCCGGGCAGTTGACAGACAAACTGAAGCAGTGGGTCATAAACGCAAAGAAGAAGAAACAGATACGATTTTTTGGCTTCAGCACTCACGAGAATATGGCCCACAATCTCACTGCCGCGGCCAAGCTTGACTGGATAGACGCGATAATGACAAGTTATAATTTCCGAGTGATGCAGGACCCGAAAATGCCAGCCGCTATTGAGGCATGCCACAAGGCGGGAATCGGTCTTATCGCTATGAAGACCCAGGGAAGACCGTCGTGGGAGATAAAGACCGAAGCAGACAAATGGATGCTTACCGAAGCAGAAAAGAAGCTTACCGAGCATCTGCTCAAACGAGGCCTTACCACGACACAGGCAAATATAAAAATCGTTCTGGACGACAAGCGTTTTTCCTCAGTGTGTGTGGGAATGACCAGCACAGCCCATATTTTCGAGAATGTCGAAGTAACATTCGACAAGACTAAACTTGCACGAACAGATATGGATCTGTTCAAGGAATACGCAGAAGCGAGCTGCAGCGGTTACTGTGCCGGCTGTTTGAACATTTGCAAGACCGCCTCGCCGGATATGCCGTACATAAGTGACGTCATGCGGTATTTGATGTACTACAACAGCTACGGTGACAGGGAGGGGGCGAGAGAGCTTTTTGCTCAAATTCCACACAAGGTAAGAAGCAGACTGCTTGGCACCGATTACAGTACTGCGGAAGCGCGATGCCCACAGCGCATGCCGATAGGAAAACTGATGGCTGAAGCAGTAAGCAAGTTGGCATAATAATAGGACGTAACTGCCGGGTCTGCATTTTGCGGCGTGTGCAAAATGGGGCCCGGATTCAAAATTAGTTGTTTAGGAGTTTAATGTGATGAAGAAAAAAAACAATAAAATCGACAGAAGAGATTTTCTAAAGACAGTAGGGGCTGCGGGTTTGGGTTCCGTCCTTACTCCGGCCAATGCAAAAGGTGACCCAAACGCTGACGGGAAAACAGAAGAAACCAAATTCCCACAGGTCCCCAAGAGAAAGCTCGGTAAAACGGGTGTTGAAGTGCCGGTGCTTGCCCTGGGGATGATTTTCAACGTTGCTGACAGGCAAATCGTCCTGCGAAAGGCGCTTGAATGGGGCATAACCTATTGGGATACCGCACATGGCTACACAGGGGGAAATAGCGAACTTGGAATAGGTAAATTCCTCGGGAAGAACCCGGAGGTACGAAAGAGATTATTCCTCGTCTCCAAGGCATCGGGTGCAGAAACACCAACAGATATAGAAAGTCGCCTGCAGACCTCTCTGAAAAGAATGAGTACTAAATACATTGATTTGTACTACGGTGTTCACGGATTGGAGGACCCTGCGCAGCTGACAGATGAATTAAAGAACTGGGCAGAAAGTGCAAAGAAGCGCAAGCTCATTAGGTTCTTTGGGTTCAGCACACACGAGAACATGGCCAAATGCCTGACGGCCGCAGCCAAAGCCGGATGGGTTGATGCAATAATGACGACCTACAATTTCCGAGTGATGCAGGATGAAAAGATGCAGGCTGCCGTCGAGGCCTGCTATAAAGCCGGTGTCGGTCTTGTCGCCATGAAGACACAGGCGCAGGAGGTAAAAACAGAAGAGGACAAGAGACTAACCGAACATTTTCTCAAACGCGGCTTTACCGAGGGCCAGGCAAAGACAAAGGCTGTATTGGAAGATAAAAGAATCAGCTCGGCTTGCACGTCCAGGGGTAACTTGGCCCACCTGCTTGAGAACGTTGCGGCCGTACTGGACAAGACAAAACTTACGCAGGCTGACATGGAACTGTTCAAGCAATATGCCAAGGACACGTGCAGCGGTTATTGTGCCGGCTGCAGTAATATTTGCGGCCCGGCTGCCCCTGAAGTGCCTCATATAAACAACGTCATGCGATACCTGATGTACTACAACAGCTATGGTGAGCGGCAAGATGCAAGAGAGCTCTTCGCTAAAATTCCACAAGATGCAAGAGACAAACTGCTGAGCGCAGACTACAGCCTGGCCGAGGCCCGCTGTCCGCAACATCTGCCAATCGGCAAGCTTATGGCCGAAGCAGTCAGCAAGTTAGCGTGAGTGGGTATTCGACAGAAGGCGTTTCGGACAGTTTTAGCAAACAGGTCTAAAAGCACCAAGAGTCGGAGTCTGATGATGTGAATAATAACTATAATAACATCAACAGAAGGATTTTTTTAAAAAGTGTCGGCGCTGCCGGGCTGGGTTCGGTCTTAGCCTCGGGCAAAGTAAAGGGCAACCCAAATGAGCCAAATGCACCGGCAAAAAACCAAGAGCCCCAATTTCCGCAGGTGCCGAGGCGAAAATTGGGCAAAACCGGTGTTGACGTCCCGTGCCTGTCTCTTGGAACAAATCGTCTCGATAACCAAATTATTTTAAGAAGCGCTCTTAAATGGGGGATTAATTACTGGGACACTGCTAATTCCTATGTAGGCGGAGAAAGTGAGCTTAGCATAGGTAAATATCTCTCTAAGAACCCGGATGCTCGAAAGAAATTATTTATTGTCAGCAAGGCCTCAGGCGCATGGAAAGCACGTACTCCAGAAGCTGTGGTGGCGGAGGTCCAAAAGCGGCTCGAGACTTCCCTGAAAAGAATGAATACCAGCTACATTGATATGTACTATGGCGTCCACGGACTGTCCGACCCCGCACAGTTGACAGATGAATTGAAACAGTGGGTGGCCAAGACAAAGAAACGCGGCTTGGTCCGGTTTTTTGGTTTCAGCACTCACAAGAACATGGGCCAAAACCTTTCCGCCGCGGCAAAGCTCGGCTGGATTGACGCAGTAATGGCAAGCTACAATTTTCGACTGATGCAGGATGATAAAATCCAGGCCGGCATTGACGCATGCCATAAGGCGGGCGTCGCTGTCATCGCCATGAAGACCCTTGGAATTCGTACGGACCATAAAGTCGAAACCGAAGAGGACAAGAAAATAGTTGGCCGATTTCTGCAGCGCGGTTTTACCGCGATTCAGGCTAACATAAAGGCTGTGCTGGCAGACGAAAGGATAAGCTCAGCATGCGTGGGAGTGAATAACGTCGCCCATTTGACTTCGAATGCCGCGGCAGCGATTGATAAGGCAGAACTCTCACGGGCGGACATGGCGGCTTTAAACCAATACGCCCAGGCGACCTGCAGCGGTTATTGCACCGGCTGCGCCTATATATGCAACTCCGCACTGCCAAGTGTACCCTATATCAGCGACATTATGCGTTATTTGATGTATTACAACGGCTATGACGACCAGGAAGGGGCACAGGAACTTTTCGCCCAAATTCCCGCAAATGTACGAAACAAGCTGCTCAGCACTGATTACAGAGCCGCGGAAGTTCGCTGCCCGCAGCATCTGCCAATAGCCAGACTTATCGCCGAAGCAGTCAAAAAGTTGGCCTAAACCACGGTCGAAAACACAGAGTCCGAGCCCTTTTTGGGTCATCCCTTCTGAGAGGCGGCGCCTGCCTGCTGTACTGCCGTATTGTGGTATGTCTGCAAACTCCCGGCAACCGGGGTGGCTAAAAAAATGGTGGCTCCTTACACCGTAACCTCTTTGCCTACAAGTAGTTACGCTCACGCACAAGTAGTTATACTTGACTTGAGGCACTGCTTTAGGTTATAATGATTACATAATAAGAAGGATTATTGGGGGTGATTTAGAAAAGGGCAATGAAGAAGTTATACTACGATTTCTGGCTTCCGTTTACGATTACAAAGAGGAGGATTTTGATTCTCGCCATTGCAAGCTATATTGCGCTGTGCTAAGAATCAATTTACATTTTTTAACCTTTTTAAAACCGCCCGAAAGCAGGCGGTTTTTTTATGCGCGCTCAATCCAATTAAATATTTGACACATTCAGGACGGCAAATTAAGCTTATAAAAATTAACCGGCTGATTAGGAGATTCGTAAATGATAATCGTCACTGGCGGAGCGGGCTTTATAGGCTCCGCACTGATTGCGGCGCTAAACAAACGGGGGATTACCGACATTCTCGTTGTCGACGAGCTTGGCACCGACGAAAGATGGAAGAACCTCCGCAACTTGTCCTTCGCCGATTATGTCGAAAAAGGTGACTTCCTGGAAATGGTGGCCGAAAAGAAAATTGCCCCCCCTACCGAGGCCGTTTTCCATATGGGTGCCTGCACGGACACGACCGAAACCAATGCCTCGTACCTTATAAAGAACAACTACGAATACACCAAACTGCTCGCCCAATGGGCGACCGATGCTGGCATTCGCTTCATCTACGCCTCCAGTGCGGCTACCTACGGCGACGGTTCGGCCGGCCTCAGCGACGATGAGGAAAAAATTGAAAACTTAATACCATTAAATATGTATGGCTACTCCAAGCACCTCTTTGACCTCTGGGCACGCAGGACCGGCCTATTGAGCAAAATCATAGGACTGAAATACTTCAATGTCTTCGGGCCCAATGAATATCACAAGGGCGAGATGCGAAGCTTTGTCTTGAAGGCCTTTGAGCAGATAAACGCAAGAGGCAAGGTCCGATTATTCAAATCATACAAGAGCGAATACGCCGACGGCGAGCAAATGCGTGATTTTCTTTATGTCAAGGATGCAGTCGATATGACCCTGTTCTTTCTGGACAAACCAAATCTGAGTGGGCTGTTCAACATCGGCACAGGAAAGGCACGCACCTGGAACGACCTGGTAAAAGTCGCTTGCGGGGCAATGGGCAAACTGCCGAAAATTGAATATATCGATATGCCCGATTCAATCCGCAATCAGTACCAGTATTTTACTGAGGCCGATATTACCAAGCTGCGCCAGGCCGGTTACGATAAACAGCCTATGTCCCTGGAAGATGCCATCGTGGACTATGTCCAAAATTACCTGCAGGCAACGCCGGTAATCCACCCGGGCCCGGACAGCCAGCCCCCGCCAAGCCGACTGTGATAACCAAACGACTTCCCGCAAAGATACGCTAAAGACTGCTTCCAAGGCTCTGTGGCCAACGGCGAATACTAAATAGGAGAGCACAAAAATGGCCAGAAAGAAAATTTCTGAAAAAGTCCTCGCGGCCGGTGAGAAATACCTCACTTCACTCGGTTCCTCACGAGAACAATTGACCGACAGGCAATGGGAAGTTGTAGTCAAATACGTTAAGGGTCAGCGAATTAGGAAATTCTGTGTAGCGTTCTTTCTAATCGTCGGGTTAATCTGCGCCGATTTGAGTCTTCGGGCCTTTCGACTTGGCAGCAAAGGGCTCACCTCAGTAATACCAAATGAAGTGGCTGAAATAATATTCGTTTTCAAAGCAGGCGAAGAATCTATGCCTTTGAAACCTGATGATGTTAAAGACTATATAAATGCGGCGGCAGGGTCATACTGGCTCTGTGGTGGTTGTTTTGTCCTGGCAGTTAGCTTCTTCGCATCTGCTCTTATTAGTTTGCCTTTGGGCAGGCGACTGTACAAAAAAATGTTCGAGGGACTTATCCCGCGCAAGCAAGAGTTAGAAACAACCTGCGAAAAGAACCCACCCTCGCTACAGTAATATTATGAGCAGTGTATGCCGTTTACGCCGTATCATTTTGGACCAAGTGGATTTATTGGGCTGGTGCTGCGAAAGTATATCGATATCCCCGTGTTCGTGCTGGCCAATGTCATAGTCGATGTGGAGGTTTTGGTCATAAACCTGCTTGAACTTGGCCAGCCGATTCATAGATATGCTCACACACTGCTGCTCGGGGCGGCAACCGGCATTATCTGGGCCATTGCCGCGTATCCTCTGCGACACTTGTTTAAAAAGATAATGCAAATAATCCACATACCTTACCAGACCAATTTCCGCAAGATGGTCTTCGCCGGCGTTCTTGGCGTCTGGCTGCACGTTGTAATAGACGCTATTTACCATTGGGACGTTCCGCTGCTCTGGCCAAGCAAGGCAAGACCATTGTGGCATCTGGTAAGCCAGGGACAGCTTAAGAACATATGTTTAGCGTCCTTGGTCGCAGCTGTCATTCTGTATGTGATTATCGTGGTCTCACAAAAAAAACAAGACAAGGCCGAAAAAGCCCGCCAAGAAACAAATTAATGCAGCACTTCAGGTCGGTTCGGTAATTTATCGGTGATTCTTGCTTATTTCCCGCTCAGACATTATAATTTACCTCCCTGGAAATCGTAAATTTGCAGAGAAAAGTATATGACAGAAAAAATCAAAGAACAGACTCAACTTTTAAAACGCGGTACGATTGAGATTCTAAGCGAAGAGGAACTGTCACAAAAGCTGGCTGGGTCAGCCAAAACAGGCAGGCAGCTTCGCATAAAACTCGGCCTCGATCCGACCAGCCCCGATATACATCTCGGCCATACGGTCGTACTGCGAAAGATGCGGCAATTCCAGGACCTCGGTCATAAAGCCGTCCTTATCATAGGCGACTATACCGCCCGTATCGGCGACCCGAGCGGACAGGACAAAACCCGGCCGATGCTCTCGGGCGAACAAATAGAACAAAACGCCAAGACCTACTTCGAACAGGCAGGCAAAATATTAGACACCTCTGAAAACAAGCTCGAAGTTCGCTATAACAGCGAATGGCTCTCAGACCTCAGATTGGCCGACATTATTAAGCTGACAAGCAATATGACAGTCGCCCGAATGTTAGAGAGAGATATCTTCGAACTTCGGCACAAAAAAGGCGACCCCATCGGCATCCACGAATTCCTGTACCCGCTTATGCAGGGCTATGACTCGGTCATTGTCAAAAGCGATGTCGAATTGGGTGGCACCGACCAGACTTTCAACAACCTCGTCGGCAGGGACATCCAGCGGGTAAATGGCCAGCCGCCCCAGGTCGTAATCACTATGCCAATCCTTGTCGGCCTGGACGGCCAGGAAAAAATGAGTAAATCCAAAGGCAACTACATCGGCGTGACCGACGAGCCAAATGACATGTTCGGCAAGGTTATGAGCATCTCCGATGAGATGATGGAAAACTACTTTACACTTCTGACTGACCTTCCATGCAAGAAAATAGCTGAACTCACCAATCCCGACAAGACACACCCCAAAGATGCAAAGGTTCTCTTGGGCAAAACAATCGTAAGGCAGTTCTACAACGAAGCAACCGCTCAATTGGCCGCCGCGCAGTTCGAAAAGGTATTTGCACAAAAACAGCTCCCGGATGAAATACCCGAATTCAAGATAGCCAATAAACCAATCTCCGCCAAACAACTGCTGCTCTCCTGCAAACTGGTCGAGACCGGCGGAGAAGCGAAACGAATGGTACTGCAGGCTGCCGTAAGCGTCGACGGAAACAAAATCAGCGACCCGAACATTGAAATTACTCCAAGAAATGGAATGGTTATTCAGGTAGGCAAACGAAAGTTCGCCACGCTGGCAGTAATATAACACTATGGAATTACCCAAACTTCGAAAACCTGAAAAATACGCTGGCTTGTATGTCTTCGACTTTGGCGAAAACACGGGAGTCGGTTTTACCGCCGAAGAGGTCGCTGAGCTTCTGGAAAGCGAGAAATACAAGAGTTGCAAGGTCTATAAGATACACAAGGCCTACCCTAACGGCAGACTCGAATTAAAGGGCATCAGGTCGGAGATTTTCCAGCTCGAAGCGGGGATGTTCTTCTACTCGACCAACTTTGAAACCGCAGAGCGTGATTTCAAAAGGCTCGTTGACCTGGCTGTCAGAACTGCCCCGCCCTGCCGATCCAAGGTGCACCTGGCTAAATACGGCGATGATAAATCTGTCGTGGCTCTAATTTACCCTGCTGAGTACGATGACGAGATAAGCTCATGGCTCTTAGACGGCCGGTATAAAACCGCCGGTGCCGCCGAAGGCGGCATCGAAGCCGTACAGAGATATTATGACCACCAGCCACAAATCCTGGAAAGACACCAATTGTTTGGCCAAAGCGCGATTGAAAGCAGGACCGGTGAAGAATTATTGGCTGGCTTGAAGTTAGCTGTGCAAAGATAATCAATAAAAAAATGATCAATTGCATGTCCGTTCGCACTAAGATAAATTCATTTGTCGGGTTGCTTGCCGGCGGATTATTGTCGGTGTTCGGCAAATCACCGGCCAAGCCAACCGCCGACGACTTGAGGCGAATGGAGTTTAAGACCAGCACCCAGCGCCTGGGAATACGATTTACCGAAAGGATTAGGCGCATCTTTCGGTTTAGATGGCTTAAAAGGCTTTAACATCACACAGGCTTTTATTAGTTGAGGTTTTTTTATGGTTGAGTCTGACATACAACCGGCCCCGGGCGAAGAACCTGTGCTTAGCGAAAACGCCCTGACCGTCCTGCAGCGCCGGTATCTAATCAAAGACCAACGGGGCAAATGCATCGAGACACCCGCCCAACTTTTCAGCAGGGTAGCGTCGCTGGTAGCCAAAGCTGAAACCAAATATGGAGCCATCGACAGCGAAATCAAAGTCTGGCACAAAAAATATTACGATTTGATGGCCTCGCTAAGATTTCTGCCCAACTCCCCTGCCCTTATGAATGCAAACCGCCCCAGCGGCATGCTCAGCGCCTGCTTTGTGCTGCCCATCGAAGACAGCATAGAAGACATATTCGAGACCGTTAAGCAAACCGCTTTGATTCAAAAGGCGGGCGGCGGGACCGGATTTTCCTTTGACAAATTAAGACCGACAGGTGACCGTGTCGCTTCCAGCGGGGGAACAACATCGGGACCAATAAGTTTTTGGCGCGTCTTTTCCGAAACGACCGATGCAATTCAGCAGGGCGCATTTCGGCGGGGCGCAAATATGGGTATGATGAGCGTCGAGCACCCGGACATCCTTAAATTCCTGTACGCCAAACAGAGCTTGAAGGCATTTACCAACTTCAATATTTCCGTCAAAATCACAAACGAATGGATGAAACGGGTACTCGAATCCAGCGATGCCCTGCACATTGTAAAAAACCCCCGCACGGGCCAGCGGTATTTATTGCCACGCCAAACTGACATCGCAAATTACACAATAAATGATTTGCACAGACTGACTGACAAATCACGGCCCGCCTCCGAGCAAGCAGGCCAATTCTATACCGTCGGTGACCTCTGGAAAATGATTGTAGAGTGTGCTCATAAGACGGGTGAGCCCGGCGTGGCTTTCATCGACCGAATAAATCGTGACAATCCAACCCCGACACTGGGCCAAATAGAAGCAACCAACCCGTGCGGCGAGCAGCCATTGCTGCCGTACGAGGCCTGTACGCTCGGCAGCATCAACCTTACAAAGTTCGTGTGCACGACCGGCGGCAAGCTGGACATAGACTGGCCCGCACTGGCAGAAACTGTCAAACTCGCGGTGCGATTTCTGGACAATATTATCGATGCGTGCAACTTCCCAGTCAGAGACACCGTCCGGCTGGCCCAGGCCAATCGCAAAATAGGTCTGGGCGTTATGGGCTTTGCGGATTGTTTGTTTCTGCTCGGCATACCTTATGACTCACAAGAGGCCATAGAATTCGCTGAGGACCTCATGAAGTTTATCAACGATAACGCTCACGATGCCAGTTGCGAACTTGCCAACTTGCGAGGGCCTTTTCCAAACTGGAGCAACAGCATCTGGAGGACTAAAAGAAACAGGAAAATTCGCAATGCTTCTGTTACCTGCATCGCCCCGACCGGTACGATAAGTATAATCGCGGGCTGTTCCAATGGAATCGAGCCCGCCTATTCACTGGTCTTCTTCCGCCAAGTCCTAAGCGGCACAGAATTGCTGCACGTAAACCCGATTTTCAGGCAGGTCGCTGAAGAGGGTGGCTTTTACAGCAAAAAGCTCCAGGCACAGATTGCCAAAAGCGGCAGCATTCAAAGAATGCCTCGAATTCCGGGCAAAATCCGCAAAATCTTCAAATGTGCCTTCGATATAAAACCCGAATGGCATATCCGAATGCAGGCGGTCTTTCAGCAGCACTGCGACGCAGCAGTGAGCAAAACCATTAACTTCAACGAAAAAGCATCCGTTGCAGCTGTCGACAAGGCCTACAAATTAGCGTATCGGCTTGGATGCAAAGGAATCACGATTTATCGCCGACACAGCCGTGAACTCGAGCCGATGAGCCTATACCGGCCAAAGAGTCCGTCCAGCGCGCAATAAGTACTGCCGAAGCCTTGATTTACAAGCAAACCTGAAATTCTAAGGGAAAAATACAGAACCTTTATGTGTGAACAGCGTAAAACTTAACAGGAACTGGTAAAATCGTGATTTTTCGGCTAAAGTGGCTATTCCACAGTGGCCGATAACAAAAAAAGCAAAACAAGAGTTTTTCTCCCCTCCGGAAAACATCGGGTGGCTTTAAGTTGCTCGATGTTTTCTTTTGTGCGCCCATACTGATTCCGCCCAAATTGAACTTCGCCACAACCCACTCAGGTTTTGGCCTTCCACAGCAAAAAACATCAAAAAACGCCAAATCCGGCTTCTACAAGTTCTTTCCGCAGCATTTTTTATATTTTTTGCCGCTGCCGCAGGGGCAAGGGTCGTTTCGGCCAACCTTCGGCTGCTCCAAGCGAATTTGTTTTACCTTCTGCTCGCCCTGTGGAGCCTGAGCAGCGGCTCGCTGCCGCTCCGCCATAGCAAACTGACCTACCTCATCGTGGGCTGTTCGACTTACATTCCAGACGCTCCTGGCTCTGGCCCCTGCCTCAAGGTGCACCTTAAAGATAATATCCGTAACCCTGTCCTCAATAGTCTCAAGCATCTCATTAAAAAGTCGGAACCCCTCTCGCTTGTATTCGGTCTTGGGGTCCTTTTCAGCAAAGGCGCGAAAATGAATACTATCCTTCAGATGATCCATCGTATAAAGATGGTCCTTCCAGGTGCTGTCGTAAATCTGCAGCAGAACATATTTCTCAAGGTCGCTTAACTCGGCACGCATAAATTCCCTCGCCACCTCAGACAGCCTTTCTTCGCATTCCGCGCCCTGGCCGACGTCGTCTTCACTCAAAGATGCCTCAAATCTTTCGTTAGTCCAGCCCACTAATCCTGCGACATCTAAGTTAGCGATTTTTTCAGCGAGTTCCTGCCCTAACTGTCCATCGTTAAAGCTTTCACTTAATTCGAGGAGTTGTTTTTGTAAAGCGCGAGGCTTGGCGTTTGCTATCTGTTCGACCGAAAGGTCCGCGTTATATTTTTTCTTTGCCCAGTTAGCGAGTGATTCGAATGCATATACGTTGGGACCTTCGGGCCCGTAGACCATATTCATCGCGAATTCAACAGGATACTCAATCTCCTTTTGTTTGTATTTGGCCGCTGTTTTTTCGGCAAGAACCTGCCGGATTTGCGAGGCACTTAGGCCTTCTATTTGCTCGATGTCCAATTTTATCTCGAATTTGGCTCGTGCCCATTCGGCAAGTTTGTGAATAGCAAAATCTGCTTTCAAAAACTCTATCAGCTGTGAACAATCCCTTTTGTCAATCTGCTCGGCAGCGGCCGAAATCAATTGTTCCTCAATCTCCTCCGGTTCTTGATGCTTAACTTTCGCGGGACTCAAACTGACACGAAAGGCGCTCATTGCCCACTTGCACAACCCGGCGATATCCCAGCTGCTCGGGTCGGAGTAGTCTTCCAGATATTCCCCCATAGAAAGCGAGATTTCATTAGCAGTGTTGTTCTTTGCCTGGTCTTTAATCAGTCGCTCAATCTCTACCACTTTAGCATCGGCAATATCAGAGGATTTCAAATCAACTCCGAAATTTGTTCTGGCCCACTCGACAATACATTTACTGGGATAGCTTTTATCAAGGATGCTATCACAGTTTTTTGTGATAGAGCCATCTATCATCTCTTCAATAATATTCTTAAGGTCCTTACCGCCCAGGATTTCGCGTCGGCGAGAGTAGAAAATTTTCCGCTGATAATCCATTACTTCATCATATTCAAGCAGGCTCTTTCGAATCTCGAAGTTCCGCTCTTCGACCTTCTTTTGCGCCTTTTCGATACCCTTGCTTATTCGCTTGTGATAAATCGGCTGACCTTCCTCCCAGCCGATCCAGGAAAGTGCCTTGACGGTCCATTCCGGCGCAAAAACCCGCATCAAATCATCCTCGAAGCTAAGAAAGAACTGGCTGGAACCTTTATCACCCTGTCTGCCGCACCGCCCTCGCAGCTGGTTATCGATTCTTCTGGCTTCGTGGCGTTCGGTGCCGAGTACATGCAGTCCGCCAAGTTCAGCTACACCCGGCCCTAAAACAATATCGGTGCCCCGGCCCGCCATATTTGTTGCGATAGTTATATTGCCCCGCATTTTACCGTCGCGGCTTTTGTGCTGCTGACCGGCTTTCGCAACAATCGCGGCTTCCCGCTCGTGATGCTTGGCGTTTAAAACCTCGTGCTCATATTCTTTGCCGTATCGCTGCTTAAGGGCGCCTGACAGCGATTCGTTTTTCTCAATGCTCACAGTACCCACAAGAACCGGCCGGCCGGAGGAACTAATGTTATTTATCTCTTCTGCTATCGCATTAAACTTCTCGCCCATTGTCTTATAGATTACATCATCCCGGTCGTCCCTGATACAGGGCTCGTTGGTCGGTGTCACCACGACTTCAAGGTTGTATATATTTATAAACTCTTCTTCTTCGGTTTTGGCTGTGCCGGTCATTCCGGCCATCTGGTCATAGAGCCTGAAGAAATTCTGCAGCGTGATGGTGGCAAGCGTCTGGCTTTCTTCTTTGACTGCAACTGCCTCTTTTGCCTCGACTGCCTGGTGCAGCCCGTCGGACCACTGCCGGCCGTGCATTAATCGGCCGGTGAATTCATCAACAATAACGACCTTACCGTCCATAACGACGTAATCTTTTTCCTTCTCGAAAGTAACATGAGCACGCAGGCTCTGTTCCAAAAGGTGCGGCCACTCCATATTTGAGCCCGTAAAAAACGAGCCTACGCCGGCTATTTCCTGAGCTGCTCCCACCCCCTCATGAGTCAAGTGAGCTGCCTTCCTGTCGTATTCAACTTCGTAATATTGTGTGGCCTCCGCCAGTCTGGCTTGTGCGGCCTCAAGCTCTCTCTGACTTTGTTCGATTGCCCTCTCGGCTTTTTCGATTCGCTTGTCGTCTTTATCCCTTTTAGCTTCGGCCAGCTCACCCTGGGCGCTGGCCTGTGCCCTTTCGGCAGAATCAATTTGTCTTTTCGAGCGGTCATAGTTGCTTTGAAGGCTGATTAGCTTCCTTGCCACCCCGTCAGCGTTCTTATATCTGCTGACGTCATCAAAGGCCGGCCCTGATATAATCAATGGCGTCCTGGCTTCATCGACTAAAATCGAATCAACCTCATCGATTATGGCGTATTCCAGCCGCCCCTGAACCATCTGCTCAAGCGATATTTTCATATTGTCGCGGAGATAATCAAAGCCGAACTCGTTGTTTGTCCCATACGTTATGTCGAAGGCATACTGGTTTTTCCGCTCGTCGCCGGCCGTATCCATATCAGCCTGAATCGCGCCTACCGTCAATCCCAATGCCATATAAACGGGTCCCATCCACTCCGCATCGCGCTTGGCTAAGTAATCATTGACTGTAACTATATGGACCCTTCTTCCGGTCAGGTGCACAAGGTAGGACGCCAATGTTGCCACTAAGGTTTTACCCTCCCCCGTAGCCATCTCAGCAATCTTGCCTTCGTAGAGGACATTGCCTCCTACAAGCTGCACATCGAAATGCCGCATCTTAACATTTCGTCTTGCCGCTTCACGAACCACTGCGAAGACTTCAGGCAAAATATCCTCCGGCTTGCCCCCCCCTTCTATTGCCGCCCTGAACTCAGCAGTCTTCGCCTTCAGACTATCATCATCGAGTCCCTTTACCCGCTCTTCAAACTCGCCTGCCTGCTGAGCGATTACCGAATACGCCTTTATTAACCGCTCATTGCGGGTACTAACCCCCTTAAAGATTGTTCTGCCTATTTTACTAAACGGCATAGGGTCATTCTTTCACTCTGGTTACGTACTCGCTGCTGCGTGTATCGACACGGATAATATCACCGACCCTGATAAAAGGCGGCACCGACACAACTAATCCGGTCTCAAGGGTTGCAGGCTTGTTTTGACTCGTCGCCGTGGCGCCTCTGATTTCCGGCGGGGTCTCGGTAACCTTCAAGTCTACCGTATTAGGTAATTCAACTATAATCGGCCTGCCTTCGTACATACTTACCTGCAGTCGGGTATTGGGTTTGAGGAATTTGGGCCCGTCGCCGAAGGCATCATCACCAAGAGTGACTTGGTCAAAGGTTTTAATCTCCATCAGGACATGCTCACTGCCGGCTGAATACAGATATTCGTACGTCCGTCTATCCAGGTAAGCCTCTTCAACTGTTTCTTCTGAGCGCAGACGAACATTTTGGATTGAACCATCGGTCAGGCTTTTGAGTCTTGTCTGATACACCGCACCACCTTTGCCGAGCTTGACGTGCTGGTAATCAACAACCGCATACAGCTTACCGTCAATCTTAACGGTTTGACCTTTCCTCATCTCGGATGCTCTCATTGCTTGCTCCAAAAATATAAACT
Organism: uncultured Pirellulales bacterium; assembly: GCA_964513655.1. GTDB lineage: Bacteria > Planctomycetota > Phycisphaerae > Sedimentisphaerales > Anaerobacaceae. The sequence goes on along the minus strand of CAZENQ010000060.1, from coordinate 967 downwards.
AAATGGTAATGCCTTCGGCCTCAATATCGCAAAATTACCGCTAAATGTCAAGAAACCGGCAGACTTGCTGAAATGTCGGTCACAGTTGCGCTTACCTTCTCCCCCTTGGCCGTTTCCGTGTGCGAGGTTTCTTTGGTCCCCGTACAGCTTTCTTTTTCCCTCTCCTGACAGGTGCTTTGGCCAGAGGCTCAACGGGGCAGACATCTAACTTACGCCCAGGGACATTCACCGAGACTATGCGCACTTTCATTGCCCGGCCTAAATGGACGCTTGTTCCGGAATTGAGTCCGACGATACTCTGGGTCTTTGAATTGAACTTCCATTTATCCGGCCCCAAATTGTCCATCGCAATAAGACCTTCGATACCAAATTTTCGCGACTGTACGAACACCCCAAAACCGGCAAGGCCGGTAACAACACAGTCAAGTTCGTCGCCGATTCTATCGCTTAACATTTGCAGTATCAAAACCGTCTTCAGCTCCCTTTCGGCATCCTCCGCCCGCTGCTCGGTAAAGGTAATATGTTTTCCAATCTCGGCCAAATCCTGCTCGGCTAAAATCTGATGCGATGACGCCGAGCCCAGTCTTTTCTGCAGGTGGCATTGCAAAACACGATGAACAAGTAAATCCGCGTACCGCCGTATCGGGCTCGTAAAATGACAGTAGTGGTCCGAAGCCAAAGCAAAATGGCCTATGTGCAGCGGTGCATACTGAGCTTTTTCGAAACTTCGCAAAACCACCAAATTCACCGCCAGAGAAATGTCTGTACCCCTGACAGCAGATAACAACTCTTGTATCGAACTGCGGTCCGGTGTCCGAGGCAGACTGTACCCCAACGCCCTGACAAGCTTCGAGAGATTTTGCATACTCAAACTGTCCGGCTCAGGATGAATCCGCCGCATTAAGGGAACGTTGTGCCTGTCCAGAAGCGAGGCGACCGCCTCATTCGCCTCGACCATAAACATCTC
>CAZENQ010000059.1:0-17882 GCA_964513655.1 uncultured Pirellulales bacterium | reverse complement strand
ATCATCGAGGTCACGGGCGTAGGCGAAGCCGAGGTTGCGGTGCGCCGTCGCGAACGTGTCATCGATAGCCACAGACTTTTCCCATTCTTTAATGGCATTTTCCGGCTGATGGTCATACAAGAGGTTGCCAAGATAATAATGTGCGCGGGCATCGGCAGGGTTATTTGTGAAAGCCGTACGAAGAACCTCGATGGATTCCAGGCGGAAGGGGAAGCAGTAATCGGCGGGCATCATGCTCGCGATTTTATAGCGTCTCTCGGCCCCTTCGGCTTGGCCCCTTTTGCCTAAGTAAAAGTCAATGTAGTAGTAGAGCATAGGATAGGTGCTGCTGGTCCTGCTATCGGCTACAGGGAGTCTTGTGAGGACCTTGATTGCCTCGTCGTATAAGCCGCAGTTACCGTAGTCGACCGCCAGTTCGAGATGTGACTGGACGTCGCCTCTCATTCTTTTCATTAAAGTGCGTATCTGTTTGTCAGCTTCGTCTTTCGCTTTCATTGCGGACTTTGCGAGGTACAGCTCGTTTGAAGCCCAGAAGTCGAGCAGGTCGACCTTCAGGACATCTGAGGCGAGTTCAGCGGCTTGTTCAAATCTGCCGAGGTGCCTTAGAACCGCGGCCTTCAGGTCCATTGCCTTGGTGTTCCATGCGTTTGTTGCGAGGCAGCGGTCGATGTGCTCCAGAGCAGTATCGAATTCGCTCCTGATACAGGCAATTTCAGCTAAGTGGTAGTAGGCTGCGCTGTGAGAGCCATAGCTCCACGTCGCCTTGTATAAGTCATCATACGCGGCATCGTATTTGCCAAGGAACTTTTGAACCAGGCCGTGATAGTAGAAGGCCTCGCCGTCTCTCGGGCTGGTGTAATTATAGGTGGCGCGGGCGATGGCCCTTGCAAAGCATTTCTCGGCGTCCTGGAACAAGCCTCGTTTAAAGTAAAGGATCCCAAGTGCGACGTTGACCCTGTAGTTGTTCGGGTCTCTCCTTAGCACCTCCTCGTAGAAGGGATAGGGCTGCAGTGCGGGGTTGTGGAACTGCTCCAGTCGCAGGCCGGTGAGATAAAGCTCTTCAACGGTCTTGAAATCCTTTGGCTCAGACGGTGCCTTGACCGGCTCCGGCATTGGGGCCTTTTCGGTCTTGACGGGCGTATAGGCAATCAATTCTTCGCCGTCGGCCGAGCTTAACAAGACCCGCAGGTTCTGTTCTTTTACCTTGTCAGGCAGGGCGACCTCTTGTGTAAAAGGTTTGTCCGGGCTTATGTCAATTCGCCGGTCAAAGATAATCTCCTCACCAGCGTGCAGCAGGGCGTTTGCGTTTTCGTATTTGGACGTCGTATTAAATGCAATTCTTGCGCTATTCTTCTTTGTCAGGTCGAGGTCGACGGCGGCCTTTAGGTTGGCGTTCTTGATGCCGCCTAATTCGCGAATCGGATACCAGTACATCTTTATGATTTTGGTTTCGTACGGCCGGAGCCAACTATAATCCGGCTGATTGTCGGAGTAGGCTCCGGTCATAAGCTCAAGCTCGGGGCCGTCGTCTTCGGTGAGGATTTTGTCCCACATCCAGCCGCGAGGGCCGTTACTCCATTCCCAGAATTTTCTGCCCGGGACAACGTGATGATTGGCGACCGAAACAGTACCGGCACGTTTGCCGTGGTCATAGCCGCCAAAGAAGTCATCCTCATAGTTCCAGGCGAACATAGAAATCCATTCGGGGTGATTTTTCCACCAGCTGACGTCGACGCCACTGGTGTAATCGATTCCATTAAAGACCTCATGCGAAATGGGCCAGCGTGCAAACTGGTTCTTGGTATGGTATGTCGCGAACTGTGTGCTCGGGGGAAAGACTACCTGATACTCGTCACTTGCATGGATACCGACATTGGCAAAGCACAGGAAAGTATGCGTGAATGGCGTTCTATTGAAAGGTCTGATGGTGGCCTCAATATATGACTTGCCCGGGTGCAGGGTCAGGCCGACTATCCATTTCATTCGGTGTCGAATCTCTATCTCGCCGACCCAGATGGTGCTACTGCCGTCGGGGTGTTCCTCCAGTACGTAATCGATGGGCATAAAGACCGAGGGCCTGTGGTGGTGGGGGAAGTTCCACTCTATCCCGCCGGAAATCCAGGCGCCGAGCATTCCTATAAGGGCGGGTTTTACAACGTGCTGGTGGTAGATGAAATCGTAATTGTTCGTTTTGTCCAGCGCGCTGAACAGCCGACCGCCTATCTCCGGCAGAACCGAAATCTTAAGATATTCGTTTTCAAGATAAACTGCGTTGTAGGTCTTGTCCTGACGGTTGTCGGTCAGGACATCGAGCATCGGATAGGGATATACCCTGCCCTGCGCCCCTTGGTAAGTTCTGCCGGTGTAGAACCTGGGATTGGTGTCAGGTTCACCGATGAGGTAGGTAGGAATGACGCGGGGCTCCTGCCACATCCTTACAGACGATTCTTTGGATACTCCGGGCGTTGTAAAACCGGCAAAGACCAATATGACCAGGAAAATTCGTCCTGTGCGGGATTTCTTGCTTGTCACGTTATTAGTCCTCCAATCTGATTAATTAACGCAGTTAAATTCAGCAGGCTAAGTATTATGCCAAATCGGTGGCTGAGTCAAGATTTTTCTATGGCGGCTACTCAGCTTTTCAAACTTCATTTTGATTGGTAAATTGCCAGCCTCACGGAAGTACTTTTCGTTATCGACGGTATTCTGCGCCGCCCGTAGGTGGACGGGCAACGCGAGATAAGCTGAGATGCGGCAACTACGGCGCAATAAGGAAAGTCGGGAAAAGGCGGATAAATGAGGCCTGTCTTGCCACTAATGGGGTTCGGAACAATGTTTAAGGAGGCCCGTTTTGTATCTTTGATTTTGTGCGGGTTCGGCTGACGGTATAGACGTTTTAAGCAGTGAGATTTTACAGGGAAAATTTAAGCAAAGTTAATTCAAATGAAAGGAGAAAGAAAATGTTGGCGCGAAAAAGGTAAAACTCGGAACAGTTAGGAACTTACGAAACGCGGAAATAGAAAACTTTTTTTTAAGGAGAAACTAAAATGAAAAGGGCAATTTTACTCAGTGTGATTTTGGCGGTTTGTATTGGACGTTCAGCAATGTCGACGACTTGGTACGTTGATAGTACAGCAGAGCTGCATTCCATTATAGACAATAACGCGGTTGATGGCGATACAATCGTGCTTGATGCGAACACGACCTATGAGGGGGAATGCGAAGGCACGGTGTGGCATTACGCAATAGATCCCAAAGGGAAAAATGTTGTCATCCGAAGCGAAGACCCCAATGACCCAAATATCGTGGCGTCGACCATTATTTCGCCGTTTTGCCCTAAGGCGGGAGCGCCCTGTGGTGACGCAATGAACGACACGATAAGACGCTCCTGCAACTTCGCGGACAGCAACGAGGATCCTAACTGCCAGCTAATCGGCTTTACGATACTAACGTATCTGGAGAATGAATTTGGCCAATGGCTTGGCTGTTCGTTTGGCGAAAGCGCGGCGGTACTATGTACGGGTGGCTCGAGCCCCACGATCGACAGGTGCGTGTTTAAAGGCGACCCGAACGGTCGTATGGACGGAATTGACTGCAACAATAGCGGCGCACGGATTAAAGGCTGCACGTTTTCGGATAACCGCTTCGCCTCAGGGGCAATACACATACGGGGCGATAGCAGTAATGTTACGATAGAAGGCTGCGACATCGTCAATAACGTTGCGGTCGGGGAGGCATTTGACCTTTACAAGCAAGGAATTTATCAGACGGGCGGAGATGTCGATATCAACAATTGTACGATTTCAGGCAACGAGCATGCGGGGCCATACGCAGGTATATTCAGCGAGGTGTTGGCGGGCAGCGGCGACGCCAACGTGACGATAACGGACTGCAATATCTCAGGGAACACGCCTCGCGGGGTATACTGTGGGCTGGCCCACGGCGGTCAGATAACGGTCAAGAATTGCACAATAGCCAACAATACTGGCGGTCACTGGGGCGCTGGAATCAACATACATGATGTAAATGACGGCAATGTGCTTATAGAGGACTGTGATTTGACAGGCAACTCCACCATCACCTACGGGGGCGCAATCCATCTGCGCGACTGTTACGCGGCAACTATAAAAGGCTGCACGATAACAGGAAACTCCGCCACTGGTGACACTGGTTACGGTGGCGGTATCTGCGTGGGTGAGATCGGCTCCAGCCCCATCGGCCCTGTTTTAATCAGCAATTGCGTCATTAACGATAACAAAGCATCTCAATACGGTGGTGGGATTGAGAGCTGGTCCGCCAACTTGACCGTGGAAAACTGTACAATATCCGGGAATAGCGCCCTTAATTCGAGCGGTCCGGACTTTGGGGGTGGGGGCATATCGTCCTGGAAGGGCCTGACGATTAAAAACTGCGAAATAACCGGCAATAAGGCCCTCAACTACGGCGGCGGCATAGAGCTTACCAACGACGGGGATTCGCTCATCCGAAACTGTACGATAGCGGATAATTTCGCAGACACCAACGGCGGCGGCATCTACATACACGATGACATCGACGACGTGGAGGTGAAAAACTGTGTCCTCTGGGGCAATCAGTCTGACGGTGCCGGCGACCAGGTAGCTACCGACAATACGAGCCTCGACCCCAACATCAGCTACAGCGACGGGCAAGGCTGCGGCGGCAGCGACAACTGGCAGTGGGATGCAGGCTGGGATGGCGTCAACAACATCGACGTTAACCCGTGGTTCGTTGGCCCAGGTTACTGGGTTGATGTGAATCGTGCGTTGAGCTTCGACGGCAATGGCGATTATGTCGACGTCGGGGACCCGAACGATGACAGCCTGGATTTTGGGGCAAGTACGGACTTTTCGGTGAGCTTGTGGTTTAAGACATCCATGTCCAGCGCAGGGTTTTTGGTTAACAAAAAGGCCAAAGGATACACGAAGGGTTACGACACTTACATACAGAATGGCCAGATATGGGCCCGAATCGGCAACACATCTATAGGGTTGGGTACACACACCACGGAGACGTTTAACGATAATGACTGGCACCATGTTGCAGTTCTCTACGACCGGGATGACGTGGTAAAAATTTATGTTGACGACGTTAATAAAGCCAGTTCGGGGAGTATTTCGGCGATAGGAGACATTAATAACAGTCAGGACTTCGTTATCGGGGACAGGAAGGTCAACCATGCGTATTTTGACGGCAAGATGGACGATGTCCGGGTGTATGACAAGGTCTTGTCCGTCAATGACATCAGCGACCTTTATCAGAACGGTCCTACGTGGAGCGGAGGCACCGGCAACCTGATATCCCGCTGGGAGTTCGACGGAGATGCAAATGATTCGGCGGGCAGCAATGACGGGACTGTCTATGGAGCGAGCTGGACGACCGGCATAGGTGAGCCCAATGCACCGAATGCGACCTGGGAGAGTGGAGACTATCACCTTCCTTATAACTCGCCCTGTATTGACGTTGGCGACCCGAATGACCCCAACAGCTCAACGAGCGAGCTGGACATTGACGGCGACTGGCGTGTGATGGACGGCGATGGCGACGGCAATGACATCGTAGACATGGGTTCCGATGAAGTAGGAGTTTGCGCAGCTATGATTTCTCACTGGAAGTTCGAGGAAGGCAGCGGAACCACAGCGGCTGATTCAGTCAGTGACAATAACGGCACACTGTACGGTGGGCCGAACTGGGTGACCGGCCGGGTGGGAAGCTATGCACTTGATTTCAACGGCACGTCTGATTATGTCGATGTAGGAGACCAAGACGATTTGGATTTTGGAGAAGAAGCTGATTTTACAATAATCGCTTGGTTCAAGACATCTTCATCATCGGCACAGATGATTGTCAACAAGAGGGCCAAAGGCGTCAAGCCAGGCTATGACATGTGGATTCAGGCTGGGAAGCTATACGCCAGAATTTCGGACAGCTCGTCCGGGGCTGGTGCGAGTACTACGGCAACATTCAATGATGGCTCGTGGCACAACTTGACGGCGGTTTACGACAGGAGCGATGTTGTCAGGCTTTACGTTGATGCGAATGAGTTGGCAACCCCGGGGGATATTTCAGGTCTGGGTAGTATAGACACCGCGCAGGTTTTCACCATAGGAGATAGAAATGATGCCGGCTGGCATGCCTATTTCAACGGTGATATTGACGATGTGATAGTTTTCGACAGGTGCTTAACTGCTGAAGAAGTCAAACATCTTTATCAGTATGCTGCGGATTACTGCTATTAGCGATACTGAACGCACTACAGATGTTTGAAGACTATTTTGCGGGGCGGCTGCCGTAAAAAGCAGCCGTCTTTTTTCTATAAATCCCCTCCTGTCGCCCCCCAAATACCAATAATAAGAGATAATCGCATAACTTTCGAAGATTGACAGCCAGGTTCATGCGGCTTACAATGCTGGGGTCGATTTTTTGGAAAGGGTATATTATGGATTTTGAGAAGGACAATAATCTTTCGAGCCCAGGCGAACCAGAGCCATCATCGCCACCGCCTCCGATATCAGAAGTTACGGTGCCGCTTACAGAGAAACCGAGGAGACGAACCGGCTGGAGGATTTTCTGGGGCATTATCCTGGTGCTGTCGATTCTGGCAAACATCGCATTATTTATGATATTAATTGGCGTAGTCGCGGTCTTTGCGGCAGGACAAAAAGGTATCTTCACCGAAGAGGTTATACAAGCCGGGCCGCGAACAACCAAAATCGCCGTAATTAAGTTAGAGGGCATAATAGACGCCGCACAGGCCAGGGGCCTCTACCAGCAAATGAAGGTCGTCCGAAAGGATAAGCGAGTAAAGGGCCTGATTATCCGTGTGAACTCGCCGGGCGGGACGATTTCGGGCAGTGACCAAATTTATAATGAGATTTTAAAATACCGACACGAAGAAGAAAAACCGGTCGTTGCATTTATGCAGGGCGTTGCCGCTTCGGGCGGCTATTATACATCGGTAGCGTGTGAGAAAATCATAGCTGAGCCGACCACGATAACCGGCTCGGTGGGCGTAATAGCCGGTCACTTCGTTTTGCAGGAGCTGCTGGAGAACAAGCTCGGCATTCAGCCGGTCATTTTCAAATCAGGCGAGAAAAAAGACTGGCCCAGCCCCTTTGAAGCAGTCACGGATGAGCAGCGGCAATATATACAAGAGAAGCTAATCGGCCCGGCTTTTAACAGGTTTGTACAGGTCGTTGCCGACGGCAGGGCCGACCTTACACTGGATGACGTCGAACGCCTGGCTGACGGGAGTATCTATAGCGTCCATGAAGCTCTGGACGAGAAGCTCATAGATGAGATTGGCTATCTGGATGAAGCGATAGAGCTGGTCAAGTCACTCGCGGGCGTCGAAGAGGCAATGGTAGTGGAATATGAAAAGCCGTTTTCCCTGGCCGGTTTTCTGAGCGTGCGCAGCAACAACATCCTGAGAATTAACAGGAGCATGTTATATGAACTCAGTACTCCACAGGTCCTGTACCTTTGGAGTTTGTATTAGCTAACCGGCCGCGCAATAACAATAACCGCAGTTAAGACAATGACTTACGAGATTACAGGTCAGCGCGGCACAATAACTGAAATTTTTTTAAAAAATTTTAAAAAATCCCCTTGACATTTACACGGACCTTCCGTAAGTTAGTTTTAGGAATGGAGTGGTGATGAGGAAGTGGCTGACGAAGCACGCCGTCATCGCTCTCATAAGAATCCTTCAGATAAGTACGTCGTGTGTACTTTGAAGAGGAGGAGTGAGTAACGAAAAGGCATTGTCAGCTACTCAAAGGACTCCAGATGTAAATCTGGAGTCCTTTGCTTTTGGGCAGCGCGCGACTTCCCGCTACAACTTTTTGCCGGATTACCGCAGCATATCAAGCGGTCTATCGAGGCCTTGGTAAAAGAAAAAGAGCTGTCAGAGGTGCGACTCCCGGCCCTTTTTAGCAGATATACATGTCTTTGCATTTTAAAGACGCTGCCAACGCCTGCACGGCAGAGGCAGCCAAGCGGACTCCGGTATTATCAGTAATCTTTAAAATATCTCAGCCAAGGGGCTTGTGCGTCAAGATACTCGTTTGTGGGTGCCTGGTTGAAGTCGAACATTCGGTTCCACTTCAGCCTCCAGAGTTCCTTTAGCCCGATGGATCGTACGGAGAAGTCCAGGAATACGCCGTTAACATTTCCGTTGTGACGGTTGATGCAAAAGCGTGCGCTGTGTTGATAGCCCGCTGACCCCCACGGCTTTCCGTCATACTCTGGAGGTTCGTCGGTATGGTGGGGCCAGCCATCGACCCACTGCTCGTCGAGCATCAGGGGTACGTGCGCTGCACCTCTGGCATTGGTATTCCTCCAGTTCCAGGCCGTCGGATGCTGCTGGCCCAAATCGTGAGGCGTCGCTGGCGGAGGATTGGCACACCATCCGTTCCATCCGTAGCTTCCGTAATCACCTGCAACGGCATATGACCAGCCGCCGGAAAAGACTCCCCAGGCAGAGAACGTGCCGTTTCCGCCGTACTGACCTCCGCCGAGCTCTGTCCCGGGTTTCGTTGCGGTCGGGCAGCACCGCATGTCGCCGTCGTCACCGTAGCAGGCCCTGAGAGCCTCCATCCAGTAAAACTTGAACAACTCGTTGCTGGGATAGCCATCGGTGCACCAGCCCGGCATGAAATAACCGTCCCATTCAGAGGTATACATGGAGAAGCACATCCCCCACTGTTTGAGGTTGTTCTGGCAAAGTATATTCTTTGCCTGATTTCTTACCCGCGCCAGCGCCGGCATTAATATCGACATAAGAAGGGCAATAATGGCGATTACGACCAGAAGTTCCACTAATGTAAATGCTCTTGCCCTACGCATATTAGGCTCCTTATATTTACCGGTTTTTCGGTTTCCGCCTACTAAGATGCGCAAAACGGCTTTTGTGTTCCGTAAAATCTTGCTTTTCTTGTAAAAACCTTTTTGATTATCCGATTTTTTTACATTACGGCAGGACGATTTCGCATTTAAACGTCGCTTTTGCGAAGTGGTGTTATTGTCCGTCAAATTAAACGTTCGTAAAGGCTTTTAAAAACAAGAGTTACGGATTTGGGGCGGTTTTGGCAGAAAATTCGGGATTTGGGCTGCGCGGAAATTAGAAAAATTTTCGACCAAAGTGATGTGTACGAGGCCAGGCGGGCCCGGTATAATTTCCGGCGAAGTGTCGGTCTTCCGATTCCCTTACGCCCGGTCGAAATATTGAGCCAGGAAATGATCAAAGAATACTCTCATAAAGAACGAACGGAAAACAGCAGATATAGCAAGAACTTTTCTAAGAGACTATGAAGAGCCGACTGTTGACTTGAGTGCCTGCTGTAGTTTATGTTCAGGTCGAGTTTTTGGACATGGAGTTAAGACAATGCAAGTTTCTAAGGTTATTTGTTGTCTATTTGCCTTGGTGTGTTTTCACGAAAGTGGCGAACCGTGCCCAGGGCAAACAGGGCCGTCGGTGTATGGGGTAAGGTGTGAATACAAGACTAATCCGTTGGGTATCGACGTAAAAAAGCCGCGGCTTAGCTGGAAGATTGCATCGAGTGAGCGAGGCGTCAGGCAGTCAGCGTACCAGATTCGTGCCGGGGCGGATGTGGAGGGGCTGAAGGCGGGTAAGAAGGTGCGCTGGGACAGCGGGAAGGTGGCCTCTGAGCAGTCAATTCACGTTGAGTACGAAGGGCCCTCTCCGGTATCGCGAGAGCGGGTTTACTGGCAGGTGCGTGTCTGGGACAATGAGGGGCGGTGTTCGGGCTGGAGTGAAGCGGGATGGTGGGAGATGGGCCTGCTGAAAGCGGGTGACTGGGAGGCTGAGTGGATAGAGCCGAAACTTGCAGAGGATGTCAACGCGTCGAATCCGTGTCCTGTGCTGCGGAAAGAGTTTGTGTTGGAGAGAGGAATCAAATCAGCACGTGCGTATGTAACTTGTCTGGGGCTTTACGAGATGGAGCTTAACGGCCGGGTGGTCGGTGATGAGCTGTTCACGCCGGGCTGGACGGCGTATCGGCATCGGTTGCAGTATCAAGCTTACGACGTGACAGGGCTGCTGAAGGAAGGGCGGAACTGCGTGGGGGTGACTCTTGGTGACGGATGGTACCGCGGTCGGTTGGGGTGGGGACAGGCCCGTAACGTTTATGGTGAGAAGCTTGCGCTGCTGGCGCAAATCGAAGTTGTTTACCGAGACGGCGGCAGGGAAGTGATAACCACCGACCAGACGTGGAGGGCGTCGACGGGGGCGATTCTGATGTCGGACATCTACAATGGCGAGGTGTACGACGGGCGTCTTGAATTAGAGGGCTGGAGCAAGGTCGGCTTTGACGACAGCCGCTGGGCGGGTATTAGGGTTGTGAATCACAGCAAAGATATTCTTGTTGGGCTAGCGGGGCCTGCAGTAAGAAGGATAGAAGAGATTCGGCCGGTCAAGATACTGACGACACCAGCGGGGCAAACGGTTGTTGATATGGGGCAGAATATGGTCGGCTGGGTACGCTTTACGGTGCGCGGTCCGGCGGGGACGCGCGTCAAGCTGCAGCATGCGGAGGTCCTGGACGCGGCGGGTAATTTGTACATCGATAACCTGCGCGGCGCTAAACAGACTAACGAATACATCCTCAAGGGCAACGGCGAGGAGGTTTTCGAACCGCATTTTAGCTTTCAGGGATTTCGCTACGTGGCGGTGGAAGGCTGGCTGGGGGAGGTTTCGCGGGATGATTTTACGGGAGTGATTATTCATTCGGACATGGCGACCACAGGTACGTTCGAATGTTCGGATTCAATGATAAATCAGCTGCAGCACAATATCAAATGGGGTTTGAAGGGCAATTTCCTGGATGTGCCGACGGACTGTCCGCAGCGCGATGAGCGTTTGGGCTGGACGGGGGACGCAGAGGTCTTTGCGCGTACGGCCTGCTTCAACGCCGACGTTGCAGCGTTCTACACGAAGTGGTTAGCGGACGTCGCAGCCGACCAGCAAGCGAGCGGGGCGGTGCCGCATGTGATACCTAATGTGCTGTCGCTGGACAAAGAAGAGGGCGAGTCGGCGGCTCCCGGTTGGGCGGACGCAGCTACGGTTGTGCCGTGGACGGTGTACCTTTGCTACGGTGACAGGCGTATTTTAGGACAGCAGTATGCAAGTATGAAGGCGTGGGTGGATTATATGGCCGAAAGCGCGGGCGGAAGTTACCTGTGGAAGCCTGAGCTGGCTTTTGGCGATTGGCTCGCCTTTAGCACGGACCGGTCAGACTATCCAGGCGCGACAACCGACAAGGACCTAATTTGCCAAGCGTATTTTGCCAGGAGCACGGACCTACTGCGGCGGACGGCCAAGATTTTGGGCAAGACCACCGACGCGGAAAAATACGCGGAGCTACTGGAGGAAATAAAGGAGGCGTTCGGGGAGGAATTTTTGACGCCGAACGGCCGGCTGGCCTCTAATACACAGACGGCGTATTCACTTGCGCTTGCGTTTGACTTGGTTCCGTGCGGCCTAAAAGAGAAAGCCGCAAAGCGGCTCGCTGAAGATGTCGAAAAGTTTAAGCATATCACGACGGGATTTTTGGGGACGCCGCTGATATGTCATATGCTCAGCGATAACGGTTATCTGGAGCAGGCGTATATGCTGCTGAATCGAAAGGAGTATCCATCGTGGCTGTATCCTATCACAAAAGGTGCGACGACAATCTGGGAGCGATGGGACGGTATCAAGCCGGATGGGACGTTCCAGGACAAGGGGATGAACTCATTCAATCATTATGCATACGGCGCGATTGGCGAGTGGCTTTACCGGGTAGTAGCCGGTATTGAGATTGACGAGCAGAATCCCGGCTATAAGCATATCATCATTCAGCCGCATCCGGGTGGAGGATTGACCTATGCCAAAGCGCGACTGGACTCGATGTACGGACCCATAGAATCGGGCTGGAAGCTCACCGATAAAACCATGACCGTCAATATCGAGGTACCTGCGAACACCATTGCCACGGTAAGATTGCCGGATGCTAACCTAGACGATGTCCAGGAAGGCAACAAGCCTCTGGACAAAGTGAAGGGAATTGTAAAGACGGCCCAGCAGGAGGATACGGCAATAATTTACCTTGGCTCCGGGCGATACCTGTTCGAGTACCCCGCTTGCAAAAAGACAAGGCCCGCCGGAGAAGCAAAAAACGAAGGACTGTCGGCGAATGAATGAAAATCACTACCATCCACATCGTTCACTGAGGTATACAGGGTAGAAAAATCTCAAAAAGGAGCAGAACAAAATGGGCCGTATGAAAGAGATTCAAAAAATGTATGAGGCAGCGAGGGAGCGGTACGGCGAATTAGGTGTTGATACTGAAGCGGCGACCGAAAAGCTAACCAAAATAGCGATATCGCTGCACTGCTGGCAGGCAGATGATGTGGGCGGGTTCGAAAGTGGTGAGGGACTTACCGGGGGCGGTATTATGGCTACCGGAAGTTATCCCGGAAAGGCCCGGACCGCCGATGAGCTGCGAATGGATTTGGACAAGGCGCTTAGCCTGATACCGGGCAAGCACCGGTTGAATCTGCACGCGATTTATGCTGAGACGGGTGACGAGCGCGTCGAACGCAACAAACTGGAAGGCAAGTATTTCTCCGGCTGGATAGACTGGGCGAAGGCAATGGGGATGGGTCTGGATTTCAACGGGACTTTTTTCTCTCATCCGAAGGCCGACAGCGGTTTTACTCTTGCCAGCCGGGATGAGGGTATCCGCAGGTTTTGGATTGAGCATGGTATAGCGTGTCGAAAGATTGGCGAGCACATGGGGCGTCAGCTTCAAAGTCCATGTGTAACAAACGTGTGGATTCCGGACGGCTATAAGGATACTCCGGTGGACCGCAAGGGGCCCAGGGAACGGCTTAAAGCATCTCTCGATAAGATATTCGCGGAAAAGATAGACCGGAGGTACCTTCTGGATTCGGTGGAAAGTAAACTATTTGGCATCGGCTCGGAAAGCTATGTTGTCGGCTCCCATGAATTCTACATGGCGTATGCCATCGAGAATAAGATACTGCTTTGCCTGGACACGGGACATTTCCATCCGACGGAGGTAGTTTCGGACAAGATATCATCTGTGTTGACCTTTCTGGATGAGATACTGCTGCACGTCAGCAGGGGTGTGCGGTGGGACAGCGACCATGTGGTAATTCTGTCGGACGAACTGAAGGCCATTGCCGAAGAGATAGTTAGGGGGGACTATTTGCAAAGGGTACACATAGGGCTCGACTTTTTCGACGCCAGCATTAACCATGTGGCCGCCTGGGTCATTGGGGCCCGTTGCATGATTAAGGCCCTCTTAATTGCGTTGCTGGAGCCAACGGACAAGCTGCGTCAGATGGAAGCTGCCGGAGACCTGACGTCACGGCTGGCGATGCTTGAAGAATTAAAAACATTACCCTTCGGTCCGGTTTGGGATTATTATTGTCTCAAGGCAGATGTCCCCATCGGCCCTGCATGGCTGCAGACCGTAAAGGATTATGAAGCCAAAGTACTCAGTCAGAGAACTTGAATCAAGCGAAAGGATTCTCGGCAGGGGAGAAGGAAAAGAGCAATGAGAGAAAAAATGACCTCGAGGCAGCGCGTCTGGAAAGCTCTCAATCATGAAGTTCCTGACAGGGTGCCGATTGACCTTGGTGGATTTCAAACCGGGATACACAAGAGAGCATACGGCGAATTACTTGGTCATTTGGGGATCAGTGACGAGATAACAATCCTTGACCCTGTCCAGCAGCTCGCCAAGCCCTGCGAAGCGGTCCTGGAACGTTTTAATGTCGATATTCGCTACGTTTGTGCACACGATCCGGACAGCTTCAAGGGCGGCATCGAACAGAGCCCCAGAGACGGTAAACTCTGGCACGACCTTAAGGATGAATTTGGGGTTGTCTGGTCAATGCCGGACGAGCAGCAGCTTTACATGGACATTTCACATCACCCCTTAGCGGGCGCAACTGTCGATGACATTAGCGATTACCCTTTTCCCGACGGAAGAGACCTGAGCCGCTTTGCCGGTGTCAGGGAGCAGGCCTTGGAAATGCGCAACGAAACGCCGTACGCCATATCGACGGGCATCGGAGGAGTTGTCTATGAATACTGCTGGTATATGCGGGGCCTGGAAAGATGGTTTATGGACATGCTCGAAAATACCGATTTCTGTGAAGCGCTGCTGGATCAGACGCTGAAATTCTGGATGGCTTATTACAGTGGTTTTATGGCGGAGGTCGGTGACATTATTGATATCGTTATGATAGGTGATGACCTTGCAGGCCAGGATGGACCGCTGTTTTCGCCTGATTTCTATCGCAAGTTTGTAAAACCGCGGCACAAAAAACTCATCCAGCACATAAAGTCGCTTACGTCGGCGAAAATATGGTACCACACGTGTGGTGGTTGCAGCGCATATATACCCGAGCTGATAGATAACGGCATTGATATTCTCAACCCCATTCAAATCAGCGCCGCTAATATGGAACCTCAGAACCTTAAATGTACGTTCGGCAAGGACATTGTCTTATGGGGCGGCGGCATAGACTCTCAACATGTTCTTCCCTTTGCCAAACCCGATGAAATTAGAGAACACGTGCGGAAAAACCTTGAGATATTCAAAACCGGCGGCGGTTATGTTTTCAACAGTGTCCACAATATCCAGGCAGGCGTGCCGGCTGAAAACATTATTGCAATGTACGATGCAGCGTATGAGTTTGGCTTTTATGACTACAGCCCATTTCATAACCTTAAAAATAGCTGTTTTTGATACTGATAACGCGGCTTTGGGAGGTTATGAAATGGCTTCTAACAATTAGAAGGGATTGCTGATGAATCCATTTCTGGGTGTAGTTTTGCATGCTGTTGGTGGTCTGGCGGCGGGTAGTTTTTACATTCCCTTCAAGAGGGTCAAAGGCTGGGCCTGGGAAACTTATTGGTTGACCCAGGGCTTTGCCGCCTGGATAGTTATGCCGACCCTTATGGCGTGGCTTACTACGCCCGATTTACCGGCTATTGTCTCAGCAAGTCCTGTTAGAAGTATGTGGCTGGCATATATCTTTGGGGCCATGTGGGGAATCGGAGGGCTGGCTTTCGGTCTGAGTATGCGATACTTAGGCCTGTCACTCGGGTATGCCATGGCGCTTGGCTTTTGCGCGGCATTTGGGACCATGATACCGCCAATCGCTGCCGGTGACGCTCTTGCCGTGTTTACGACTGCCACCGGATTAGCTGTCTTCGCCGGTGTGGTCGTCTGTCTCTTGGGCATCGCGGTGTGCGGTTACGCCGGGGTCGTTAAAGAGCGCGAACTGACGGAAGAACAAAAGAAACAAGCCATTAAGGAATTTGCCCTGACGAAGGGTTTTATGGTGGCTGTCTTTGCGGGAGTAATGAGTGCGTGCATGGCTTTTGCTATTCAGGCCGGAAAACCTATCGCGCAGGCCGCCCTGGAGGCCGGTACGAATCCAATATACCAGAACAATCCCGTGTTTATTTTCGCTATGGGCGGCGGCTTCACCACCAATTGTATCTGGTGTCTGATTCTCACCTTGAAAAACAAATCAGCGAGTGACTATGTGAAAGACCCGGGCAGGACACTGCTGACAAACTACATTCTTGCCTTTGCAGGCGGGGCGACGTGGTATCTGCAGTTTTTCTTCTACGGAATGGGAATGTCCAAACTGGGCGCCGATTACGATTTTGCGAGCTGGACCATCCACATGGCTTTTATCATAGTTTTCAGCAATATGTGGGGCCTGTTGTTCAGGGAATGGAAAGGTTCGAGTAAGCGAACGTATGGTTTAATCTGCTTTGGCTTGCTTGTCTTGCTCGCGTCAACGATTGTTATAGGATACGGCAATTACATTGCATCGCGGTAAAGGAAATCTACAGGCAAAACGATTTGGATAGGCTCTGCGGGTCTGCAGGCGAATCATGAACAAGTTTAAGGACAAGTTGAGTGGTTGTGGAAGAAAGGCATCACGGTCAGCCGCCGGCTGAGTACGAGCGCGAGCCGGTGCCGGCAAAGGCCCGGCTGGGGCTGAAGGAATTTGTCGGCATGTACGCCGGAGAGCACTGTGCCGGTACCGAGCTGATGATAGGTCCGCTCTTTGTTGCCGCCGGTGTCAGCGCATTCGATTTGGTCATGGGGCTTATCGTTGGCAACGCCCTGGCCGTATTGAGCTGGATCTTTCTTTGTGCGCCGATTGCGACGCGGGCCAGGCTGACACTGTATTACCAGCTGGAGAAGGTCTGCGGGCGCAAGCTCGTGACTCTCTACAATCTCGCCAACGGCACGATGTTCTGCTTTCTGGCCGGGGCAATGATAACGGTTTCGGCGACTGCCGTGGGTGTGTGGTTCGACTTCAAAATGCCCGGCCTTAACGACCTCTATCCGAACAGCTTTGGATGGGTCGTGGCGGCGCTGGTAGTTGGAGCGCTTATCTCGATTGTTGCGGCATACGGTTATAAGATGCTGGCCGACTTCGCCAACATCGCCGCCCCATGGATGGTGCTTGTTTTTTTGGTGTTTGGTTTCGTAGGGCTGAGACAGTTCGTCGATGCTGCGGGGACCGAGATGAATTCACTTGGTGACCTGTGGCATCTCGCCACTACCCAGATATGGAAAGGTGGTGAACCGCTTGCCGGACAGGTCAAGTTCACCTTCTGGCACGTGATGTTCTTCGCGTGGTTCTGCAACATGGCTATGCACATCGGCATGAGCGACCTTTCGGTCTTTCGCTATGCAAAGAAGAGCTGGTATGGCGTTGCGTCGGCTGCGGGGATGTACGTGGGTCATTTCATGGCGTGGATAAGTGCTTCGATTCTATATGCGTACCAGCTTCACCTTGACCCGGCAGACACAGATGTTCTTCCCGGCCCTTTGGCCTTTCGGGCGGCGGGACTGACCGGCCTGCTCTGCGTGATTATCGCCGGCTGGACAACGGCAAATCCGACGATTTATCGGGCGGGTCTCGCGTTCCAGGCGATTATGCCAAAGGTATCGCGATTCAAGGTCACTCTGGCTACGGGGCTGATTGCGACGATTGCGGGGATGTTTCCGGCGATTGCAATGAAGCTCCTTGGATTTGTGGCGCTGTACGGCCTGATACTTATGCCGATGGGTGCCGTGATATTTGTCGACTTCTGGCTCATCAAAAAGTTTGGCCTGCAAAGTAACTACGCCCAGCTAAGTGGCAAGACATTTAACTTAGCGGCGGCACTGGCGTGGTTTGTGACACTTGGTACTGCCTGGGCACTCGTGAAATTCGCCGGTGTTCAAATATTCTTCGTGTCGCTGCCCGGCTGGTTCGTCGCGGCCATAATTTACATTGCGGTCAGCAAAATTTATCAGCGAAAGGTTCATAGTGCTTAAGCTGCAGGATTATTAAAATGAGACTAATCGCTAAGATAGTGGCGTTGACATCACTACTGTTACTGACCTTGCCTTCGGTATTCTATCTGGCAGGCAGGGTAAGTCTGGACACAGTCAAGTGGCTCATGATATTGGCGACGGTAGTGTGGTTCGTATCGGCATCGTACTGGATGTGGCCGAGGGCCGAGATTTCCACAGACCGCCAATAGCCGCCCAACAGCTTTGCACAAAATCCTCTTTTAACTTCCTCGCCCCATTTCTCCTTCTACAACCTTTTGACATACTCCAGAAACTTTTTCGCTGTCTTATCCAGATTTTCCACATCTCCTCCCCCCTCTAACACCTCACACATCTCGTATGCAATATACCCCTGATACCCAATCTCCTTGAGCGTCTTGAAAAAACTTTCGTAATCAATAATCCCCTCGCCCATCGGGACCGCTCGAACCAAACTCTCACGTTGCAGGTAATTCGTCA
>CAZENQ010000058.1:0-18228 GCA_964513655.1 uncultured Pirellulales bacterium | reverse complement strand
ACAAACAGAAAAACCGTATTGGCGGAAACATCAAGGGGGATACCATAAATCCCTTCCGTGGATAGGGCAATCTGGCTGAGATACTTGCGCAGCGACACTCCCCGGAAGGCAAAAACTGATGGCATATACGGACCCAAGAAAGCGTAGAGCGTAAACACAATAGCAATAATCCCCAGCGCAGGGCCAATCACACGCCTCGATGCCTCCAATAGAAGGACAATCAATATCACACTTATCACGATGTCCCGCCTGATAGGCATCCCCGCCCGCATCGATATTCCCGTCCAGTCGAAGACAATATAAAGTGCTGAAAGACATGCCAGCCCGGCGAAAATATAGTTGATAAGCCGGACACGGCTCGGTGCAGTAAGTAACGGCTGCTCTTGCTTGCGCCTGCTGGCCGGAAGCGTCAGAAATATAAGTGTCACGGCGAAAGCCAGATGGACCGCTCTTACCGTAATACTATCGAGTATTATAAATCTCGGCAGGGCCAGTTGAAACAAAGCCCATGCTGCCGCAATAATACCTATGATGATTTTATTGGCGTCTCTGTTACTTCTTAAACGTGCCATAAATGGTTTATGTAAAGCCCCCACATCTAATCGATTGCCGGTTTTGAGTCTATGTATTTATCAAGCCCGGCCTCTTTGTAGTATCTCAAAGCGCCTTTGTGAACCGGTGCAGAAAGTCCCTCCAGCATCTCCTGCTTTGTCAGGACCTGGTAAGCCGGATGAAGGGACTTGAAGTCCTCAAAATTTTCAAACACCTCCCTTGTTATAGCGTAAACAATGTCCTCATCCACTTTCTTCGATGTGACAAGGGTGGCCTTTACGCCGATTGTATCGACATCCTCGGTATTCAATGCGTAGGGATAAAACAAGCGCGGTATCACCGACTTTGCGTAATAAGGGTACTCTTTAAGCATCTTATCTACATCTTCTCCTTTGATGGGTACGATAAAAACCTTAATCCTTCCGGATGTTGCCTCTTTAATATTACCGTTCGGATGTCCCACTGTATAGAAGAAGCCATCGAGCCTTTCATCCTGCAATAATCCCGGCGCCTCTACGGCCTTGACGTATTCCGCGGACAGGTCTTGCTCAGTAAGTCCTGCTGCCCCTAAGACGTCCCTTGAGTTCTGCAGTTGTCCGGAGCCGGGATTTCCCAAATTTATCCTTTTGCCCCTCAAATCCTTCACCTCCCTGATGCCGCTGCCCTTCGCCGCAATCAGAGTAATCGATTCGGGGTGAATTGAAAATGCCGACCTCAGTTCCGTCTGTCTGCCTGCTTCAGACCATTCTGCCAGTCCGTTATATGCCTGGAACTGCCTGTCCGATTGAACGACTCCAAACTCCAGGTCGCCGTTTAATACCGCATTAATATTGAATACGGAACCGCTTGTTGATTCGACGGTTGCCTTAATCCCGTATTGGTCGTATCTATCATTGACCATTTTGCTTATGGCGCCGCCCGTGGGGTAATACAGCCCCGTCACTCCTCCCGTACCTATCGTTACAAAGCGCACCTTGCGCGCTTTGCACCCGCCGAGAACAATGATGGCGCCAGCGAGAACAACTGCGAATAAACATATTTTCTTCATTCACTTTACCCTTGCGAACTCAAAATTTACAGACTGTACGTTGAGCTCAACGAGACTCAAATTCTTTATTCACAGACTCTTAGGACAGCGGCGCCCCGGAGCCTTGAGTGCTTTATTTTAATCAGAACCTCATTGGCCTGGGCCAATGGAAACTCCTCGATCGTAGGCACGATAGGAATTTGAGCGGCCAACGGCAAAAATTCCTCTGCATCCGCCCGTGTGACATTAGCAACGCTTTTTATCTCTCGCTCAAGCCAGAGGTACCTGGCATAATCCAGGGCAGGTACCGGCGTTTCCTTACGGATCGCATTTATGACCAGCCTGCCGCCACTGTCCAGAACGGCCAAGGCGTCTCGGACACATTCTCCGACCGGCGTAAAGTCCATTATCCTGTTCAATTTTGTAGGCGGCTGGTCGCTGGAGCGACCTGTCCAAGCCGCGCCGAGGCTTTCTGCTAACTTCGCGTGCTCGGCGGTCTTGGTGAATACAAAAACAGGGCTATTCGGAAATTTGTATTTGATTATCTGGATTACGATATGGGCGGAGGCCCCGAAGCCGAACAGACCGATGTTTTGGCCATCAGTAATATCCGCCAATTTCAAAGTACGATAGCCGATCACACCGGCGCATAAAAGCGGCGCCGCCTGCGAATCCGAAAACCTCTCAGGGACAGGATAAGCAAAATCCTCACTGATTACTACATATTCTGCATAGCCGCCGTCGGCGTCTTTGCCGGTCCATTTGGCCTGCTCGCAGAGGTTCTCTTGGCCCGGCCGGCAGAAATCGCACTTGCCGCAACTAAAATATAGCCACGTAATCCCCACACGCTCGCCCGTTTTGAACTTGGTTACTGCCTTTCCCGTATCTGCCACCGTTCCAACTACTTGGTGACCGGGTACTATAGGCAGCTTGTCGGGCTTTAGTTTGCCTTCAGCTTCATCGAGGTCGGTATGACAGGCACCACAAACCGAGACCTTAACCAGAATTTGACTGTCATCCGGTTTGGGGATTGGCAAATCAGCCGGCTCTAAAGGTTTTTCTTCAATCGGGCAGGCTTTGTTTAAGACCATTGCCTTCATTTTGAGATTTCCTGCTTTAGTTGGTTTACGAAGACCTCGTAGCTGGCTTGACCATATAGGCAGAATACGACCTTTTCTAGGTCGGTTTGACCTTTCAGATAATCTATGGTCGTTTGGAGCATTATCTCGGCACATCTTTGGATAGGAAAGCCAAAAACACCCGTGCTGATGGCCGGAAAGGAGATACTTTTCATGCCTTCCTCATCAGCCAGTTTCAATGAGTTCAGCGTTGCGTTTTTTAACTTTTCATCCTCATCTCCTTCCCCGGCCCGGGGCCCGACAGCATGAATGACGTACTTTGCCTTCAAATCACCGCCAGTAGTTTTGACGGCCCCGCCCACGAATGTACCTCGTATTTTGTTGCATTCTTCCTGGATTTTTGGGCCGCCCTTTGTTCTGATTGCTCCGGCTACGCCGCCGCCAAGAATCAATCGGGCATTCGCAGCGTTGACAATGGCATCGGTTTGCATTTCTGTAATATCGCCTTGTACTAGCTCCAAAATGGAATTACCAACGTCTACCTTCATAGTATTGACCTCCTGAACTTTCTGTATAGACTATCCTTTTGGAGGCGCATTGAAAGCAAAATCTCCCCGGCAGGACCAAAATGGTATTGATTCCTTGACGCTGATAGGGCAAAAGAGCCATCGCCAGGTATGTGCTGGCTTGTGGGTTAACTGGTATGCTGCGCGGCTGCCAAGGCGGCTTCTTTGTCATCAGCAAATTCGAAAATGGCGTCAAGGCCGGCGACCGTAAAAATGCACTTGGTCGGAACCGCAATGTTGCATAGAACAAGCTGGTGCCCATGCTCACGAAGCAAAGTACGCAGTATCATCAGATTACTGATGCTAAAGGAGGTTATTATCTCAACGTTGGAAAAATCTATTATCACGTCACGGTCATTCTTGTTGCTGACGATTTCGTTGATGTTTTTCAGTTCACCGGTTATTCTTGGTTCCGCAGGCAAAGTAACGAGAATAACATTTTCTCCAACGTTTTCGATTCCCATTTGGTTTGTCCTTCTTTAATGGATACGGCTCTTCTGAGCTCCAGACGTTATATCGGAATAAGAACCGACGAAGTTGAACAAAATAAAGTAAATTTGGTTTGCAATTCGCAGTATTCGCCCCAAAAACCGCCTTTCCGCGTAAGGTACTTTTGTTTTTTACAGGTAGCTGTGCCCAAAGGTCGAGCACGACTGTTCCAACCAGCCATTTAGAACAACGCTTGTAAAATCGACGGAATTTTTAGACTATTTTCCTTAAGCAAAGTGAGTTCGTTTTTCGGATTGCTTGCGATTTGCAAAACGTTCTGTGCTATTTCTGTCTGCCTTCGTACTTTTCCCAGTATTCGGGTAGCAATTCCTTGACCTGCTGCTTCATCTCCTGGTCGCTGATGGCGGTCAGTCTGTCGTGCTCGTCGTACTGGTCAATGACCCAGCGGGCTAATTTGTGGACCTTTATCTTGTTGATACGGTCGCTGCCCTTAAGACTGAAAAATTCATTGACCCAGTGGGTCACGCCGTCCGCGCCGCTCTTGTCGGTGATAGCGACACGAGGCGGGCGCCCGAGAAGCTTCTCAGTATCGAAGATGTTATATATCCGCTCGTCCCGGCGAAGTCCATCGGCGTGAATACCCGCTCTTGTTGTGTTGAAGGACCGCCCTACAAATGGATAGTTATCAGGAATTGGCAGGCCTATTGACCGCATATAATCAGCCAGTTCTGTAATCACCTGTGTATCGATTCCACAAACGTCACCTTTTATCGCAATGTACTCGAAGATGGCACTCTCCAGCGGCGGATTGCCCGTGCGCTCTCCGAAACCGAACAGCGTTGTGTTCACGAAATCACATCCGTAGAGCCACGCGGTACCGGCATTTACATGAACCTTGTGAAAGTCGTTGTGGCCGTGCCACTCCAGCCGCTCGCTTGGCACTCCGCACTCCCGATTCAGCTTATAGATTAGCTTCGGGACACTTCTCGGAAGCTCCGCCCCCGGATAACTTACACCGAATCCAAGAGTATCGCACAGACGAATCTTGACTGACAACTCCTCAGGCACCTGCCGGCTCATTTCCATCAGCTTATCGACAAAAGGCAGCACGAAACCGTCTATATCAGCGCGGGTCAAGTCCTCCAAGTGGCAGCGAGGCCGAACGCCCGCTTCAAAGGCCGCATCGACAATCTCACAGTAGCTGTCTAAGCACTCTTTACGGCTGTGGAACTTCAGCTTGTGAAAGATGTGATAGTCCGAACAGCTTGTAAGTATCCCCGTTTCTTTGAGCTTGGCCTCTTTGACAAGGCGAAAATCCCCCTTAAACGCCCGAATCCAGCCGGTGCATTCCGGGTAGTCGTGCCCCAGCGCCCGGCAGCGGTCAAGCGTCTCGCGGTCGTTCTTGGTGTAAAGGAAAAACTCACTCTGTCGTATGACACCATTAGGCCCGCTCAAGCGCGACATCAGGTCATAGATATGGACCATCTGGTCGACCGTATAAGGTGGCCGGGCCTGCTGGCCGTCCCGGAACGTGGTATCGCTAATCAAAATATCCCTGTCTTTAACAGCCCCGAAGTCAAACTCGATTGGCTCGCCATCGACGTATTCAACTACAGGGCCCTCAAGTCGAATCAACGGCGGCAGCTCATACGGGAAGGTATCCTCCAGCAGATTCGGCCTCGTCGCATCAACAAGCAGATGCTTCTTCCGCAATACGCTCCGTGATGTTCCTTCCTTATCCTTGCTCACAGCCTATTGCTCCACACCCACTCCCTGCTCCATGCAGGCATTAGTAATGTACTCAACCGCCTTGCCAACTGTTTCTACCGCCAGAGCGGAGTCCTCATCCATCTCAATCTCGAACTCCTCTTCAAACATAGCCACAAGTTCCACGGACTGCACACTTTCAGCTCCCAGGTCGACCGTAAAACTATGGTCGGATTTAATCTGTTCCTGGGACAATCCCAGCACGCGGGCGGTCACCGCTTTAACACGTTCTTCTACTGTTGCCACTGATTTACCTCCCGTCTGTTTTTATCTGCATAATATCGTTCCTTGACCTGTTTAATGGCCTCATTTATCGGTTAAAGTCCTCACGGGATTTCAACTGCTTCTCTGGTGTCATTCCTGTTGACGGCTTGAGTCTTCAACGAGAATAGGCTGAAAAGCTCCTGAAGGCGATAGGATTGTAAGCTTTTACCCGCGGCCGGTCAAGGAATAACAGAATAAAGCCGGGACAGTGGTGAGAAGGGCCGTTTTTGAGCTGAAAAGTCGCTTTTCTCATACAGAGAGGCAAAAAGCTTCAGAATCGCTGGTTAAAGCCAGCCGTGGGCCCCGCCACTCTAAATATACCCTCCAGCAGCAACTTAGCTTTACAACTCTGCCGCTTGTCAAACGGTCACTAAGTTCCTCGCCTGAGCCGCTGGCCTTGCCTTTGTGCCGGTCCTCTTTGCCAGCTCTTTTATTGCCTTACACTGGATGTCCTTACCGTAAATATTGTCTTTGTTCAATGCATAATCCTTCAGCATCTTGCTGCTTGTTCCCTTCAGTTGTTCCCTGCGGAGCAGTTCGTTGAAACTAAGCTTGCGCATCGCCACATCGTTGTTGTCATCACTTGCTGTTTTCTCTACGATACCCACCAGAAAATCCAGTTCTAACATTTCCATACCACTGTGCAGGTCTCTTTCCTGGGTGGAGGTGATTTTTGACTTCTCGTGGCTGGTCGCGCCGGCGGCGTCGAAATCAAATGTGCGCTCTTGTATAACCGCCTTCGGCTGCGGCGTCTTTAACGAAATGCCAAGGCTTTTTTCCTTCAGTGCTGTAAGAGCTTTATTTGGCCAGCGCTGCCAACTGTGCGCACGGCGGCCGCCAACAGCGTAACCCTGCTTTACGCCTTTGAGCTTATTTGACCTTGTTTTGACGAGACTGCCGATACCAAACAGGGCCGCCAGGATCACAAGGACAAGCATCTGCGTCCAGAATGTATCCTCTCCATCGCTGTTGCTGGCAGCCAGGATAATTTGTGCTAAGTAATGGCTCATATTTCTTTCTTGTAAGCCGGAATAGTTGTTTTGCTGGGGATGTTACTCTGGGTTCAGTCGCATGTTTCGTTGTCCCGGCTTATTTCACTGTGTAGCCGTTGCAGGTAGGTCAAGGAAGATGTAGCTACCGAGAAAAAACCTCAAAACGCCGGCACAACCAGAGCACTACCGGCCCCTTCTAATCAACCGCCGTGTTTGCCCTTGTGGACAGTCCTTTTTGTCAATTCCTTCATTGCTTCGCACTGGATAACCTTGCCGTAAAGATTACCATCGTTCTTGGCGTAGACCTTAAGCGCACTGCTGTCGATTGTATCCAGCTGCTCTCTGCGAAACAGTTCATTGAAATTGAGTCTCCGCATTGTCACATCGTTCTTATCGTCGCCGTCGGTATTCTCAATAATGCCCAGCAGAAAGTCTAATTCCAATATTTCCATACCGCTGGCCAGGTCTTTATCTTTTTCCTTGGCCAACTCATCCTTCGGCTTTCCCTCGCCGACCATCTCTTCAGAAGGACTTTTGGCTGACGAACGCAGTTCGGCAAGTTTGCCTGTTGACGTTTTTTTCGCCTCGCCCTTCTTCTCCCTGACACTGTCCCACGCCATTTTTTATACCTCCATGTTAAATAAAAACCCAGTTCTATGGTTCAGGCAGTCTCCATAACGTGCCTGCATATCGTGAACAACCTTGCTTGAAAGCAACGCGATTATATACGTATTATGCCTGTCTGTCAAGTAATTGTCGGATTTTCCCGGCCAAATCCGCAAAATATCTTGCCATTTTCAGGGTTGCGCTCCTGGTGGTCCAAATTTACTGTCGTGTTTCCCAACCGATTGTTTACTCGTCCGGGCCGCTTACAGCAATAGCAACGTCAGGGCCGCCTGTAACCTTCGTTGATGTCAAAACCCAACAGTCCCTGCCGCATGTCAAGCACTATCTTCTCAAACACCCTTTCGCCGATATCTAAGGAAAGTAAATCCTCTATATTTGTCATAGGGCACACAAAGTTGTATCCGAAAACTCCGTCCAGAGTGACAAATTTCCCCTTATCTTCGTCGAAGTACCTGATATCGAGCACACCCAAGCGAGGCTTGTCATACACAATATTACGTCCGGACAGCGTTGGAACCGTAAGCTCATCTATCTCAAACCCTTGAATCTGAACGATTGCCCCGACACCGCCCACAGGAACCGAAAAAGCCTGTGTCACCAACGGCCTGCCGTTTTTGTCCATAAGGCCTATTCGCTTTGCCTGGTCCGTGGAAATAAAGCTGACCATAGCCCCTGTGTCGAGCAGCCAGTTGCCCTTGGACTGCTTCCCTCTGTAACCAATCACAATATTGTCGATGACCGGGTTATGAGACAGCGACGGCAAAGGTGGAATATTCTTGGGGTTGTTGGGATTGAGGAAGTTTTCAAATCGAAGCGCTACTGTCAAATCCACCTTCGGTATCGAAGGGTCACCCGGCTCCTTTATCTCAGCCGTGAAAAATCCCAGACCGTTGGTCGCACCGCCAGCCAGGACTACGACCCGGCCAGCCATTACAGGCACGCCCATAACATCAACTGGCTGGGCTAACAGACCCGCCGGTTCTCTTCTAACTTGAACACGCCCGGGACCGAGAATCTTGTAAACGTCCGGGTCATATGGGTTCTTCTCTTCGTAATCGGCTAGACCAATATATAAAGGTTCCGAGACATCAAAGTATTCATCTCCGCCGATGCCGATGTCGACAAATCTCGCGTTCGGCTCGACACCTACACCTAACAGATTAGCTGTCTCAAGTGAAAGCAGTATGCCTGACCCACCGGTATCCAAAAAAGCGTAATTGACCTCAAAACGCCCGCCGGGTCCCAAAGCAGGACCATTGGCCTGACGTTTCAGCAAAAATAAAACGCGGGGCAAATCAATCGCCGCCTCGTGTACTCCTCGCAGAACCAGGTCTTTCTCGGAACAGACACCAACTTCGCCAAAGTGCACCAGAACTATCAGCGCCAGCCCGAAAGCCAGAATAGATTTTTTCCGCATTGTCTCGGCCTCCGACTATAGCCTATCTGAATATGTGTTTATTTTACGGGATGAGCAAGGATATTTCCAGCAAAATCTTGCCTTTTGATTGTGTATAAGGTACCCTTATCGGGGCCGAGATTACGTGTATTGGAGACTTGAATTTAGAGGGAACAGATTATGAAAAAGATTGCCGCCATCACTTTAATAGCAGTTATTGCCCTGGTGACAGGGTGCCAACCCGCTCAGAAGACTGCCTGCAGACAAGCGCCGACTGTTCGGATAGGGTATCTCAACCTTGTAACGAGTTTACCTCTTTTCGTGGCGGAGGACAAAGGCTTCTTCGTCGAGCAAGGGATTGATTACAAAATCACACCTGTTGCTTCAAGCAACAAAATCGTAGAAGACATAGTCGCTGGCGACTTGGACTGCTTCATAGGAGCTTCCGCTGTTCCTGCATTGGCAGCAGAGCTTCGGTCACCCGGTAAGCTGAAAATTTTTGCAGTAAGTGAAATAACAGCCGACAAGCCTTTTGATGCGTTATTGGTGAAAAAGGATTCGCCCATTAGAACTTTATCTGATTTATCAGGAAGGAAGGTCGCAGTATTTCCGGGTACAACCGCTAAGAGTCTGTTAAGCAAGTATCTCGGCGACAAAGGTGTTAATGTTTCCGACATCGCGTTTGTTCCTGTGGCCCCGACAAATCACCTTGACGCACTTATGGAAGGCTCCGTCGATGTGATTTACGCCTATGAGCCCACAATTGCCATCGCATTGTCCAGGGGGGCTGTCAAAAAATTGCACGGCTCTGTCTATGCTGATATGCTTTCACCGAATCCGATATCGGTTTCTGTGGTAAGTACTGGCTTTTTGCGGGAGCATCCCGAAACCGCGGCAAAGGTCATATTCGCTCTGGAGCGCGGTATGGAATATATCAGGGCGAAAGATAAAGAAACACGGCCAATACTGATAGAACAGATGAAGCTCTCGCGAGACGCCGCAAGTCGCTGCGTCTTCTTGTACATGTTAGGCCATGAGCGAATCAGTATAGCCGTCTTCCAGCGCTTTGCCGATATGCTCACCGAGCTTGGCGAGCTTAAGGGGCATATAGAAGTAGATGGACTTATATATCGTTAGAAAGCTCACAAATAGGGGCTTTCCATAGGGCGAAAAATATTTTTGCGGCACTGCTTATTTTTTTCGTACCATCCGACGGGAATTTGGGGGAAGGCTTATCATTTCTTGTTTGAAACTATGCCCCAAGGCCGGAAGCAGGAGCATAACATCCGGCGGGACCGGCTCAGTCATTCGTCTGATGGCCTGCTGTGACTGGGCGCCGGTTACAAACAAATTCTTTGTCCGATAAACGGCGGACTTTTATGTTAACAGTTAAGAATGTCTAGGTCAGAACCGATAAGGCCTGCAATAACGGCGTGCAATCGCTGGACGCAGAAAGCTTTGCTGGCTCCGACTTTATATAAAAAAGTACCTGTTTGCTTTCACCGATATATTTGTTCCAGAGGGTAGTTGTGTCCTCAGGCAGCGACAGCCGTGTAAATACCCTCCGGCGCAGAGCTGGTTATTGTTGTCAGCTTTTTATCGGATATTTGACAGCGACTTGCGAATATCAGGGTCGAGTCCGGAACTGCAACAAAGTAGGTAAATGATGGGTGTGAAAGATACATTAAAAAAAATCGCCTTGGCGGCAGTATTTATAGCGGGTTTTGTTGTGGTCTGCTGGCTGGCACAAAGAAACATCAAAAACGATGTTGAGCGCAGCGTCTTCATTATCATCCTGTCGGCGGTTATTCTCGGATATGTTCTCTATAAAATTTTCTCCGACTTTTTCGCAAAACTCAGACGTGCAGGCGATGAAAGGGCAAAGGGCGATTCGACCACAACAGAAGCCCAGGCCCGCTATATTGCACGCCTTGAAGAGAGGCTGCAAAAGCTCTCCGCAAAGCTGTCATCCTCCAACGTTAAGCTCGAAACGGAAATTGCGAGTCGTCCGACAGACCAGAGAGAATTACAAGAGCGAGTTAAACATCTTAACTGTTTTTACGGACTCTCCAAGCTTGTTAACACACCAGAAATCACATTGGAGCAGATACTTCAGGAAACAACAGGGCTTATTCGTAACGCGTACTGCTATCCGGATATCACTTCTGTGAGAATTACCTTGGACGGGGTCCAGTACAAAACCGACAATTTCCAGAAGAGTGAATTCAGTCAGTGTGCTCCAATAAACGTGCGTGGCGAAAAAGCTGGAGTTGTCGAAGTTTACTATTTCGGTAAGCAGCTGCAGGGCGATGAAAGCCCCCTCCTTAAAGAAGAACAGGATTTGTTGGACGCCATTGCTCAGCGCCTTGGTGCACTGACCGAACGTAAACGCGCAGGAGAAAAACTGGAATTGTTCCGAAATCTGATTGACCCGTCTAATGACTGTATTTTTGTGATAGAACCCGAATGGGGTCGTATACTCGATACCAACTACAGGGCATGTGAGAGTCTGGGATATACACGTCAAGAGTTACTCGATATGACCGTCAAAGACATCGAGGAATCCATAACAGATGATTCCGCATGGCAGGAACATGTTAAAGAACTCAAACTTGAGGGGGATATCATTATACAAGGCCAGCTTAAGCGCAAGAACGCAACGACATTTTTCGTCGAAACGAGTCTTAAACTCGTAAGTCAGGCAAAGAAAGACTACATAATAGCAATCACTCGCGATATCACCGAGCGCAAACAGGCGGAACAAATACAGGCTGACCTTATACAGGAATTGAAGGATTTTGCCTATATTGTCTCGCACGACTTAAAGGCGCCGCTGCGCGGAATCAAGACCTTGGCCGATTGGTTATCAGGCGATTATGCAGATAAGCTTGATGAACAGGGCAAAGAACAGATGGATTTGCTTTTAAAGCGCGTTGAACGAATGCACAACTTGATTGACGGAATACTTCAATATTCCAGGGTTGGACGTATTACCGAAGAAAAGGTACAGGTGGACCTGAAGGAGCTTATTCCGGATGTTATCGATATGGTTGCTGCACCGGACAATATCACGATTACAGTCGAAAATGAACTGCCTGTAATTGAGTGTGAACAGACCCGCATCACTCAGGTATTTGAAAATTTACTGAGTAACGCCGTCAAGTACATGGATAAGCCGCAGGGCCAGGTAAAGATTGGCTGTGTAGGAGAGGACGGCTTCTGGAAGTTCAGTGTCGCTGATAATGGCCCCGGAATCGAAGAGCAGCATTTCGAAAGAATCTTCCGAATATTCCAGACATTATCTGCTCGAGACGAATTTGAAAGCACCGGCATCGGCCTTAGTGTTATTAAGAAAATCGTAGAGTTATATGGTGGCAAAGTCTGGCTCGAGTCGAAAGTAGGCGAAGGAAGCACATTCTTCTTTACATTGCCAAAGCAAAGAGAGGAAGTAGCAGATGCAAAACTCCAAACCAATATTGCTTGTTGAAGATGACCATGTGGATGTGATGACGGTTAAACGGGCGCTCGCCGACCTGAGGGTTAAGAATCCGTTGGTCCATTCCACCAATGGAGAAGAAGCGTTGGCATATTTACAAGAGCAGGGCAATCATAAGCCGTGTCTTATACTCTTGGATTTGAATATGCCGAAAATGAACGGAGTCGAGCTTCTTAGAACCATAAAAGCTGATAAAGTGCTTAAAAAGATTCCGGTCGTGGTCTTGACTACTTCCAAAAGTGAAAAAGATATAGCCGAGATCTTTGAAAACGGTGTCGCAGGTTATGTCGTCAAGCCTGCCGATTATAAAAAGTTTGTGGAGGCAATCAGGACAATCAATCTGTACTGGGCCTTAAGTGAGTTGCCAAGTGAGGAATGAGACTATGGAGACTGAAAAGTACAAAATTTTACTGATTGAAGATGACAAACTTGACCAGATGGCCTTTAGGCGAATGGTCGAAGACCAGAAGCTTCCGTATGATTATACGATAGCTGGCTCCGTCTCAGAAGCTCGCAAGATTCTGGCTGCCGAACGGTTCGATATTATCATCTCCGACCACTCACTTGGTGACGGTACGGCATTTGACATCTTGGGTTCGGTAAAGGATACCCCCATTATCCTCGTTACAGGAGTCGGCGACGAGGAATTGGCTGTCAAAGCATGGCGGGCCGGCGCCTGTGATTATGTGATAAAGGACCTCGGACGAAACTATCTTAAAACTGTTCCCGTAACAATCGAAAATGTCGTCAGACACAAAAAAATGGAGGAAAAACTGCAATTGCTCTCAGGGGCTATCATGAGTACCGATGACAGTGTCTGCATTACCGATATGAAGAATAAGATTATCTTTGTTAATAAAGCATTCTGTCGAACCTACGGATATCAGGAACAAGAGGTTATAGGAAAAGACTGTAATATCCTCTGGATAGAGAAGTCTCAGAGCGGCAATACCAGAAGTGTCTTCAAAATTGGTAGAAACGCCTGGCAGATTGGGTTTTATCATAAACGAAAAGACGGCAGCGTATTTCCCGTCTCTCTTTCAAGATCAATCATTAAAGATTCAAACAGGCATGAAATCGCAGTAGTTGGAGTGGCCCGTGACATCTCCGATCATATCCTCATGGAAGATGAGCTTAGAACCGCAAATCTGGAATTGAAGGAACACAATCAGTTATTATTGTCTCAGAAGGGCTGAGAAGGCCCTTGGCGGTCCTAAAGGATATTACCTTGGATGCCTGTTGACGCGGCATTTGCTGATTTGTCCCGCCCATTGTTCACATAGCGTCCCTTAGGGATTTGCCGCGAGCAAACTCCACATCTTTCCATATATTCCCATTATTCTTTAACCTCCCCGTTATAACCCGGTCAGTCGTGCGCTGGCGGGTCAAAGTGGTACTTGCGAAGTATCTTTAGGCCTGCTATCGGCCGCTTGGGGTTTTCACTCAGTAGGGGGTGTGGCCTCTGAAATTTTGACCCAATGGAGGGTCTTGGTCGAGAGTGTCCCGAAATCAAACAGGCGGCGGCCGGATTCGAACCGGCGAATAACGGTTTTGCAAACCGTCGCCTTAGACCACTTGGCCACGCCGCCAACCTCAAAATCTGGCT
The DNA here is from genome assembly GCA_964513655.1 of uncultured Pirellulales bacterium. Taxonomy (GTDB): domain Bacteria; phylum Planctomycetota; class Phycisphaerae; order Sedimentisphaerales; family Anaerobacaceae. The sequence continues at coordinate 4,406 of CAZENQ010000058.1, read as the reverse complement.
TAGTTTACGTTAAATCACCCGATTTGGCAATAGAATTCTTATGCCCGCATTTAGAAAGCCAAGCTAAAGCGGCATTTTTTTTGAAACATTTCCATAAAATCAGCGTTTATAATTGCGGAAGAATTGATGGTGCTGGCCGCCTTCTTCGAGCTGTTTCCCACGTAAGTTGTTGATTTTGAGGACGTTATTGAGGGCTCTTTGTGCGAGAGCAACGGCTTACATCCGGGACCTCTGCTGTTTGCGGCTGCCTCGGCTGGCTTTTTTTGTCTTTTCTTTTGTAACCTTTTAGTGTACAATGAGATAGATAGGGATGTCGATGTCTTTATGCGAGTGCGGACTTTGCTGGAGAAGGGTTTATGTGCTGTAAAATTAGGCCTGTTACGCTGTTGTACTGGGGGCTGGGTGGTGCTCTGATCGTTGGTCTGGTCGGTGCCTGTAGCCCGCAGCACTACAAAGACGAAGCTGACGAGCTGGTATACAAGATTATCGATAGCAAGTGGCATGAGAGTTTCGGCCAAAAGGCAAACTACATCGTAAGCGACAGTGACCTGCCCCCATCACCGAATGAGATTCGAGTCGACGGGGTGCCTGCTCCGCTAGACACTATAACTCTCGCACAGGTCGTTGCTATCGCAACCGCCAACAACCGAAACTACCTAAATCAAAAGGAAAATCTCTACTTGTCGGCCCTTGCCTTAACAGGCATCAGGCGTGATTACGAACGGCAGTGGTTTGCAACCATCGACGGCGCGTACGTTGACGATAGCATTAGCGATGATGAGTTTTTCTTAGGTTCGAGTATTGCAACCACGCAGGATTTTATTCTCCCGGGTGGCATCCTAATCAGTACGAGCCTCGCCGTCGATTGGGTAAGATTTCTTACCGGTGACCCGCGGACGACTCTGGGCTCGGTCCTCACGGCAAGCGCAGCGATACCACTGCTCGGGGCCGGTGCGGGCAAACAGGATTGGGAGCAGTTAATTCAGACCGAACGTCAGGTGTTGTACGATATACGCTCGTTCAACCGATTTCGCAAAATCTTTGTTGTTGATACTATAAATGCCTATTACGGCGTCCTGCAGGAAAGAGACGCCGTGACAAACGCTGAAAATGATTATGAAAGGCGGGTCGAATCAAAAGAACGTCTCGAGTGGCTCGCCAAAGCCGGTCGTATGCCGCCCTTCGAGGTTGACCAGGCAGAACAGGAGATGTTGTCGGCTTCAGACCGTTATGTGGCGGCTCAACAAAACTACGAACGTGCCCTTGATAATTTCAAAATTAGATTGGGTCTGCCGACTGATATTGATATCGAGTTGGACCAGAACGAACTCAAGGCTTTACAAGAAATGGGAATAACCGAACCTGCCTTCACAATGGATGCTGCAATTGAAACCGCATTACTCCAGCGCCTCGATTTGGCTAATGCCGCAGACCAGATTGACGACGGGCTGCGCAAGGTTGTATTGGCCGCCGAAGGACTTGGAACGCAGCTTAACCTCAACAGCCGTATTGCCTCTGATAATATTAAGTTTACCTCTCCTGAGGACGAAACTGACTTTCAGAACCTGCGCTTCCATGAGGGTATGTACGATTTTGGCTTCGAGGCTGATTTGCCCTTGGAGAGGGTGGAGCAGAGAAATAACTATCGTATCGCGCTGATAGCATTGGAAAGACAGCAGAGGCAATATGACCTGGATGTGGATATTCTTAAGCTTCAGGTCCGCGACGCACACCGTCTGTTACTGGAAACCGCAGAGCGATACCACATTCAAGAAAACAGCTTGGAGTTGGCCGAGAGGCGCGTTGATAGTACCAGGTTGTTATTGGACGCCGGCCGGGCAACCACTCGGGATTTACTGGACTCACAGGACGACCTGCTGAGAGCTCAAAACGCCGTAACAGCCGCTTTAGTCGCACACTTGGACGCAAAACTCAGCTTTTTCCGTGATGTTGGTATTTTGCAGGTCAGGCCCGACGGAATGTGGGTCGAGCAGGGGCATACTGAATTGATACGATGAATGCAGACAGCATAGAAAAGCAGGGTAGCACAAACGTCAAATTGGTGCTGGCAAAACGGCTTCGCTGGATTTTGACTTTCGCGGCCGTGCTTATAGTTGTATGTTTGCTTGTATACTTGGGGTGGGTATTCAGAAAAACAGGCGGTTCGGATGAAAATTCAGCAACGTTTACCGTGCGCCGCGATGATTTGACTATAAGCGTAACTGAAAACGGCGATATTAAAGCCATTAATACAAAAGACATCAAATCCAAGGTCGAGGGAAAAACTACCATAATCAGTATTGTTGATGAAGGCGCGGTTATTACGCCCAACGACGTCAACAGTGGTATGGTGCTTGTTGAGTTGGATTCTTCGGATATAGAACAAAAGCTCACGCAACAGGAAGTGCAGTTCCTGAGCTCGGAGGCCAGCTTCACCGACGCCAACGAGTCACTTGATATTCAGAAAAAACAAAATGAAAGTGACATCAAAAAAGGGCAGATGCAAGTCAGGTTCAAACTCATGGACCTGCAGAAATATCTCGGTGCGGTGGTGGCTGAAAAGCTTGTATCCGGCAAAACTAATCCCGGCTACGAACCTAACCAAATTCCGTCATTGATTGAAGACGCCCGACTTGGCGGCGAGGCCCTCCAGAAACTCCGAGGGCTTGAGGTCGATATCGACCTTAAAGACAAGGAACTCAAAGAGGCCGACAGCAGGCTGACCTGGACCAGGAAGCTCCATGAGAAAGAATACGTCTCGCGAACCGATTTGGAAGCAGACATATTAAGCCAAAGACGTAATGAAGTTGCCCTGGAAAAGGCCAGGACAGCTAAAGACCTTTTTATCGAATATGAATTCCCAAAAGAAGCTGAGAAATGCCTTAGCGATTGTGATGAGGCCTCACGCGAACTGGACCGGACCCAGGCCCGTGCACGGTCCAAGCTGGCACAGGCACAGGCGAGACTCAAGAGTACTGAGGCTACGTACCTGTTGCACAAAAGACGACTGGAGAAGCTTAAAGAACAGCTTGAGGCTTGTACGATAAAAGCGCCGGCACCCGGTCAGGTCGTTTACGGTTCCAGTGAGGAAGCTTGGTACAGACAGGACAGAATCATTGAGGAAGGAGCCGAAATATGGGAGCGACAAAAGATTATATCGATACCCGACCAGTCCGAAATGAAAGTCGAGATTAAGGTACACGAGACCTGGATTGATAAGGTCAAGATAGGTCAGACCGCGGACATAACCGTGGTTGCGTTTCCGGATAAGACGTTTACAGGCAAGATCTTGAAAAAAGCACCTTTGGCCCAGCAGCAGTGGTGGGGCAGGGGTGACCTTAAGGTCTACGCGACTGATGTCAGCATCGAAGGAACACACGATTTTCTCAAAACAGGAATGTCGGCAAAGGTTACAGTACTTATTGACGAACTGCAGGATGTTATAATTGTGCCGATACAGGCGGTTATAACGGTGGAGGGCAAAAAGCTCTGCTATTGCTTAACGAACAAGGGCCCGGAAAAGCGCGAGGTAGAGACTGGGTTGTTTAATGATGATTTTGTAGAAGTCAAGGGCGGCCTGGTTGAGGGGGAGAAAGTCTTGCTAAATCCACCTCGCCCTGCCCAGGTAGAAGAAACCGGCAAAGAAGCCTGAAAAACACAGTAGCCACCATGGAGGTTGCAAGGTAACCATTAATGGCTGTAGTGGACATCCAGAAGCTATCTAAGACGTATCAATTAGGGTCTGTACAGGTTCCTGCGCTGCAAGAAGTGGACCTGCAGATAGAGCCGGGCCAGTTTGTAGCTGTTATGGGCCCAAGCGGCTCCGGCAAGTCTACCCTGCTTAATCTGCTCGGCTGCCTCGATAGACCTACAAGTGGCCGATACTACCTCGGCGGAGAGGATGTCTCCAGCCTTGACGATGACCGGCTGTCATTGATTCGCGGCAAGCGAATCGGCTTTGTTTTTCAATCCTACAATCTCATTGGCCAGCTAAACGTGGTGGAGAATATACAGCTTCCTATGTTTTATCAGGGCTTTTCCGAACAAGCGAGCGCCAAGCACGCTAAGGACTTGGCTGTAACTGTAGGACTTGCGGACAGGCTCAGGCATCGGCCCTCAGAACTCAGCGGAGGCCAGCAGCAGCGGGTCGCTATCGCCCGCGCACTCGCAAATGATCCCGTAATAATCCTTGCCGATGAACCTACCGGCAACCTCGACTCCGCAAGTGGGGCCGAAATTCTGGGTATCCTTGACCGCTTGCACAAGGCGGGAAAAACCCTCATCATCGTCACGCACGACACCGAAATCGCCGCTCGAGCCCAGCGAATCATACGTTTGCACGATGGTCAGGTCGAGACCGAACTCGCAAACGAAAACTGAAAAAATATGTTTCTCTTTCGCCTAAA
>CAZENQ010000057.1:0-18282 GCA_964513655.1 uncultured Pirellulales bacterium | reverse complement strand
AGCGCAATTCCACCACTTTTTATATGTTTTTTGTAAATTTTTGTAAGTTTTACAACTTTGAAACACTTTGTCGAACGTTTCCAGACTCTTGCCCGACAAAACCCCATTTCTGACCCAATAATCCACCCCACCCCCCTTCACATACCCAAAAATCACCCTTCATTTTCTCACCTCCCTCCAGACTATTATCCCAACCCGCGCAATCGTTACGAATTTCCCCACGCTCAGCGCCACCCAAGTCATATTGTTTTGAATTTGGATCTTCGGTTATTTGTATTTGTTTGGGATTTCGTGCTTGGGATTTGAAATTTCCTCTAAGGTATTTTTCTCTTTCCACCCCCCGCACTTTTGATTGACACCACTACCCCCCAAAAACCTGCACATTTGATTGACCAGCCCCCCTTTTTCGCCCAAAAATCCACCCAAAAAACTCCGCCCTCGCCACTTTTTCACTGGTTTTTTTCTTGACCCACCACCAAAAACTCTTTATTATCACTTGTAGATTACCGATGATAAACAACATTGCGGACCATCCCGTATTAATACTTGGTAAAGGGATGGGCAAACAGGGAAGAGATTGTAAGTTCTTTCCTGGATGGTGGTTAAGTTACAGAGACGCTTGTATCATCCGTTGCGCAGCAAGGTTCAGACAGCTATTCGGATTCAAGATGCAGCGGAAGAAAAGTGGATTTAAAGTGAAACGAAATCTGTTTGAAAAAATATTTGCTTACCAACGAGCCGACGCTCTTTTAAGCATAAAATCAGCTAACCTCTTGATACAAAAGGAATTATCAAGACCAAAAACACACCCACTAAAGGTGATTTTGGCCCCAGCCAGCTGATTCTCAGGCCCCGGCGAACAAGGATTTCGTAATTCACTCTCATTTCTTTGTACCTTTCCTGCCGCAAAAACCGCAATTCTTGCTCCTTTGAGCGACATTTTTAACCGTATTGCAAATGAAAGGTAGGGATTATGGACGCCATAATGATGCAAATCGGTCTTCCCGTGGCAATCGCTTCAATTATCTGCTTTTTCCTGGGAATCGGTATTACGGCAGTGGTCTTCCAGATGATTACCAGGGCAAAGGCCAAGACCTTCGAACAGGACCTCCAGAGGCAGATCGAAGGTGCAAAAAAAGAAGCTGAGAACATAATTAAATCCGCTCAGATAGATGCCGCCGCAGAAAGTATCAAAAAAAAGGAGCAATTCACCACCGAGACCAACAAAACCCGTGCCGAGCTGCATGAAACCGAAATAAGGCTTAACAAGCGAGAAGACGCCCTTGACCGCCAGACTGAACTGCTCCAGCAGCAGGAGAAGACCTTAAAACAGCAAACAAAAGAAGTCGACAGGAGATTACACAATATCGGCCAAAAGGAAAAACAGCTCTCCGTCTTGATGGCCCAGCAGAAGAACCAACTGCTCAAAATCACCGCAATGGATGTAGAAGCAGCCAAGGATCTACTCTTAAAACGCCTTGAAGACGAGTGCGAACACGAGATGTCAGCCTTGATTCAACGCAAGGTCGAAGAAGCCAATGAAACTGCCAATGAGAAAAGCCGGGAAATAATCAGCACTGCTATTCAGCGCTACGCCGCCGAGCAGACCTGCGAAGTCTCTGTTTCAACGGTTGAAATTCCGAGCGACGATATGAAAGGCCGAATTATCGGAAGAGAAGGACGCAATATTCGTGCCTTTGAAAAAGCAACCGGCGTTGACGTCATCGTCGATGACACGCCAGGTATGATTGTCGTAAGCGGCTTTAATCCCATCAGGCGTGAAGTTGCTCGCCTCGCAATGGAACGACTAATACAGGATGGACGAATCCATCCATCTCGCATCGAGGAACTCGTCGCCCAAACCAAAAAAGATGTCAATCATAAGGTCTTGCAGCTCGGCAAAGACGCTGCTGTCGAGGCAAACGTCAGGGGCCTGAGCAACAGGATACTTAGTTTGGTCGGTGCTCTGAACTTCAGAACCAGTTACGGTCAAAATGTCCTTCGCCACAGCATTGAAGTCGCCTTTCTGTCTCAGATTATGGCCGATGAGCTTGGTCTGGATGCCTCAATAGCCAGACGCGCCGGACTGTTGCACGATATCGGCAAAGCCATTGACCACGAGGTAGAGGGCAGCCACCCCGACATAGGGGCAAACTATCTCAAACGCTTCAACGAGTCATCTATCGTGCTAAACGCTGTCGCCGGACATCACGGCGATATCCCAGCGGATAATCCATATACCCCACTAGTCTCCGCCTCTGATGCCATTAGCGCCTCACGCCCGGGCACCAGAAGAGAGACTCTCGAAAGATACATCAAACGATTAGAGAAACTTGAAGAAATAGCCACCGGCTTCAAAGGCGTCGAAAACGCATACGCAATTCAGGCCGGACGCGAAATCCGCGTTATCGTAAGCGCGGAAAAAGTCGATGACGATTCAGCAATGAAAATCGCCCGTGACATCGCTAACAAAGTTGAAGCTGAAATGACCTATCCCGGTGAGATACAGGTGACGCTGCTGCGCGAGGTCCGCTGTGTCGAGTACGCAAAGTAGTAGCAATCTCAAAGCGTAAAATCGTACCTCGAATGAGATACGAACGCAGGATACCGGATACGAATATGAAATTAAATATTCTTTGCATAGGTGATATAGTTGGTCGGCCCGGCAGAAGAATCGTCGCCGAAAGACTAAAACCGCTCGCCAGAGAGATGAGCATCGACTGCGTAATAGCCAACGCTGAAAATGCCGCCGGCGGTTCCGGCCTGACACCTCAAATCTACAACAAATTGCTCAGATACGGCGTGCACCTGATTACGTTAGGCGACCACGCATACCGTAAAAGAGATATTATCAAGACGCTGGAGACGGCTGACAATATCGCCCGACCCGCAAATTTTTCCGAACATGCCGCCGGAAGAACTGTTGCAGTTTACCAAACCGGCAAAGGACCAACAATTGGCGTCCTTTCTTTGATAGGCCGCCTTTTTATGAAGCCGGCCGACTGCCCCTATAATGCCGTTGACAAAGTCCTGCCCCAGCTCAAACAAAAAACCGATATCATACTCGTTGACTTCCATGCCGAAGCCACCAGCGAAAAAGTTGCAATGGGCTACCATCTCGACGGCAGGGTAAGTTGCGTCTTCGGCACCCACACCCACATCCCCACCGCCGATGAGAGAATCCTCCCGAAAGGTACAGCTTATATTACTGATATCGGCATGACCGGTGCACATGACTCAGTGCTCGGTCGAGGGTCTGAAAGCGTCCTAAAGTCCTTCAGAACCCAAATGCCCTTCCCATTCGAAATAGCAACCGGCGATGTTAAAATCAACGCCATCCTCGTCGTCATCGACAGCAATACAAAAAAGGCCGACCGCATCGAACGCATCAGGCTCGATGCAGACGTAGAGGATTCCACAAATTACGACAGCGATGATGGCAAACCCGAATACCTCAACAACAACTTCTAACAATCGCCCCCCAGACTTCGAGCCTGACAGTAACGTGGATTTAGCAAGCCTCGCTACCATTTATTTTGCGCCGCTCGGCGGCCCGGGTAACCTCCTCTTGAATCCGACTTGTCATATTTCAGCACTACCCGACAATATCATCAATTTCAACGATTTCGAAGTCCTTGCCCAACATTGGCTTGAAGGCACTGTCCCTTAAGAACTGTCAAAATCTAACACTAAATAAAAAAGCTGTGAGTCATTATTGCAGATGCGGGTTATTTGCTTTTTCCTGCGCTATCGTTGTCACAGGACCGTGGCCGGGATAAACAACAGTCTCGTCCGGCAGTCCCAAAAGCTTCTCCCTTATGCTTTTTATCAATCGCGTCATACTGCCGCCCGGGAAATCTGTTCGGCCTACGCCAGCGCAAAACAACGTATCGCCGCTGAAAACAATCCCCTCTTCCTCTGAATACAAACAAATACCACCGGGCGTATGTCCCGGGGTATGAAGTACCTTTAGTTTTATACCAGCCTGCTCAACTACATCCCCCTCTTCTAAAGGAAAATCCGCCGGCTCTGTGCTAAACCTTATCCCCTCCATTAAAGACAAGTTACTCACAGCACCTGTTAACATCTCGGTGTCGAGTCTGTGGATATAGACCTTTATTCCAGGGAACTTGTCGCGCAGCAGCGCTACGCCCCTAATATGGTCTGCATGGCCGTGAGTCAGGACCACAACAACCGGACTTAAATTGTGCTCACTGAGAAAGTCAATCAGACCACCTGCCTCCAGACCGGTGTCGACAACCAGACAATCTTCGGCCGACTCGTCCTCACGCAGAATATAGCAATTAGTCTGATACGAACCCAAAACTAAACTGTCGATTTCCATTTAACTGCTTTCCTAAAGACCGGTCAGGCTAACAAAAACACTTTTGGGCGTCAATAACCTTTGGACTTGACCACCAGTGCCGAGTTTGTTAGTGTGCTTGCGCTATATCTGAACCTGAATATGCCGTTCTGCGTCTGGCAGCCATCACATTCGGAGCTAGATTTTGGCTCTAAGCCCGCAGACAAATATAATTGGAGAAACCTTTCTAATGAAGGATTTTGGGCGGATATTCAAATACATCTGGCCTCAGTGGCCCCGGCTTATAATCATACTCGTAAGTGCCATACTGATTGGCATCTTGTTTAGCCTGACTTTTATGACGCTCATTCCACTACTGAAGATTATGATGGGTGAGGAGGGATTGCACGGATGGGCACACAGGATGATCAGTTCCCAGCGATACGGCATTCAGTTTTACGTCCCCGAGCAGCTGGACTATTCCGACCCTAACAATCCTGACGTAACACACTACTTGCGTGTTGCCAAGGTTAACAGGAAAAGTCCGGCTGAGCAAGCAGGCCTCAGGCGTGACGACCTGATTGTCGGGGCCGGAAGCAGTCTAATCCGTAACACAACTGATAAGGTACCGGCCAACAGACTGCTCTGGGAATTAGCAACAATAGCAAACGTCAAATCGATAGCGATTCAATATCAGCGCACCGACAAATCAGGACAATTGACAACCGAACAACGGGAAATCCAGTGCGGCAAAAAGCCCTTTTACGCCGATTATGTACAAAGACTTCTCAGGTTTGTACCCCAGGGAGAAAGCCTGTCAAACAAAACTCGGCCGGCAATGCTGGTAATACTTGTGGTAACCGTCTTTACCATCGGGCGCTGCACTGCACGGTTCTACCAGCAGTATCTGGCCGAGAAAGTAACTCAGACGGCATTGGCCCGTTTGCGCGAGGAGATGTTCTCCCACACGATGGATATGCGAGTGGGGTTCTTCGAAACTGAAAACCCAAGTGATGCCGTCAGCAGACTAATCCGTGATATAAGTCAACTTGGAGTCGGAGTCAAGGTACTGCTGGGCAAGGCGCTTAGGGAGCCATTGAAAGCAGCAAGCCTGCTTGCCAGTGCTATGTGGTTGGACTATAAGCTGACGCTTATATTTCTGTGCTGCGCGCCACCGACCATAGGCGTGGTCTCAAGGCTGGGCAGAAAAATCAAACGCGCCACCAGAAGATCTCTCGCGAGTTGGAGCCGAATGTTAGGCAAATTGGAAGAAACATTCAGTGCAGTAAAAATAGTCAAAGTCTACAACCAGCAGCACTATGAAAGCGAAAAATTCACGGGTATCAACAAGGGACTGTTAAGACAGCTGTTTAGGATAGCAAAGGTCAATGCGGGCATAGGGCCGATTATGGAAGTCCTCGCAATGATAGCAGGTGCCGCAGCGCTGATATTCGGGGTACATTGGGTTGTAAAAGGGGGAATCGACGGCAGTGAGTTTTTTGTACTTGTTGGCTTGTTAGGAGCCGCAGCCGAGTCGATTCGCAAAAGCAGTGACATCTGGCCCAAGGTTCAACAGGCAAACGCAGCCGCTGAGCGGGTATATGCTGTTATAGCTGAGCCAACAGAGAAGGAAAAACCAGATGCGGTAGAGCTTAAGCCGATGACCCGGGCAATCGAGTTCAGAGACGTTGTATTCAGCTATCCCCGGACAAACAGGCCCGTCTTGAAGGGCATCAATCTGAAGATTACAGCAGGGCATAATGTCGCTATCGTAGGGCCTAACGGCTCAGGCAAAACGACGCTGGCAAATCTGATACCGAGGTTTTACGACCCCGATTCCGGACGGATATTGATAGACGACAAAGATATCCGAGATGTGACACTGTTTAGTTTAAGAAGCCAGGTTGGAATGGTCACCCAAAATGTGGTGACATTCAATGACACCGTAGCCGCAAATATCGCATATGGCAAGCCCGACGCCACCCAAGAAGAAATAATCGCCGCAGCCAAGCGCACATTTGCCCATGAGTTTATCTCACCCCTGCCTCACGGTTACGACACAATAATCGGCGAGCAGGGAACTGGCCTTAGCGGCGGCCAATTGCAAAGAATTATCATAGCCAGAGCGATTTTAAAGAACCCCACAATCCTGATTTTCGATGAGGCCACCAGCCAGGTCGATGCAGACAGCGAAGCCAAAATTCACAAGGCTATCGAGGAAATTATGAAGGGCAGAACCAGTTTCGTAATCGCTCACAGATTCAGTACTGTCATTACCGCGGATGTGATAGTGGTAATGGATGACGGGCAGATTATAGCCCGGGGCCAGCACGACCAGCTGATGCAAAGCTGCTCATTGTATCAAAGCTTGTATGAAACACAGTTGGTAAAAGCATAGCACATACTCCTGCGGCTTAGCTTCATACGACCGTTACAATGGTGATATAGGCTGCTGCGACCACCAGAAGTTCGGCTCGTGAACCAGTGAATTTTTTCCGCAGCCGTACCGAAAATTAGTACTTTGACTTACAGTAAATCGGCCATCTTGCCGATTAAATTTAGGTGACGTAAAATACAAGGCTGAATCAGTATCGCAAGTGTCCTGCGGGACCGCTTGCTGGTTTTGGACCAAAACAATGGCCGAGCTTATACGGCAAAAAAAGGCACACGAGCTCTTCACAAGGTACAAAGGCAATCCAATATTAAAGCCGGAAAATTGGCCTTACCCGGCAAACGCGGTCTTTAACCCCGCAGCCGTTAAGTTAAATACCGAAACGCTTCTGTTGATTCGAGTCGAAGATATGCGCGGCTTCTCGCATCTGACCGTTGCACGCAGTGCCAATGGGCTGACAGACTGGGAAATTGACCCTAAGCCAACCCTCGAGGCCGACCAAAGCTCTCGAGAGGAAAAATGGGGCCTCGAGGACCCTCGCATTGTATGGCTCGAAGAGCAAAAGCAGTTCGGCATCACATATACTTCCTTTAGCGAAGGCGGTCCAGTAGTTTCACTGGCGATTACCAAAAACTTCAGAACGTTTGCCCGCCTCGGTGCGCTCCTGCCGCCCGAAGATAAAGACGCCTGTTTGCTGCCTCGCAGGGTAAGGGGCCGATTTGCATTGATTCACAGACCGATTGTCCGAGGTGAGGCACACATGTGGATTAGTTTCTCCCCGGACCTGAAGCACTGGGGCGACCATAGACCTTTGATTAAAGCAAGGTCCGCCTATTGGGACTGCCACAGAGTCGGTCTGGCCTGCCAGCCCATAGAGACAGCGCATGGTTGGATGATATTCTACCATGGTGTGCGCGTCACCACAGCAGGAGCAATATACCGCGTAGGGCTCGCGCTTCTCGACTTGGAAGAACCCTGGAGAGTCCTGCGCCGAAGTGATGAATGGGTCTTGGGACCACGAGAGTTTTACGAGCGAGTCGGTGATGTCGGTGACGTCGTATTCCCTTCCGGAGCCATTATCCGCAAGGAAACCAACCAGCTCAGTCTTTATTATGGCGCCGCTGACTGTACCGTAGCTGTTGCAACAGCTACTCTAAGCGATGTCCTCGACTATATCACGGCCTGTCCCGAAATAAAGCAATAACCCGTCGCTGGTCCCGCGGCCATGCCCGACTACCATCATCTGAGCTTAACCGTTCGCCAGCTTCTTTCTAAAGGCCTCCGACTCCCACTTATTAATAAAGTCCCGCCCACGCTTACTCAAGGCCAGAATCCCACCTAATCGAAGCGCGTTAGTGCGAATGAAAAATGAACTCTCCACGATGTCCCTGACGGTAATAGCGATTTTCTTTCCCCCGGCGACAAAAAGTCCAACACCCTTAACCAGAAATGCCACAGAAGGCTTCCTGCCCCTTTTGAGCTGCCGCCTCAGCCTGCCCGCGATTTGCTTCGAATCACAATCCTCCACCCACATCGCGGGCCCGTTGGCGTACAGCAATTCATCAGGCGTCAGAGCACCAGGCAACAGCAGCTTCCGCGCGTCCCTTTGACTCCAAAACCCTGCAATAGCATCGTCATAAAAATAGCCTATTGCAGGACGCTGCCCGGTCGCTTCAAAAAATGCCCCACGAATACACTGCTTTGCATCCGCCACAACCTGCTGACTTACAGGTTTGATTTTTTTCCCCTTTGGCTGTCTTAGCTTGCTCATGCAGCGATTTATGACCTTGCGCAGAAGCCCTAAAGCAGCATCTGAGCTCTCTGCCGAAACCAGAAGCCCGTGCTTTTGAAGGAAAAGAATCGTGGGCTTCGCGCCAAACCGTTTTTGATAATTTACAACGGCCTTGGCAACTTTCTTTGCAAGCATAAAGCCCGGGTCCGTGTAGGGCACCCAGACCGGCGGAAACTTCTCACCTTTAAATAGCTTTTCAAGCTCCACTCGTCCGTTCTTGGCACAGCAGTACGCCAGGACCGCAACCGGATGCAGATGTATCACGCATTTATCGAGAAATGCGTGCAGATGCGCCTCCACCGACGGCCGGGACTCACCGCCCACAGCATCATCGCACGCAACAAACAGCCGCTTCACCACCTCCATCTCCCTGCTCTGCGTCTCAAGCTGTGATATCGACTTATCTTTTATAATCGCCAACACCGAATCCAGCCGTAATCTCCGCCACCCTCTTCCCCCATCCATATCTCTCAAAGCCGTACCGCTGGCCTTTATATACATATACCTGCCGTCCTCCGTCTTTACCGATGTGTTACCCCCACCACCCTGGACAAGCGACGTGTCTTTACCAACCACCCTCGATACTCTGATAAGTTCTGACAGGGCCCTATTCATATTACTAACACATACCTCACGCGTCACTTCCGGTTTTGGGAGCAGGCACAAAGCTATCGCGGCGTGGCATCGGGCAAACCTCCGTCCACGGGAATTGTTGCACCGGTTGTGGGTGTCTGACGCGTGGCAAAAAACAATACGGCGTTGGAAACATGCCGTCCCGTAACCCTTACCTTAAGCAGATTTCTGTCGCGGTAGTACTCCTGCAATCCCTTTTCGTCAAGTCCCCGTGCACGCATCCGGCCGGGGCCTATCTCCTCCCACAAGCCTGATTTGTATCCACCCTCCGAAAACACCGCGTCCGGTGCCACCATATTCACACGGACTCCATACTGCGCCAACTCTACGCTTGCAATACGGCCCAACTGATGGCACGCGGCCTTGGTGGCACTGTAAGCACCAAAACCGGCTCCGGGCGCCGGTACATTCTTAGTAGAGATAACAATAATGTCACCTCCTGTACCCTGCAGGATAAAATGACGGGCAATTTCCGAAAGCGTCAGCAGAGCTCCCTCCACGTTTACCTTCTCCAGCCTGCGAAAGGCTTCAAGGTCCATCTCTTTCAAATAAGAGACCATCGCGATACCGGCATTGAGCACAAGAATGTCAATTCCGCCCCACGCCTGAATAATACTTTCAAAACCCCGAGCAATAGATGTTTTATCAGTGACATCGAGCGGTACTCCTATTATTCGGTCACCGCCTATTTTCTTCAGGTCGACTGAAAAAGCGTCGAGTTTCTCGCCGCCAAGGTCAGTGGCCGCCAGGTAACAGCCGTTCTCCAGCAGCCCCCGGCAAATCCCGTAACCGATCGCACCTGCAGCTCCGGTTACCACTGCAACCTTATTCTTAAGAGGCAAATCAGAACTGTCATCCCGCCGGTCAACGTAAACTATCCCCAGTCCGCGAAGACATACAACCTCCGGCTTGCGGTTGTACTTCGATGAATAGTCTGAAATCCAGTCACTTAGCTGCTTGCGCAGGTCCTCAGCCCCGGCGCCAAATTCCACAGCTTCTACAAAAAGAGGGGGCGTCCGGCCCTTCGTTAAAGGCTCAGGATACTGCAGCGCCTCGGCATTCTCGGCAGAGCCGGCAAATTCAACAGCCTCCTTGCTCGTCAAAGACCTCAAAATAACAGGTTCATAAGGTATGTCCTCACTACCCGTCGGTTTCGCCAGAAGCCCACGAATAATAGGTGCTACATACGCCAAGGGATTCGTTTTTATTTCACTTGACCCGCTTTCAACCATTATTCCTGCACATCCCTTCCCTGCAAATATCTCCCCCTCTCTTATGCCTTCGCCGCCCTGGCTGCAACTTCCACCATAAATTTTACATCTTCAATCCTTGCCCTTGTCTTCGCTCTTGATGCTTTCGTACAGCTCGTATGCCTCGGCCGGCTTCATATCTTCATGAACAACCTTGCGGACCGCCTGCATCATCGCCTTGGGCGCATTACTCTGGAAGATGTTCCTGCCCATATCAACTCCTGATGCGCCTTCCTGCACCGCCTTATATGCCATCGTCAGGGCGTCTAATTCCGGTATCTTTTTGCCGCCAGCCATCACTATCGGAACAGGACAGGAAGCCGTAACCGTCTCAAATCCTTCCTCAACGTAGTACGTCTTCACAAAATGGACCCCAAGCTCAGCGCACATCCGGCAGGCCAAACGAAAATACCTCGCATCCCGCACCATATCCTTGCCCACCGCCGTTACCGCCATCACCGGAATTCCGTAACGCAGCCCCATATCCACTAGACGCGTCATATTATGCACCGACCGGCTCTCAAACTCCCCGCCGATGAACACCTGAAGCGTAATCGCCGCTACGTTCATACGAATCGCGTCCTCGATGTCAACAGCCAAATGCTCATCCGAAAGCTCCTTGAGTATGCTCGGCCCGCCGCTGCACCGCATCACTATCGGCTTTCTCAGCCACGGCGGCACCGTCGTCCGCAGAATCCCGCGAGTCAGCATTATCGCATCGGCATACGGCATCAGCGGCACAATACTCAAGTCTATCCGCTCCAACCCGGTCGTCGGCCCCTGAAAATACCCATGGTCGATTGCCAACATCACCGTCCGGCCGGTATCAGGATTAAATATCCGCGACAGACGGTTCTTCATCCCCCAATCCAGCGAACTCGCCCCCTTAAGGAAAAAGCCGCGCCTTTCCATCGGAACATCTTCGTAAAACCTCTTCGCTTCCTTCCCAGCATCAGCTTCCGGCATATTATTGGCCTTTCCTTTGTCCTGGTATTTTTGTTACTAACAGTAAATCCATCTCATACAATTGTTTTTAACAGAAAACCCGTCATCAATAGATATATTAGCCCACCCATCTGCTTTCTGCAAGAGTATATGCCGCCTGCCCCATAAACACATCGGATAAGTAGACACGATTATCTATTGGCAAAGTGCCCATTCACCGTTCAGTCGCACACGAATAAAAAAAGGCCGGTCTTAATTGGCCGGCCTTTTTTCAACAATAGTTGTTTTTTTTTCAATCGTAATCCTTAAATGGTTTCATCCAATCCGTCCAGATTGGCGGGTCCTCGTTTAACTCGAAAAACTTATGCCACTTTAGCTTCCACAGTTCCTTAAGGCCAACCGGCCGGGCAGAGTAATCCATAAAAGCCCAGTTTACATACCCGTTGTGCCGGTTCATACAGATACGAGCCATCTGACTGCCCACGCTCCAATCCTGTCCCTCCAATTCCGGAGGCTGGTCCCAATAGTCCGGCCAAACGTCAATCCACTTGCCGCCACCAAGCAAAGGTATATTACCCCCTCCCTTAAGATTGCAATGCCGCCAGTTATAATCCTTCTGGGGAGTGACCCACATCGCTTCGCCCTGTTCAGGGTCTTGCAGCCACCCATTTATGGAGTAACTGCCGTAATCACACGCCACCACATAACACCACGATGACGGCTCGCCGCATACATCGCCGTCAAATACCCCCCACGCCGAGAACGTCCCCCCGCCGTTCCCATACTGGCCAAGGCCCATCGACGTCCCCGTCTTCGTCGCCTTGGGACAGCAGCGCACATCGCCCTGGTTACCGTAGTAAGGCCGCAGGGCCTCCATCCAGTAACGCTTATGCGAATCCGCTACGCACGGTCCTATGAAGCCCTGCATGAACTTGCTGTCGTTATCTTCCAGATACATAGCAAAGGCGCTGGCCATCTGCTTGAGGTTCGACAGGCCAAGCACCCCCTTCGCCTGGTCTCTCACCTTCGCCAATGCCGGCATCAATATCGACATTAGTAGGGCTATAATAGCTATCACCACCAATAGTTCCACCAATGTAAACCCCTTTTCTCTGCTCATATCGCACTCCTTCTGTCTCTTTTTTGCTATTCAGCGATAAAGATGCGCAAAACCCGCCTTCTGTTCCACAAATTCTGCATTTTTTCGCCAAATTGCCTTTGTCAAGCGTTATTATACCCCAAAGTTGTCCCCCTTGCAAGCAATTTTCAAGGCCTAAAGCGCAAATTTTCGGCCCAGATTTACAGGCAGGCCATCTGTAACTTCCCACAGAAAAGCCAGTTAAGCGTTTTTTGCACAAATTCATCACAATCGCTGCAATCCCACCGGTTTTTTCTTGACACATACGCCGCCAAGTGCTATAGTCGAAAATGAAGAAAGCTGTGCAATGTGTCTTTCTATAATTGAATAGTCGTAGTTTTTAGGCCAAAAGAACACCTTTTCTGGAGGTGCGGTGTGTGGGTACTATGCGTAAGGAGGAGTTGTCACACCCCGGCTCACATCGTCGATTCTGCATTTACACACCACAACGAGAAAATATTTAGTTTTTGAACTTATATTGGGCAGGTGCGAACTATGGAATATGCGAAGGTTATTCGTGCCCGGTGCATGAAATTCGTACCTGCGGAATATTACAGATGTTTGGCACAAGTGCCAGGAAACGTTTTAAGGTTTTTATTTTGTTAAGGAGGAATATTATGTGTAGAAAATTGTCTTTTTTCGTCGCTGTTGTTCTGGTGCTTGCCCTTGGCGGCTCCGCCCACGCCATCGCGCCGATTACGCACCTTGACGTAAACAACTTCAGCTTTGAGCTGGACGCGGACGGCAACCAGGAGTGTGGGCACACCGGCAACGACCTGGGGATCGGCTGGACACTCGGAACCGCAAACTGGGTGGGCCAGGACGTCAACTGCGCCTATCCGCTCTGTTGCTCGCCGGACCATTGCAAGGATTGGGACGCCAGCCACGGAGTTGTAATGTGCTACATGCAGACCAACGACTGCTGGTTCCGGCAATACCTCACCGATACCATTCAAGCCAGAGTCCAGTACACCCTGAAAATGGACGCTCTGAGCTGGGACACCAATGTAAGGTTCAGGCCGTCTATCATTTACGATTCCGGCGGGCCACAGCCTACCGAAGTCGCCGGCAAGGATATTATCCTCGAGGAAACAACCGATGTGAACCTCGTTGAATGGAAAGAGTACAAGGTGATTCTGGTCGTACCGGACGGCCACCCCGGCATCGGACAGCCCGTCGGTATCAGGTGGTGGTGTTATAAAGATGGTGTTACCGACAGATGGCCCTTCCTCGACAATATCCGCGTTACCTCACAACCGGCTACCGACGCCTGGGGCCCAAATCCCGATGATGAGGAAATAAATGTGGCTTTGGATTTGGAAAAACTTACGTGGGGGGCCGGCCTCTGGGCCAAAAAGCACAACGTTTACTTCGGAACCAACTGGGCAGACGTCAACAGCCGCGACGCCGGCACACTTATAGGTACTCAGCAGGATGCCAATGATGCCAACGTGCCTATAGAACTGGCTATAGGAGGCGAATACTTCTGGGCTGTCGATGAGTACAATGACACCTACGTGCAGGGTGTCAACGACCCGCCAATGCCGCCCTGGACCGGACCAGTCTGGAGCTTCAAGACAAACGACGGCAAGGCATATGACTTCAGCCCCTTCAACGAGGCCTTTGATATGCCCATAGACGTCAACCTCGCCTGGACGCCCGGTGTCGCCGTTGATGTCCACAATGTATACTTCAGCACCAGTTTCGACGATGTTAACAGCCGCGCTCAGGACGCCAACCAGGGCCATCAGGGGCCAAACACCTTTGATCCCACCCCCACAAGTGTTTTGGCTTTAGCCCAGACTTACTACTGGGCCGTTGATGAGGTCAATACGGTCACGGTCGGAAGTCCGTGGCAAAGTGACGTCCTGGAATTCACCACCATTGACCATGTCGTCGTCGACGATTTCAACTCCTACGTCAGCACCAACGAGGCGGAGCCGCGGCTTTCTGCCGTATGGAAAGATTACTTTGTCAACGGGACCCAGTCGCAGGTCTTCCTTGAGAAGGATGCGAATTTCACCGAAGACGGCAACGCGTTGAAATATTTATACGAGAACAATCTCAGCCCGTACTATGCCGAGGCCTACGCGGATATCACTGATTTGGGAATAGACCCCAATTGGACAACCAACGGCGTTGAAGCATTGCGCCTGGCGTTTAAGGGCGAAGCCGACAACGCCATTGAACCAATGTACGTGGCTTTGACCGACGGCAGTAACCGCACCGGCAAGGTCCTCTACCACGACGCCAATGAGCTGAACAAAGAATGGAAGGGCTTCCAGGAATGGAATATCGACCTCCAGGACTTTGTTGACGACAACAGCGTCGACCTGACCAACATCAGCCGGCTCACTATCGGCTTCGGCGACAAGACCGCCGACGGCTCAGGACACGTCTACTTCGACAATATCCGGCTCCATCCGCCCAGATGCGTCCTTAATAACGCTTTTGCCGGCGGCAGTATAGACTGGGACGAGGATTGCCTCGTTGACAATGCGGACCTTGATGTATTTACCCAACGTGACTGGCTGATGAGCGCTACAGGCAATGTTACGGCAACACCACCGGATGCCAATTTCCTGACTGGCTGGTGGAGAATGGACGACAACTCGAAAGCCCCTGCGACCGCTTTGGACGTTGTAGACAGCTCCGCCTATGGCAACCACGGCCTGCTTTATGACCCCGGCAAAGCCCCGGGGCAGAGTACGTACGCCCATCACACTGACGACCGGATGGAGGGAACTGGTGCCCTGACCTTTGACGGATTCGACGACTACATTGAAGTTAATACGCCCCTCGACCTGAATTCCAACACCGTGACGCTATCGGCCTGGATTAAGCGCGATGGCGACCAGCCTATGTATGCAGGCATCGTAGATTGCCACTATAGTGACCCATGCGACCCCAATGCCCCCGGTACCGGTGCAGGTCTCGACTTTGGCAGTGGCGGCTCACTTGGATTTGCGGAATGGGTCCCTTGGGAAATCAACCATGAGCTGGCTTACTTCTGGCATATAGACGCAAACGATGAGCCCTTTGATAACTATGCGTGGGATTGGCATTCTGGTCTGGTCGTTCCTGATGACCAATGGGTCCTTGCGGCGCTCGTAGTAGAGCCGATGCAGGGAACCATATATATGTACGACGGCACGCTCCAGGCATCAAGAAACCCGCTGCGGCACTACCCAGAGTTGTGGAACGGCCCTGCTCGTTTCGGTGACCAGATGCAATACAGCGACAGGTTATTCAAAGGAATAATGGATGATGTCCGCATCTACGACTACTCTCTGACGCCCGAGGAGATGCTCTACCTCGCCCTCCAGGGAACAGGCAGCCAGTATATAGAGCTGCCCTGGTGGCGAGCTGACCTTGATGACGATAATACAATCAACTTCGAAGACTATGGGCTTATGGCAGACAACTGGCTCAAGGAAGTATTCTTCCCGTAGTCAAAGCACATGTACAGCTTAGATGACGAATGAATGCGGGGCCTATACTGATTTAGGTTCGGTATAGGCCCCGCTTGTTTTTTATAGCCGGCCATCGCTGCCAAAGATGAATATTCAGAATACCCCCTAAAAGCCTCCCCTGTTATTCCCTAACTTAACACCGATACCACCCAAGCAATTACCTGTTTTGACAAATCCAGAAGCAAGAATAAAAAAGCCAGATCCTAATACGACAGAATCTGGCTTCGGAGGAGGGTGATGAAAAGCAAGTAGGATAATGACTCTTAAAAAATCCGTATACCCGGTTCCAACACTCCTTACAATTATCTAATCGAATAAACCACAAAAAATTCTTTAAAGAATTCACAGAAAAACTACAGCTTTTTTACTGCTAATCAAACCCTTAATCGCAAAAATCCAATTTTTTTTTGCCGTTCCCTCCAAAACACCCGAATTCAGCCCAAAAATTAACCTATTTTACGCTTGCCAAACCCGCTGTGTTCTCATATTTTAACGAAAAAGCTGTGACTTTCTCACTTTTCCCAACGCAAATATGGATGTCAGAATCACGATTGCCGACCTGCTCACTGCCAAACGCGAGAACCGAAAGGTCACCGCGGTGAGCTGCTACGACTATACCACCGCTAGACTTCTCGCCCAGACCGACGTCCAAATGATACTCGTGGGCGACTCAGCGGCTCAGCTTGTGCTCGGCTTCGACTCCACGCTGCCGGCTACAATGGACTTTATGGTCACTATCACCGCGGCCGTCCGCCGAGGGGCCCCAAATGTCTATCTCGTCGCCGATATGCCCTTTCTGTCCTATCAGCTCGGCACCACCGAAGCGGTGAAAAACGCCGGCCGATTCGTCACAGAAGCCGGCGCACAGATGATAAAAATCGAAGCAACCAGCGCGTATCTCGATGCAATCAAAGCCGTTAGCGATGCTGGTATGGCCGTTATGGCCCACATCGGCATAAGGCCACAGACAATCGGAAGGATTGGCCGATTCAAGGCCGAGGCAACAACCGCCGAAATGGCCCTGGAACTGATAGCCCTTGCCGACCAGATGCTGCAGGCCGGTGCCGCTACGCTGTTAATCGAAGGAACGGCCGCAGAGGTCGCGGAGATTATCACCAAACGCTGCGAAGTGCCGGTAATTGGCTGCGGCTCAGGCCCCGGCTGCGACGGCCAAATACTCATTGCCCCCGATATCCTCGGACTGACCCAGGGGCGGGGTCCAAAATTCGCAAAAAGCTACGCCAGCTTGGCCGACTCCACCGTCCAAGCATTCAATGAATACGCCAAAGATGTACAGAGAGGTCAATTCCCAGACACCGACCATAGTTACCATATGAAAGCTGGTGAGCTAAACAGGCTCCAGGAACTGCTAAAAGACAAATCTTAACGGCTTTTCTCAATCAAATACGCTCTGTGCGGCCTTTCGTCGCAGCGAAATACCGGAAAATCGCCATATACTCTCAAACTGCTCATGGCTCAGCAGCTTCCTGCCACCAACAGGATCCGCCACAGTGACCGTCCGGTCCGAGACGTCAAGCACAGCGACACAGTGGTCCGACAGAAATACATCCTTCACCACGGCCAACGTTACCGCCGCCTCTTTCAGCTGACCAATAGACTCAAATTGACGGTACTGGCATTTCAAACCGTCTGCACCGTAGCGGTCCCTAAGCGCCCTGTAAAGACACCACGGAAGTGTCCCTGCCACAGGGCTCGTGCGAGAGAGCACCGCTATCTCTCCTTCCTCCGCAGGCAGACCTAATTGCCTCAAGGCCGTCACCGCTGCAGCCGGGCCACACGTATAATTCGTCGTCTGATAGCAGACCCCCATCGAATCGACCCTCGTGCGAAGATTTAACAGATGCCCCTTAATCAAAGCAGGGACAAGAAATGGACATATCGAAAACCAAACCACAACCACAGCCATCAAAATGCAAACTATGATTTTCTCACTTCTGCGCGGCAAACGCGATAGCGGCGTGGTTATGCCCACCGTGGCCGCCAGACATAAAATGACGAATTTTATACGACCTGCGCTGA
The DNA here is from genome assembly GCA_964513655.1 of uncultured Pirellulales bacterium. Lineage (GTDB taxonomy): Bacteria > Planctomycetota > Phycisphaerae > Sedimentisphaerales > Anaerobacaceae. Next base: position 316 of record CAZENQ010000057.1, on the reverse strand, counting down.
CCCAGGCAAAAGACCGCATAAAGCCCAGCGAACCGGCACACCTGCTTGCCAGCAACGCCGCGACGACCAGAAGAGATAAAAAATACCCCAACATCCAATATGGTCCCCGAAAACGTGAAAACAACCTCCCCAGGAAAATACCAAAAAGGGCAACAAGAACAACACCTATAGTTTCAAGCCAGGGATTCATCATCCATCCTCAATATTTAACCGCCCCACAAGACTGCTTTATTATACCAAATCAAGGCCCTGCAAATCAAGCAAATTATCTCAGATTATCAGGACCATCCGAGCCGATGGACAATTGATGATTGGC
>CAZENQ010000056.1:0-18458 GCA_964513655.1 uncultured Pirellulales bacterium | reverse complement strand
CGTATAGGCTGAACGTATTTCATCGCCGGATGGAACATAGGTGCAAACATAAATCCGATATGCGCCTGCCTTATACATTCCGCCACCGTCTCAGGACCGGCATCTATTTTAACACCCAACTGCTCAAGTACATCAGCCGAGCCGCAGCTGCTGGTTATCCCGCGATTACCGTGCTTCGCGACGTATACACCCGCACCGGCCGCTACTATCGCCCCTGCCGTTGAGATGTTACAGGTCTTAAACGCACCGCCCCCTGTCCCGCACGTGTCTACTAAATTATCAATATCAGCCTTAACGGCAACAGCATGGCTTCGCAGCGATTTCGCAAGACCCGCCAGCTCTGACGCCGTCGCCCCCTTGGCCCGCATCGCCGTAAGAAACGCCGCAATCTGGATCTCGGGCACCTCGCCTTCGAAGATAATATCCAACAGCCCAGTTGCCTGTTCGAAGCTCAGGTCGTCACCGTGCAGTAATGGTTCGATAAACTCGGTTATTGCCGTCATTGTCGGTCCTTACCCTTTCTTCTTGGCCTTCGCGATTGACAAAACATTTTCGATTATTTTCCCGCCCGCAGGGGTCAGAATACTCTCCGGATGGAACTGCACGCCGAATATTGGAAGCTCCTTGTGGCGGGCTCCCATAACAATCCCTTCGAACTCGGCCGTCTGTTCAAGACAATCCGGGAGCCCCAACACACACAAACTGTGGTAACGTCCCGCCTGCAGCGGATTTTCAACACCGGCAAATATGTCCTTTTGGTTGTGTGTTACCCTTGAAGGCTTGCCGTGCATCGGTTTTGGAGCGTGCCCGACTTTTCCTCCGAAGTACTGTGCAATTACCTGATGACCCAGGCATACACCTAAGATAGGCAGCTTATCTTTGAACCAATCCACCGCCGAAAGCGAGACACCTGCTGTGTCAGGTGTGCCCGGACCCGGCGAAATCACGAGCAGGTCAGGATCGAACTCGTCCGCCACACGTTTGAGTTCTTCAAGCTCCGTGTCGGCGCGGTAAACCTTCGCCTCGCAGTTACGCTTGCAAAAATCATCTACCAGGTTATACGTAAACGAATCGAAGTTATCTATGAACAGGACTTTTTTCATTTCTTCTTTCATGGCATTTTGTCCTTGCTACTGGCCGCGAATCGCACGCACACATGAGTTTGCCTTGTGCTCGGTTTCTTCAAATTCCGTCTTCGGAACACTGTCATGCACTATCCCCGCGCCGACTCGAATATAAGCCACGTGGTCCTTGACCTGCAGACTTCTTATTGTAATGCAGCTATCGAACTGCCCGTCCACCGTCAGATACATAACCGCCCCGCCGTAATAGCCTCGTTTGGTCCTCTCAAGCTGCCGAATTATTTTCATTGCCTCAATCTTCGGAGCACCTGTAAGTGTCCCCATATTCATCGTCGCAAGATACGCGCTCAATGCGTCAAGATTGTTCGCAAGCGTCCCCTTAACGTTACTTACCAGATGTTGGACCGAAGCGTATTTTTCAGCTATCAGCAGTTCGGTAACGACTCTGCTTCCCGGCTCAGCTACATGTGCAATGTCGTTCCTGGCCAAATCCACCAACATTATATGCTCGGCCAGTTCTTTATGGTCGAGTTTCAGTTCGGCCTCATATCTAAAATCGGTGTCGGGGTCGATTTGTTCTCCGACTCGCCCTCTCGGTTTTGTCCCCGCTATCGGCCTTATCTCTACGTCCCGTTTCTCCGTCCCGCTGACCCGCAGATTCAACTCCGGGCTCGAGCCCATCAATATCGTGTTGGGCGTATTGAGATAGAACATGTATGGAGAAGGGTTCAACTTCCTCAGCCTCTTATAAACATCTAATGGCTCATCCGGGCATGGCTCAAGTTTCGTCCTGCTCAGGACCACCTGGAAGATGTCACCGTCGAGAATGTGGTGCTTGGCGGTCCTGACCATCTCTTCATATTCAGCTTGAGCCGTGTCGGTCGAGGCCGCAGCGACTGACCCTGTGAATTTTTGTACTTCTGGAACCTTCGACCGAGCAACCTTACAATAATAGTCGAAGCACTCCTGCGCCTCAGCAAATGCCGCCTCCCGGTCATCATCTGTAATAACACAATTGACAATAACATAGCCCTTGTTGTGTTCGTGGTCGCAAAGAAAGATGTTGTCGGCAAAATAAAGTTCGTAATCAGGATTATCTAACAAATCTTCCTCGCTGGCCGGAAGTTTCTCAAACTGGTCTATAAAATCATAGCTAAGGGCTCCTAACAATCCGCACGTTACACGGAACGGTTTGCTCGCCAGGCTAAAGGCAAACGCCACCGCCCGCAATACGTCCATCTGATTTGTACATTGCAGCCGCGCCTGCTCATCAACTAATTTCTCATCCTGTTTAATTAGCCCGGTGATTGTCTCAGGGCCGAATTCAACTGATTCACAAAAAGAGAACCTTTTTTCCCCATCACCGGAAAGATATTCCACTATCCGCCTGCCGGTATTACTCAAGGCCTTAATAGTAAACTCAGCCCCTGTGCCCGTAAGGTAAAGTGCCGGCCGTGCCGTGCCAAAGCTCAGAGCGTTCTCCGCCAGATAGTCACTCGCCTCCAACAAACAGCAGTTCTTCGCCCGTCCGTAGTCGCTCAGCTTCGCGAAGAAAGCCACCGGCTCGGCAATATCGATTTCTTTGACGATAGGCACGATTTGCCCGGGTCTCGCATCAGCTATTTTCTGTCGGTACTCGTCCATAGTGTCAACCTTGTACTGTAATTTTTTATCCGCAAATCACCTCAAATACAAATAAAAAAAGCGGCAGCCTGCTTCTCCAACAGGCTGCCGCTTACAGAATCTAACAAAATTTCTACAGCAAATTACCGCTTGCCTGCTGGATTTATCCTGCAGGCCACCACCAACTGACGGTATTTTTACGGCTAATTTGCCTCATAACACTTATATTAGACCAAATAAATCCAACCTTGTCAAGGCCAGGCACAAAAAAAATATCACAACCGTTCAAATCTGTTGCGTAAAACCCCTGCCTCCCCGCTATATTACGTCCTTCTTAAGGATTATATATACCTTTAGGCATATTCCTTCAAACGTTACAAAAACCTTGTCAATTTTAGCCCCGTTTAGACGCCTCGCCGGTGACGCAGCCGGTCGAGTGCCACCGCCAGCACGATAATCGCACCGGTGATAATCTCCTGGACCCAGTTCGGCATGCCCATCTGCGTACACCCCGAAGCGATTACTGTCATAATCAGTGCCCCGACCATTGTACCCAGAATCGACCCTTCACCGCCGCCAAGACTGCCTCCACCTATTACTACCGCTGCTATCACATCTAATTCCAGCCCTACCGCTACCGTGGGGTCACCAACAGTCAACCGCGAAAACTGCATAAGCCCTGCTAATCCGGCAAACGCTCCGCCTAAGGTGAAAACTAACACCTTCACCCGCTCCACCGCCACGCCGCACAGCCGCGCCGTCTGCTCATTCGAGCCGATGGCAAAGGTGTGACGACCCAGCCGCGTATACCGCAGTACAACCGCCATCACCACCGCCAAAATAATCAAAAGCCATACACCGGGCGGCAGAAACATCCACCCTTGCTCTCCACCTACCGACGCCAAGAGGTCCTCAAGCCATCGCAGAAGCTCCGGGTCAACATCGATTTTCTGGTTGCGCCCAATCCCCTTGGCCGTGCCGCGAACAACCAGCATCATACCTAATGTAACAATAAACGGCACCACCCGTAGCCGGGTTATAAGAACACCATTGACTAACCCGAAAAATCCCGCCGCCGCCACGCCTCCCAGTGCGGCTGTAACTGGTCCGGCGCCGGCGCGCTGCAGTAGCCACGCAATCACCACGGTACTCAACGCCACAACCGAACCAACCGAAAGGTCAATTCCGCCCGATATAATCACCAGCGTCATACCAAGGGCCGCCATCCCCACAATCGTCGTCTGTCGGGCAATCGTCTCTAAGTTACGCGCCGTACGGAAACTATCCGGCGCAATCAATACAAACAGTCCGTACACCACCAGCAGGGCTAATACCGGCCCTACCGTGTTCAATAACCGCCGCCAATCAGACGTCTTCTTTTCTTCCATTGGTATTTGCTTATCACTCATATGCTTGCCTCTTGTCCGGTCGCCTCCAACATCAACTTGTGCTCGTCCACTTCATCAATCTGGTGTATCCGCCCTAATCTACCCCGGCACATAACCGCCACGCGGTCGCACACACCCAGCAACTCCGGCAGATAACTGCTCACCATCAAAATGGCCTTCGGCCCTCTGCCCTCCTCAGCCGAGCCGGTTGCCAGTTTGTCAATCAACTTATAAATTATTGCCTTGGCCGCCACGTCAATACCGCGAGTCGGCTCGTCTAACAGCAGCACATCTGCGTCATGCTGCAACAACCGCGCCAAAGCCACCCTCTGCTGGTTCCCACCCGACAAGGACACCACCGACTGCCTCGGACCCCGACAGCGGATGCCCAGCCGCTCTATCCATCGCTGCGTCGCTTTGTCTTGTCGGCTCGGAAGCACCAGACCGAATGGCCCAAACCCCCTCAGCCGCGAGAGCGTTACATTATCTGATATGCTCAACGCAAGGGCTAATCCCTCCGCCTTGCGGTCCTCACTCAAAAGACCCGCACCCTGCATCCATCGCCGCACCGGTGAAGCCAGGCCGGCATAGACGCCAAGTTTGATTTCGCCTTGCCGAACAGCAGCTAAACCGAAAACGCACCGTAATAGCTCCGTCCGCCCGGCTCCGACGAGCCCCGCAATTCCTAATACTTCTCCCCGCCGAAGCTGTAAGCTCGCCGACTCAGGTTTCTCGACACCCGCCAAATCCTCAATCTCAAGGACAACTTCCCCCGCTTGGCGCGACGAACGCGGGTAAAGCTCCTCAACCTCCCGCCCAACCATGAGCGCAATTATTTCGTCGTTCGATATCGCAGCTACTTCACTTTCGCCTTCAACCTTGCCGTCACGAAGAACCATCACCCTGTCTGCAACATCCCTTACCTCTTCAATAAAATGTGAAATGTAAATGATAGCTTTGCCCCGGTCTTTCAACCGGTTAATCAGTTCAAACAGCCGTTCCACATCGCGCTGTGTTAAACTGCTCGTAGGTTCATCCAGAACCAATACCCTACAGCCTATCGCCAGCGCACGGGCGATTTCCACCAACTGCTGAGAACCAACCGACAGCTCGCCCACCTTCGCTTCAGGCCTTAGTTCCGGATTCTCAAATTCCTTTATAGCTTCCAGCGTCCGACGCCGAACCTCATTCCACCGCACCACACCCAGCCTCGCAGGCTCCATCCCCAGCATGATATTTTCTTCAACGCTTAAATGCGGCGCAAGCGAAAGTTCCTGATATATCATTGCTATCCCGGCCTGGCGGGCTGCTAATGGATTGGCGGGCTCATAAGGCTTGCCGTCCAGCCACATCTCGCCTGAATCTGACTTGATTGCCCCTGATAGAACCTTCATCAGCGTGCTTTTGCCGGCGCCGTTTTCGCCCACCAATGCCAGAACATCCCCACCGCTAACCTCAATTCCAACATCTTCCAGCGCCACCGTCGCGCCGAAACGCTTGCAAATCCCACGCATCGCCAGCTTGACTGCCGATTCGTTCGATTCTACTCGTCCAGCCATTTCTTGAAATCCGGCTCCAACAGATTCTTGATTCTCGGCTCGTCCATATTCTCCGGTGTCGCCATCACCGAGCCCGTGTCGATTAGTTTCTCCACCTTTTCACCCGTCAGGTGCTTCATCATCGTCTTGACCCCTAAATAACCCATGTTGATTGGGTCCTGCAGCACAAGCCCCTGGATATGTCCTCTTCGCATCGCCTGAACCAGCCTGGCCGAGCTGTCGAAACCCACGTACTTGACCTTGCCCGCCAAGCCGCTGTCCTCCAGCGCCCGTAGCATACCAAACGCTGTCGATTCATTCGGGCAAAATACCCCGTCTATCTTCAAACCACCGTCAGCCGTCCGCAGCGGCGCCAGCAGGTTCTCACTCGCCCGATACGAGCTCTCCGTCGTCGCCCCGCCGTACTGGTTCGCACTGACTACCTCAATTTCAGGGTATTTTTCTTTCAACACATCAAGGAATCCCTGTTCGCGTTTCATTGTACTGGCTGAGCCTGCATGGTACCGCAGCATAATTACCTTGCCTTTGCCGCCCAGAACCTCCGCCAGACGCTCACCACCCTTCCTGCCCCCGATATAATTATCCGTTGCCACAAAGCTGACGTGGTCTTCGCTCTTTAGCCCGCTGTCAATTATCACCACCGGGATACCGCTGTTTACCGCGTCCCTTACAGGTACCCGCAGCGCCGCATCATCCAATGGTGCTAATACTATACCTGATACGCCCCGCGTTATGAAATCCTCCACCACCCTTATCTGCGACTCCCGGTCATCCTCCTTGAGCGGCCCTTTCCATATGATTTCCACCCCCTGTTCCTGCAGTTCCCTTTCCGCCTTGATCGCTCCTGCATGAATAGACTTCCAGAAAGTATGGGTCGTCCCCTTGGGAATCACTGCAATACGATACTTACCACCGTCTGTTTCTTTCTGCTTACAGCTGGTCGCAACAAGAGCGAAGGCTATACCAACCAGTACAATTAGTCCCAATGCCCTTTTCATAATTTGAATCCCTTTTTATGCCCCTGTTACACCGAGTCCACAGGATACTCCTCTGTTGTCCAAGCAAGATCCGGCCATTTCGCCGCCGTAAAATGGCAGTATAACGCTTAGGTGCCGTATTACAACCCTGCGATTTCCTTGTTTTGGCCTGTTGATCCTGTTAGAGAATCTACGAAAAAGGAAATTTCAGGCCCTTGACAAACCCATCTGCTTAGCGTACTATGCACAGGCAGTGGTTTTTTGAGAAAATTCTGCTGCCGAGAAAGGAAACGGTGAAAATCTTAGCTTGTATTCCTGCTCGTTACGGTTCTACAAGGTTCCCCGCCAAAGTTCTCGCCAAAGATACCGGTAAATTCCTCATCCAACACACCTACGAGCGTGCCTGCCTGGCCAAATTACCCGAGAAGGTAATAATAGCAGCCGACGACCAGAGAATTGCCGACGCCGCCGAATCATTCGGCGCCCAATGCATCCTGACTTCACCCGACCACAAGAGCGGCACCGACCGTATCGCCGAGGCCGTCGCTGACACGGACGTCGACATTGTTGTGAACCTGCAGGCCGATGAGCCTGAAATAGACCCGGAAAACATCGATTTTCTCGCCCGCCTCTTAATGGAGCATCCGGATGCACCAATGGCCACGCTCGCTGCCGATTTCCAAAACGCCGAACAGATTGCCGACCCCAACATCGTAAAGGTAATCACCGATTGCAATGCTAGGGCGATTTATTTTTCACGGGCAGTAATCCCTTACGACAGGCAGAACGCCGGCACAGGCGACATAACATACTACCTGCGGCACATCGGAACTTATGCCTACCGTAAGGAATTCTTGCTGAAGATTACATCCTTGCCGCAAACCAAATTGGAAAAAACCGAAAAGCTCGAGCAGCTGCGCGCAATTGAAAACGGCTATACAATACTCGTCGGCAAAGTAAAACACACCTGTGACGGCATTGATACGCCCCAGCAGTACGCCGAGTTTGTAACCAGACAAAGACAAAGAGACTGAAGACTATTTGCACATAATTTAAGGAGACCGATTATGGCCGAAGAAAAAAATCCTATAGTTGCTATTGCCGCGGTGTGCGGAGGAATTATGATACCAATAATAGCAGTAGTACTAATTTTCGCCAAAGAGCAGGCCTGGATCCTTATACCAATCGCTATATCAATGGCGGTCATGGGAATATTTCTGGGCTATTTTGCAAGCAAGAAAAAGGATTAATTTATGTCGAAGGACAAAGATTTATTGGCTTCTATCAGCGACATTTCAGCTGACAGCGAATTTTTCTCACCCATACCGGCCGGCTATAAAAAAGGGAAAACTCGCTACTGTTTCGTCCTGGGCACCGTGATGAGCGGTCTCGGCAAGGGTATCTTTTCGTCCTGCCTCGCAAAGCTTATGCAGGACAAAGGTCTCAAAGTCGCGCCGATTAAGCTCGAAGGCTATCTGAACATCGATTCCGGCACGCTGAATCCCTTCCGTCACGGCGAGGTCTTTGTCCTCGACGACGGTATGGAATGCGATATGGATCTGGGCACCTATGAGAGAATGCTCGACCAGGACCTCACCGGGGCAAACTTCGCCACAAGTGGACAAATCTTTAGCTCGATTTTGCACAAGGAACGACACGGTGACTATCTTGGCAGAGACGTCCAGATGATTCCCCATGTTACCGGCGAGGTCAAATTGAAATTGCGCGATTTGGCAATGAAAAGCAACGCCGATGTTGTCTTTGTCGAAATCGGAGGTACCGTCGGCGATTTGGAAAACGCCTACTTCATCGAGGCTATGCGAGAGCTCGCCTACGAAGAAGGCCCCGATAGTTGCTGCTTCATGGCCCTCACCTATATATTGGAACCCAAAACACTCGGCGAGCAAAAATCAAAGGCCGCCCAGTTGGGCATCAAGCAGCTTATGCAGCTCGGAATCCAGCCCGACATCATCGCCTGCAGGGCCGCCAGCCCTGTCACGGATAAAGTCCGTCAGAAAATCAGTGTCTATAGCAACGTCCCCTTTGAAAGGGCCATATCCCTGCCCGATTCCGCCAGCATCTATATGATACCTGCCATCCTCAGAGATAAAGGCCTGGATTTCGAGGTCGCCAGACTGCTCAAGATAGACGATAGAATCAATCTCCGCCAGGAACGCAAAGCCTGGGCCCGGTGGTGCGACTTCACCGACAAAATGGACGCCGCCAAAAAAGAGATTACCATCGGCATAACCGGCAAATACACTTCCGTCCGTGATAGCTATGCCTCGATAATTAATGCCATCGAGCATGCTGGTATTGCGCTTGGTTCTGATGTCAAAATAAAATGGGTCGAGACAACCGCCATCACCGATACCAATGTAGCCGACCACCTTTCAGGCGTCGATGGTATTATCGTCCCGGGCGGATTCGGCACTCGCGGCGTCGATGGCAAAATCGCCTGTGTAAGATATGCCAGAGAAAACAATCTACCTTACCTCGGTCTGTGCTTCGGCTTTCAGATGGCAGTTATAGAATTCGCCCGTAATGTCTGCGGACTCTCAAACGCCAATAGCACGGAGATTGACTCCGATTGCCCGGAGCCCGTAATCGATATATTGCCCGAACAGAAAAAAATAGAAGGCCTTGGTGGAAACATGCGTCTTGGTGGAAGAGACATAGAATTAAAAAAACAAACGCTTGCATGGAAGCTCTTTGGCAAAGCCGATTCAGTCAGAATGCGATTTAGACATCGCTACGAGGTTGACCCCCGCTACATTGAAACGCTGGAAAAAGCCGGCCTGGTCTTCTCCGGAAAAGCGCCACATCAGCCAATCATGCAAATCCTCGAGATGCCCTCCCATCCATTCTTTTTGGCAACCCAGGCACATCCCTGCCTGACTTCACGCCCGCTTAGACCTCAGCCGATGTTCGTAGGACTTGTCGCGGCCGCAATGCAAAATCACTACCCCCGGGAAAAATTACCCGATTGTGTAAACGCCGCCACCAAACTGTGCCGTCATAGTGCCTGAGAGTTCTCACTAAGGTTCGGGTTCTTTAACTAGCCTCGGCTTTATTTGTAGTTCCTCCGGTTCTTCCACGAGTTCCTTGGGCTGGACTTTAAGACTCCCGGGTTGTCCCACTTTTTCTGATTATTCAGGGGCTGTCGACCCTGCTTTGAGCTGCTCTATTTCTGCCTTGAGCTTCTTGTTTTCCTGGCGCAATATCACGTTTTCATCAATAAACGGGTCTGCTATACTCCACATGTCCGTCTCTAACTTTTTCTTCATGACTTGCTTTTCTTCCAGGCATTTTGCAAGCAGCTTTTTTTTACTTTCAATCTCCTTGCTTAACTGCCTGTTTTCATTGGCTATAATCCTGCTTCTTCTCGTGTCTGACAGGCCCTGCTCGTTACATCCTGCACTTAGCATAATCAAAACACCTGCTAACAGGACAAACACCTTCTGGCTCGGTCTTTTCATTTCTGTTGTCCTTTCGAATTCCGTTTTCTTTGCTCAATGACCATATAGTATGCGTTTTACCTCACTCAAACAATACTTTTAATTCTTCTTCATCAGCCGGCCTGATCTGGCTCTCGTCGGTCCAGACCGCCAAGTCGAGACTCTTTCTGCACGGACAGTCCTCGCAAACAAGTTCGCCGCCGGTGTGCAAAACCGCCTTGATAAGCTCTAAGCAATTGTTTGTTGCCGTTTGCAGGTTTGACATTATCTCCTCCAGCAGCGTCTGCTTATCTTTCCTTTCTTCGTGGACTCGCCAACAGTCGTAATCGCTCGGCAGCGCAACCAGTGCGTAGCAGATTTGTGCCTCTCTCGCTAATTTGGCCTCCGGCATCGCCGTCATACCGATTAAATCACCGCCCCACACACGGTGCATTAGCGATTCGGCTCGTGTGGAAAATTGCGGGCCCTCCATACAAATGTAGGTCCCCTTAGAGTGCGTTTTCACGTCGATTGTCTTGGCGGCTTCTAATAGTTGCTTTCGAAGCCGCTCGCAGACTGGCTGCGTCATCTCGCAGTGGACCGCCGCATAATCACCAAAAAAACTGTTTGTCCGTTTGAATGTCTTGTCAATAAACTGGTCAACCAACACTAAGTCGCCCGGTGCGATTTTCTCACGGAGCGACCCGACCGCCCCGCTTGCTAACAATGTATGAACGCCGAGTTTTTTCAACGCAAAAATATTCGCCGCAAATGGAACCCTACTCGGCGAAAGTTTGTGACCCTCGCCGTGCCGATTGACAAATGCAATCTTGTTTGCCCCTAATCTGCCGACCATGACCTTTGTGCTTGGCTTTCCGAAGGGTGTTTCTACGTCGTGAAATTCCGCCTCGCTGATATCAGCAGCAAGCGCCTCACCCAGGCCCGTGCCCCCTATTATACCTGTTAATCCCTTTGCCATTTTTTAGTTCTCCTTGATAAACGTAGCTATGTTACAAAGTTAAATCTGCATTTACAAGACAGAAACCTCATTTGGAGCACTGCTGAAATATAAGCATCGGTCGCTTCATAAAACCAAGTTTTGACTTGATTTCAAATGTCACTTAAGCTATAATAAATTCTTAAGATGTCTTTCAGAGTTGTTTTCCGGCGAATGGGTGATGAATAGGTAGGTTGGGATGAAGAATAGTTTCTACGGTAGGGGCCCGGCGGTGGCGGCATTTACGGACCGACGCGGCGATTTTTATTTCTCTCGCTTCTTACTGCTGATATTCATCTTTGCTGACTTGACTTGTGCATTAGCAAATGTCCCAGCCTACGGCCAGCCTGTTGTCGACCTCAGTGAACCGACACTGCGTCAGCAGGCCGTTGAGCGTCTGGCAACAGAAAGCCACCTCAGAAAAGCTGCTGCGTGGGAAATAGCAGAAAGACAAGGCTGGATACCAAAAGGGCAAATTGGAAATACTCTCTTTGAATTGATGGCGATAGATGGCGACAGGGTTTATGTTTACAAAACCTGCAACCTAAATGCGGCAATATCAATCGGCGTGGACCTCATTAGAAATACCCCACCATACAACCTGACTGGTGCTGGTTTGACCGTCGGTCTCTGGGACGGCGGCGCCCCAAGAACAACCCATCAAGAGTTTGGTGGACGTGTAACTATTCTCGATGGCGCCGCTTATCATGACCATTCTACACATGTTGGCGGAACAATCGGCGGCGCCGGAGTTTTCGCCAATGCCCTCGGAATGGCACCGAGCATACTGATTGATTCTTATGAGTGGACCTATGATTTATCGGAGATGACTTCACGCGCGATGAGCTATCCTAATGAACCTGGCAAAATACAGGTTTCCAACCATTCCTACGGCTACATATGCGGCTGGGAACACGGCTTTTCGCCGCCTCGCTGGTATGGAACATGGCCAAGTAGAGAATCGGATTATTTCGGGATTTACGACCCTGAGGTGGCCGACTGGGACCAGCTCTGCTATAACGCCCCTTACTATTTACCCTTTAAGGCGTCAGGCAATGACCGCACTGATGATGCACCAGCCGAGGGAAGCACATTTCAGTACCCAAAAAAAGCCGGACCAAACTTACTATGGAGAACTAAACAGTACGACCCTGCTGAAGACCCCTGCGACGATGGCTGGGACAACGGGGGTTTCGATACGATTATGACCATCGGTTCCGCAAAGAATATTATGACCGTCGGCGCTGTCCACGATGCTGTTTCTGGAGGTGTGCGTGACCCGGGACAGGGCACGATGGCGGACTTTAGCGGCTGGGGGCCGACCGACGACGGCCGAATAAAACCTGACATCGTGACCAACGGAATAGGTCTGTACTCGCCTATAGCCAATAGCGACAGCAGCTACGACTCATGGAGCGGTACCAGCATGGCCGCGCCCGGCGCTGTGGGCGCTGCAATGTTGTTGGTCGAGTACTACGGCGAGCTCTTTCCCGCCCAGGCCATGCGCTCCAGCACCTTAAAGGCACTTATAATTCACACTGCCGACGACCTCGGCAGACCAGGCCCCGATTACAAATTTGGCTGGGGACTAATGAATACACATGCTGCCGCCGAACAGATAACCGACCACTATGACTTCTCCGACGCGAACAAGATTGTCGAAGGCCTGCTGGATGATGTTAACACAGTGGCCACTTATACGTTTGAATCTGGCACAGGCGCCCCAATCAAGGCGACTCTATGCTGGACAGACCCGCCCGCTGCCGCCATTGAGGAATTGGATGACCCTACGCCCCGGCTGGTAAACGACCTCGACCTGCGCCTTATCGACCCTAACGGCTCAACAACTTATTATCCGTTTGTCTTGAACCCGGCCAGCCCAAATGACCCCGCCGCAACCGGCGACAACACCCTGGATAACGTCGAGCAGGTAATCATCTCCTCCCCCTCTGTCCCGGGCAATTATACCGCCGAAGTCACCTATAAAGGAGCATTGACAAACGGTCAGCAGTATTATTCTCTTATTGTAAGTGGCTCTTTATTGACAGACTTCAACGGCGACCGTTCCGTCGACCTCTACGACCTGGATATTCTTTCAAACAACTGGCTCAAAAATGCCCCGTCCATAGATATCGCCCCCGCCGGCGGCGACGGAATAATTAACTTCCTCGACTTCGAAATATTCGCCCAATCCTTGAACTAATCCAACTCTCCACTGCCGGTCCTGCCAAAATCCTGTATAATCGTCACCTATGACCCTGGTTCAAGACATAAAGCAAAAAGCCATCGAACTCGGTTTCGCCCTCGTTGGCATAACAGATGCCTCGCCCTTGGATGACAAGCAGTTCAAATTCTTCAACGATTGGCTCGCACTCGGCTACGCAGGCCGAATGCTCTATATGCGCAAAAACCTCAATAAACGAACCAGCCCCGCCAGACTTTTGCAGGGCGCACAATCAGTGGTTTGCCTCGGCCTGAATTACAAACCACCAATAATAGAAACAGAACCGCCGGATGCAAACGCCCCGGCGGGAAGGATAGCAAAATACGCCCAGTACCAGGATTACCACTCATTCATAAAGAGCCTTTTGCGCAAACTCACTGACTTTATAGCTTCCGTCGCTGACACCGACTTCAAGTTCAGGATTTGTGTCGACTCAGCTCCTGTGCCCGAAAGGGCTCTCGCCGCTCGCGCGGGCCTCGGCTTCATCGGCAAAAATCACATGCTAATCAATCCCAATCTCGGCCCCCAAATCTTCCTCGCCGAAATAATAACTAACTTGAATCTTCAACCGGACCAACCGCTTTCAAGTGACTGCTCTAACTGCAACAAATGTATCCACGCCTGTCCAACAGGCGCATTGCAGCCGGATGGCCAGTTCAACGCCAACAAATGTATCAGTTATTTGACAATAGAATACAAAGGCCAGATTCCCCTTGACTTGTCTGAAAAAATCCACGACCGCCTCTTCGGCTGTGACGAATGTGTCCTCGCCTGCCCATATCAGCAGAATGCCCCCGTATGTAAAAACAAAAACTTCAAATTCTACCCCGCTCGCGCAAATCTAAACCTCCGGAGAATCTTGGATATGACCGAAGACGAGTTCAAAACCGAATTCGCCGACTCCCCTATCAAACGCCCCGGCCTGAAAATACTAAAAAGGAACGCCCAAACCTGCCTAAACAACCTGTCGATCCCCCCTGCTTAGCCCACGCACACCACCGACCACCTATCATCCCGCGTCTTCCCCTGTCATCCCCGCGCAGTTCATCGCCAAGGGATTTATCCCCTAAGGAGCACCGAATCCACAACTGCGTTCCCCCAAAATCTGAAACTCGAGATGTGTAATTTGAAATTAACGTAACGGGCACGGACTGCTCACCGATTTCTGGCCAAGCCCACCCACCCATATCACGTTTGCGAAAGACCTGTCAGCGACGTTCACGACACCATCGCAGTTCACATCACAGTCGCGAAGCGTATAAGGCCCGGCCGAACCCGCTACCCAGAATACATTCGCTATCGAACGGTCCGCAACATTTATCACGCCATTATTATCAACGTCACCAAGAAGTGCTATCCCGAACTCTGCTTCCACTTGACCCGTATTGCCGTAATCATCTCCTGTAACCGTTACCCTGACCGTAAATGTTTGCCCCGAGTCAGATAAGCCTCCCGGCTCATCACAACCCCGCGCTGCGAACGTCCAGTACGCGTCACCGGCCCCACCACCATCTACTGTTACCGGCGCTAAGCTGACATCCGCCGGCAGCACAATCTCCCACGCATAGCTATAGGTGGCATTACCCCACGGGTCATCCGTAACCGAAACACCCGCCGTTAAATCAGAGTTACTCTGCCCCGGAAGATTCTGATACATCCACAATTCATCTGTATCCAAATCCACAGCCAAGTTGGCGTCCACAGTACTTGATATCGGATAGTGATAACCTACATCTACAATTCCCTCATCTCCTACTTCGTCTGTTCGTGTTGTATATATTTCCATTCCCAAGTTGGTGGCCAAATCGCTGCCAGCATCCATGCAAGGGCTGTCAGCCACCTGTCCCGCCGCAGTCTGGCTCAGATAATAATCGCCCCCCGGACCAGTAACAAACAATGAATCACCATATATATTGTCTCTGCCGCTTGGAATGTCTGCAATCCCGTCCGGCCCGGTATAGGTAGTGCCTGTACCCGCGTCATAGTAGTCGCCGTCGCTATTATTATAAAATAGACTATGTGTTACAACTGCATCACCGGTGAAATCCTCCTCGTGAATTGCGTGGCTCGTGCAGTTGCTTAAGATGCAGTTGGTTACCAAAGCCAATGAGCTCCAATCGGCGAATATCGCGCCGCCATTACCCGCAGTAGCGTTGCCGAAAAATGTGCAGTTCTCAATCTCAGGCGTTGCATTGCTGCAGAATATTGCACCGCCATTAGTAGCAGCATAGTTGCCGGTCAGCAGACAATTCTTAACCACATGAACA
This sequence comes from uncultured Pirellulales bacterium, assembly GCA_964513655.1. Lineage (GTDB taxonomy): Bacteria > Planctomycetota > Phycisphaerae > Sedimentisphaerales > Anaerobacaceae. Next base: position 2,904 of record CAZENQ010000056.1, on the reverse strand, counting down.
GCTGCTGCTCCCGCGAAATTGACCCCGCCACCCGAGCCTGAGACGCCATAGGCCGAATTGTCCTGGATTGTGCAGTTGCTTATCTGGGCCTCCGTAAGCTGACAATGCATACCACCGCCCCCTCCGCCGGTTGCGACATTGCCGCTAATGCCGCCGCCTGTAATCTCGACAACACCCGACACAAGGTGCAGCGCCCCGCCAACCTCAGCGGTGTTATTACTAAGGTAACAATTGGTAAATGTAGCCGCGAAAACCTCCGAAGAGATAGCGCCGCCATACTTGCCTTCATTGCCGACAAAGCTGCAGTCGTTGGCTTCGATTGTTAAAACTCTGCCCATATCATAAAGGTCTATCGCGCCGCCGTAATTGCCGGCTGTATTGTTGCTGAAAGAGCAGCCCGTCAGCGACGCATCACTCTTGGACATCAAGGCTCCACCTTCATTCTTGGCTGAATTGCCCCCGAAGTTACAGCCTCGTAGGTTTACAGTACAATCCTTACCGATATAGACAGCGGCGCCGGTGCCGAAGTCGACATGCCTGTCCGTCCAAAGATCATCACTGTCGTTGGGGTCGGAATTGCCGCTGAACGAGCACTCGCCATTGGGGTCATAATCGTTGCTGATGGATATGTTGCAGCTCTGCCCGCAGTATACCGCCCCGCCTGAGTTATTCGTAAAGTCACAGTTACTGAGATTTACATTGTTATTCCCATAAAAATACAGTGCGCCCCCCACGGTGTATATCCTCGCCGGACTGGGCACGCCGGATAACTGGTCCGGTACCGAGATCTCATAGGCCGCGTTGCCGATGAACGTACAGTTGGTGAACTCTGCCGTTGTAAGGTTGTTGTAGTAGGCCGCACCGCCCGAAATAAGACCATCGGGCACGGCTATACCGTTAAGGCCCTCGAGAGCCCGCGGGTCGCCCTCATTCCCCTGGCTCCTGGCGCCACCTTCGCCGCCGAGGCCCATAGTCGCGGTACTACCTTCGAATGTACAATTGGTTACGATTGGACCACCGCCGCCTTCAGAATAAATGACGCCACCTGTGCCGTCACCCCAGCCCCATCCGGCGTCACCGCCTGAGGCCTCATCCCCGTCCCAGGTCTCTCCGAAATCTTCAGTGAAAGGGTCACCGCCATTGCCGCCGTCACCACCAACGCCGCCTCGCGCAATGTTATTTCTGAATATACAGCCGGTAATGACCGGACTGCTCGCATTTCTGCAGGCAATGGCACCGCCAAAGCCCATTCCATCCCCGTCGCCGCCGCGCCCGCCCCACTGGCCATTCTCTGAGGTGAGCGGATCTCGCTCCTGCGGTTCGTCGCCGGGCTCCGCCTCGGGATCGCAGATGAGTACCGGGCTGTCCGTCAGGTCAATCGGCGCGCAACCGGGGGTACCCGGTTCGACATAAGCTGTGGCGGCATACCATTGAAACGGGCCATCCATGCCGTCGGCACCTCTGCCGCCCTCACCGCCCGTCACGGTACAGTCTTCGATTATGCAGTATCTTATTGTAGGCGAACAGGCAACACGGTCCGCAGGCAAGTTTCTGCCATCCGCGCCGCACAGAATGGCGCCGCCGTACCCGCGAGCATTAAAAGGCGAGTCTTGACCATAATCGGCAATTGGCGGCCCGCAGGGATCGTGCCACGCGGTGTCGAAGGGCCAATATGGGCCGTTGTGCATAGGCGGCAGCCAGGTATACTGGTCAGGCAGATTGGCGGCCCCGTCCGCCCCTTTGTGCCCTCGCGAGTAACCGTTTCTGATAGTAAATCCCATAACTACGGTGTTTGGACCCTCGCCCCTGTGGAACCAGAACGCACGATTCGCAGCCCCGCTATCCGCAGCCTCCCTATGCTCCGGCTTGCCCCCGCAGTCAATAACCGTCGCAGCAACGATGTCCCAGTCGGGAAAGTCAGGATTAATGGTGCTTCTCAGGATTATAGCCCTTGTCTGGCCCGCGGGTAACCCGGCACCGAAGTCCAGGTTGCGGTTACCCGGACCCGTGTATATGCCCGGAGCGACAACAACCTCATCACCATCTGAAGCTGCATTTATTGCGTCTTGGATTCTCGGATAGTTCCTTGATGGCACGTAAAAGCTCGTCCCACCCGAATTAGATGCGATAGATAACAAAATTGACACGCTTACAACAATTGTGAGCTTCATTTTTCCGCTCCTTTCGCTAAAAGGCGTTCTCTATCCGCTTATAGGATGCGCAAAGGCGGCTTCCTGTTCCGTCAATTTGCCTTTTCGCCCAAAATAAATCACCCGATTAGCTCCTCACATGCTGAACTCACCAATTATACCACTTCCCCAACCCACCATCACCACGCCCGTTTTTACCTCTCTTTTCGTATCCATATCTACCTCCGTTTCTCGGCCTCACCGCCGCCAGACACACTACAAATACCGCTTTTATATAGGGGGAAATGGGTGTAACTCGATGATACGCCTTTTATCAATTCCTCCTGAACCTACACCAGTATATCTTCCTGACTGAATATGTCAAGAAAAAACGCCCATTCATACCCCCGCACCCACAATCAACCCATTTCCCCCTTTTTTCCTTATCTTAAAGCCCTTTTGAGCCCGCAATCTTGCCTGTCCCAGCGAAGTTTACCCCTTAGGGGGCAGGAATCTCGTTTTGAACATTTGAATTTATGTAATTGAAATTTGTTTGTTATTTGATGCTTGTAATTTGTAATTTCGACCCTCAGAGCCGCCCTCAACTAACGAGATACGAGATACCAGATACGAGATACGAAGCAATCCCGCTTTAGCGGCATCCTCCACTCGTCCCGGCTGCGTTATCTTCTTGTCCTGCCCCGCCGACCCGCCCGCAGTAAACAATACCGCAAATCGAGTTACCAGCGCCCCCAACAGTACATATCCCAATATC